>JBARZM010000024.1:0-7059 GCA_049650095.1 Rubrobacteraceae bacterium | reverse complement strand
AGGGCCAGCGCGAGCGTGAAATACCGGGTGTACTGCGTGATCTTCTGCTGCCCGGTGTCGCCTTCTTTTGCAAGCTCCTGCAACCGCGGTATGGCGACCGTCATAAGCTGCATGACGATGGCCGCCGTGATGTACGGCATAATTCCCAGCGCAAACACCGACAACCGCGTAAACGCCCCGCCGGTAAACACCCCGAATAGGCCCGTTATGGCGTTTCCTGCATCGGCCCCGCCTTCGAGCGCCTGGCGGTTGATCCCCGGCAGGGGTATGTAAGACCCGAGCCGGTACAGCGCGATGATGATCGCCGTGAACATCAGTTTCGCGCGCAACTCGGGTACGCGCCAGGCGTTTGCGAGGGCTCCCAGCATATCTACCGCTCCAGTATCTCGACGCTCCCGCCGGCCGCCTCTATCTTTTCCCTGGCAGACCGGGAGAAAGCGTGGGCTTTTACCGTCACGGAACGATCTATATCCCCGTCACCGAGGATCTTGATCAGGCCTTCCTTTTTCCTGATAAGGCCAACGTCCCGCAACTCCTCTATTCCAATAGTATCACCGGAGATGTCCTGGAGTTCGCCCAGGTTTATCGGGGCGTAGACGGTCGGGCGCGCCACGGTATGGCGGCCCCGGGCCTCGCCTTTCAGGCGCGGCAACCGGCGCTGTATCGGCATCTGGCCGCCCTCGTAGCCGACCCGGCTCTTGAAGCCGGACCGGGAGCGGGCGCCGCCGTGACCCGTACCGCTGGTCTTGCCGTGTCCCGAGCCCTTGCCGCGGCCGAGACGCTTGCGGGCCCGGGTCGAGCCCGGGGCCGGGGACAATTCGTTGAGTTTCACTACTCATCCACCTCCTCGACGTGGACCAGGTGGCGCACGTTGTGGAGCATGCCCCGCATCTGGGGCGTGTCCTCGTGTACCCGCGAGTCCCGGATGCGCTTCAGGCCCAAGGCCCGAACCGTCCGCTTGTGGTTTTCGAGAGAGCCGATCACGCTTTTTAGCTGTGTAACCTTCAACTGGCTCATATCGTGATCTTCACCCCCCGCTGCTTCTCGATCTGGTCTTTGGAACGCAGGCTGCGGAGACCCTGCTCCGTGGCCTTTACCAGGTTCACCGAAGTGGTGGAACCGAGCGCCTTCGTCAGCACGTCTTTGATCCCCGCAAGCTCCAGCACCGCCCGGACGCCGCCACCCGCGATAACCCCCGTACCTTCGGAGGCGGGCTTGAGCATCACTTCGGAGCTAAGGAACTTGCCCAAGACCTCGTGCGGAATCGTGGTGTTCCGCATCGGCACGGTGAACATGTTCGCTTTGGCCTTATCCTGGCCTTTGGAGATCGCGGCCGGCACGCCGTTGGCTTTGCCGAGGCCCACGCCCACTTTGCCCTTGCCGTCGCCGACGACCACCAGGGCGCTGAAGTTAAAGCGCCGGCCGCCCTTGACGACCTTGGAGACCCGTCGGATCTCGACGACCCTATCCTGCAGGTCCGAGTCCGCGTTACGGCCGCGCTGCCGGCGTCCGCCTCCTCTATTATCGTTTCTTGGACGACCCAAGATCTCGCCTCCTAATCCTTTGGAACTTCTTTAGAGTTTCAGTCCGCCGGAGCGCGCGCCCTCTGCGAGGGCGGCCACCCGGCCGTGGTATTTGTTGCCGCCCCGGTCGAAAACGACTTCTTCCAGGTCGGCTGCCTGGGCCCGCTGCGCCACCAGCTCCCCGACCTTACGGGCGGCTTCGGTGCGGTTCTCGGCATCCCCTACTTCACGGGAATCAGCCGCCGCCAGCGTGTTGCCCTCGTCGTCGTCGACGAGCTGGGCGTAAATGTGTGTGTTCGACCGGTACACCGAGAGCCGCGGACGTTCGGCGGTGCCGTAGATCCGGCGCCGCAGCCGCTTTTTCCGCTTCTCCCTCTGTACCCGTTTCTCCAAAACCGCCATCTGCTACCTCCTGATTTCCGTTAGCGGCGCTATCCGGCCTTGCCGACTTTGCGGCGAATCTGCTCGTCTTCGTAGCGGATGCCTTTACCTTTGTACGGTTCCGGAGGACGTACCTTCCGGATCTCCGCCGCGGTCTGGCCCACCCGCTGTTTGTCTATGCCGCGCACCACGATGGTCGTCGGGGCCGGCACCTCGAACTGTATGCCTTGCCGGGGCTCTATAGCCACCGGATGCGAGTACCCGACCTGCAGGTTGATGTTCTGCCCCTGCAACGCCGCCCGGTACCCGACGCCCGCTATCTGTAGCGTCTTCGCAAACCCATCGGTAACGCCGGCGACGGCGTTGTAAAGGAGCGACCGGGTAAGCCCGTGCATGGACTTGTGCTCCGGCGACTCCGAAGCCCGGGTGAGGACGAGGCTTCCGTCCTCCTGCTGGACCTCGACGCCTTTGCCGACCGGCACCGTCAACTCGCCCCTCGGCCCGGTTACTTTGATGCTCCGGCCCGAGATATCTACCTGTACGCCATCCGGCACTTCTACCGGCGCTTTGCCTATTCTCGACATGCTCTCTCAATCCTCCTTAGTACCCTAGTACACGAAGCAGAGGACTTCGCCACCGATACCGGCCCTACGGGCCGCGTGGTCAGTGAGAATCCCCCGCGAGGTCGAGAGTATGGCTACCCCGAGGCCGTCCAGGACCCGGGGGATGTTCGACTGCTTCCGGTACACCCGCCGACCCGGACGGCTCATGCGCCGCAGGCCGGTGATCGCGCGCTGCCCGTCGGGACCATACTTCAACTCTATGGTGAGCTTGGCCTCGGCGGCCACGCCTTTTTCGGAGAAGTCCTCTATGTAGCCCTCCTCCTTGAGGATGCGGGCCACCTCCCTCTTGAGCTTGGAGTGAGGAATCTCTACCGTCTTCTTCTTCGCCATCCCCGCATTCCGTATACGGGTCAGCAAATCCGCTATAGGATCGTTAACCGCCATACCTTACCTACCAACTCGCTTTCGTAACGCCGGGGATCTTGCCCTCGTGGGCCAGTTCCCTCAGACAGATCCGGCACAGTCCGAATTTCCTGTAGTAGCCGTGGGCCCGGCCGCACCGCTGGCACCTGTTGTATTCCCGCGTGGAGAACTTCTGCGGCTTCTTCTGCTTCTCCAGCAAAGCTTTTCTAGTCATTGCGAACCTCTCCTTAACTCTGCCGGAACGGCATGCCGAGGGACCGCAGCAACTCGCGCGCTTCCTCGTCGGTTTCGGCGGTGGTCACCACGGCTATATCCAGTCCCCGGACCGAATCTATCGAATCGTAGGATATCTCCGGGAAGATTTGCTGCTCCCGAAGTCCCAGGGCGAAGTTGCCGCGCCCGTCGAACGAGTTCGGGTTTATCCCCCGGAAGTCCCTCACCCGGGGCAGGGATATGCTGACCAGCCGGTCCAGGAACTCCCACATCCGCTCGCCGCGCAATGTAACCCTGGCGCCGATGGGCATGCCCTCCCGGATCTTGAACCCGGCGATGCTCTTGCGGGAGCGGCGAACCTGGGCTTTCTGGCCGGTGATCTTCGCCAGATCCTCCATCGCGCCGTCGAGAGCCCGGCTGTTGGTCACGGCCTCGCCGACGCCCATGTTCACGACGATCTTCTCCACGCTCGGTATCCGCATCGGGTTCTCGATCCCGAACTGCTCCTTGATCGCCGGGGCGACCTCCTCGCGGTACCTGTCTTTTAGTCTAGCCATCTATGTCCTCCCCGGACTTCTTGCTTACCCGGAGCTTCTCGCCCGAATCGGTGAAACGATGTCCCACCCGGGTCGGCTGGCCGGAGCTCGGGTCCACGACCATCACGTTCGAGACGTGTATCGGGGCCTCGAAAGTGTAGAGACCCTGCTGGTTGTTCTGGCTCGGCCGGGCGTGCTTGGTCCGGACGTTCACGCCGCCAACGACCACCCGATTCTCTTTCGGGATAACCCGCTCGACCTCGCCGCGCTGGCCCTTCTCCTTGCCGGAGATCACCACCACGGTGTCACCGCGTTTTACCTTGAGCCCCATCTACAACACCTCCGGAGCGAGCGATATTATTCTCGTGTAACCCTTGTCCCGAAGCTCCCGCGCCACGGGACCGAAGATCCGCGTCCCGCGCGGCGCCCCGTCCGGGTTGATGACGACGCCGGCGTTCTCACCGAACCGTATGTAAGATCCGTCATTCCGGCGCGTCTCCTTCGCGGTCCTGACCACTACGGCCCGGACGACCTCGCCCTTACGGACGCCGCCACCGGGGGTCGCCTCTTTGACGGAGGCCACTATAACGTCCCCGACACCGGCGCTGCGCCGCTTGCTGCCCCCGAGAACCCGAATAGTCAACAGGCTTCGGGCGCCGGAGTTGTCCGCTACCCTGAGTCTAGTCTCCTGCTGTATCACTACTCGGCCCTCGATATGACGTTCGCCAGCCGCCAGTGCTTGTGCCGGGAGATGGGCCGGGTCTCGATGATCCGGACCGTGTCACCCACCTGCGCCTCGTTCTGCTCGTCGTGTACGAGGAACTTCTTTGAGCGGCGGACGCGCTTTTTGTAGAGCGGATGGCGCACGAGCGTCTCGACCGCCACGCTAACCGTTTTCTCCGGGGCGTCGGAGACGACCATGCCGACCCGCTCTTTGCGGGTGCCGCGCGAGGAGTCGCTCTGTATGCGGCCCTCGTCCAGGTCCATCCGGGGGCCGCTTATGAGGGCTTCTTCCTCTTCGGCGACCTCAGCTTCTATGGGTTCTCCCCCGAGAGCCTCCGTAAGCTCTTGTTCCTCCTCAGTAGGCTCTTGCTCTCCCGTGAGCCCCTGGGTTGTCCGATCTTCCGACATTATCTCTCCTGCTTCTTCTGGTTCAGGACCGTTAGGATGCGGGCGATGTTCTTCCGCACTTCCTGGATCTGACCCGTGTTCTCCAACTGACCGGTCGCGTGCTGGAACCTGAGATTGAAGAGTTCACGACGCGTCTCAGCGACGCGACGCTCCAATTCTTCGACATCCAACTCGCGGACCTCTGCGACTTTCACTGCTGACCACCTCCACGAACTACGAAGCGGGTCTTTATGGGCAGCTTCTGCGCGGCGAGCCGCATGGCTTCCCGCGCCAACTGCTCGTCGACGCCGCTCATCTCGAACATCACGCGTCCCGGCTTTACCACGGCCACGTAATCCTCCGGAGACCCCTTGCCGCTACCCATCCGGGTCTCGGCGGCCTTCTTCGTCACCGGCTTGTGCGGGAAAATATTGATCCAGACCTTACCGCCACGCTTGATCTTCCGGGTCATCGCGATCCGCGACGCCTCTATCTGGCGGTTGGTGATCCAGGCGGGCTCTAGAGCCTGAAGCCCGTACTCCCCGAACGACACCTCGGTACCGCCTTTTGCCTGGCCCCGCATCCGGCCCCGGTGGGGCTTGCGGAACTTTAGTTTTTTGGGTACGAGCATTAGACCCTGCCCTCCAAAACGTCATCGTGAACCCCGTGGTTGATCCAGACCTTCACACCGATCTGGCCCATCTGGGTCTTCGCCTCCCGGAAGCCGTAATCTATGTCGGCGTCCAGCGTATGAAGCGGTACCCGCCCCTCGGAGATCGTCTCTTCCCGGCTCATCTCGATACCGCCGAGACGGCCACCACACCGGATACGGCAGCCTTCGGCCCCGCTCCGCATGGCACTGGTCATCGCCCGGCGCATGGTCCGCCGGAACGCGGCCCGGCCTTCGAGCTGCTCGGCGATGGACTCGGCGACGAGCGCAGCGTTTAGCTCCGGCCGCGAGACCTCGCGCACGTTGACCTGCACCTTTTTCTTGGTGATGCGCTCCAGCTCGCCGCGCAGCGCGTCGACCTCGCTGCCGCCCTTCCCGATCACGATGCCGGGGCGGGCAGTGTGGATGTCTATAACGACCTCGCCCTGTTCGGCGGCCTTGCGGATCTGGATGTCCGCTATGCCGGCCCGGGTGAGCTTCTTCTCGACGTGCTCCCGGATTTTGAGGTCTTCACCGAGCAGTTCGGCGAAGTCTCTATCCGAGTACCAACTGCTCTTGAAGTCTACCTTCTCGCCCTTGCGCTTTACGCCGAGGCGGAAACCTTCCGGGTGTACTTTCTGACCCATTACTCGTCCTCCTCGTCTCCGGGCGTGTCTACGTTTGCGGTGACGGCGGCCAGAACCTGAGGCGAAGCCCCGAGCTCCACGGTTATGTGGCTCGTCCGCTTGCGGATCATGGTGGCCCGGCCCATCGCCCGCGCCCGGTAGCGCTTTATGGTCGGTCCTTCGTCTACCCGGATCTCCCGGACGAACAAGTCGTCGGGGTCCAGGTCGTTGTTGTTCTCCGCGTTGGCGGCGGCGCTGTTCACGACGCCACTGACGATCTCGGCCGCCCGCTTGTTGGTGAACTGCAGGGCGCTAACGGCCTGCGGGTAGCTTTTACCCCGGATCTCATCGGCCACCAGCCGCGCCTTGCGGGGCGCGATGCGGACGTATTTGGCTACAGCACGCATTATCGCCTCCTCGCGGTCCGGTCGTCTTTCCGGTGGGTCCGGAAGGTCCGGGTCGGGGCGAACTCGCCGAGCTTGTGGCCGACCATGTTCTCCGTGCAGAAGACCGGCACGTGCTTGCGCCCGTCGTGAACGGCGATGGTGTGGCCCACGAACTCGGGGTAGATCACACTAGCCCGGCTCCAGGTCTTGAGCATCCGCTTTTCGTTGCTCTCGTTCATCCTGAGGATGCGCTCCATTAGACGCTCCTCGACGAACGGATCTTTTTTAGACGAACGCGTCATCTAGCGCCTCCTTCCCTTACGACGCCGCCGGACGATCATCGCATCCGACCGCTTGTGCTTCTTCCTTGTCGGCGAACCCTGGGTGATCTGACCCCACGGCGTAACCGGCGCCCGGCCCGGCGTGCTCTTGCCTTCGCCACCGCCGTGCGGATGGTCCACCGGGTTCATGACCGTCCCGCGCACCGTCGGCCTTATGCCGAGGTGACGTTTCCGGCCAGCTTTGCCCCAGCGCACGTTCTGGTGCGACTGGTTCCCGACGACCCCGACGGTCGCCCGGCAACTGCTCTGTACCCGCCGCCGCTCACCGGATGGAAGCCGCAACGTAACGAGGTTCCTCTCGCGGGCGA
>JBARZM010000023.1:0-30941 GCA_049650095.1 Rubrobacteraceae bacterium | reverse complement strand
GGCGCCCGGCTTCAAGGAGAGGTCGAGGTCTCCGGGGCGAAGAACGCGGCGCTCAAGCTCATCGCGGCGGCGCTCCTCGCGCCGGGGCGCACTACGCTCCATAACGTGCCCCGCATAAAAGACGTGGACACGATGCGGGCCGTGCTCGACGGCCTCGGGGCCGACAACAGGTTCGAGGATCACACGTTGGAGATCGAGGGTGGCGAGATAGATTCGTACACCGCACCCTATGACCTGGTACGCCAGATGCGGGCTTCTATCGTGGTCCTGGGTCCGCTCGTCGCCCGTTTCGGGGAGGCGGAGGTTTCGGCGCCCGGTGGGTGTAACCTGGGCCTTAGGAAGTTCAACTTCCACCTCGACGGCCTGCGGGCCCTTGGGGCGGAGATCGAACTGGACCACGGTTTCATAAAGGCGACCGCGCCGAACGGCCTGCGGGGCGCGGAGGTCGTCTTCCAGTACCCGAGCGTCACGGCCACCGAGAACGTGATGATGGCCGCCGTGCTCGCTTCGGGGGTCACGATCATCGAGAACGGCGCCCGGGAGCCGGAGGTAGTCGCCTTGGCCGAGTTCTTGAACCTCATGGGCGCGAACATCGAAGGCGCCGGAACCGGCCGGATCGTGATAGAAGGCGTGGACGAGCTTCACCCGGTCGAATACTCCGTAACGCCGGACCGGATCGAAGCCGGCACTTTTATAATGTCGACCGCCGCGACCGGGGGCGAGGTCCTGGTCAAGAAGGCCGTGCCGGAGCATCTCAAGATGGAACTAGAAAAACTGTACGAGATGGGCGCGGACATAAGCCTCGAAGAATCCGGCATAAGGGTCCGGGTGGACGACCCGAAGGACCTGACCGGTGTGGATGTCTCGACGCTACCGTTCCCGGGTTTCGCGACCGATCTCCAGGCCCAGATGATGGTCTTGATGACCCAGACTTCGGGGGCCGGCATTATCACCGAGAACGTGTACGAGAACCGGCTGCAAGTGGCGGAAGAGTTGAACCGGATGGACGCCGGAATCGATCTCTTCGGCGGGCACCGGGCGATGGCCCGGGGACCCCGGAAGCTCTCGGGAACTATCGTGCAGGCGCCGGATCTCCGGGGTGGGGCGGCCCTCGTCATGGCCGGCCTGGTGGCGGAAGGAATCACGATCGTCGAGGGCGCCAACCACATCCTGCGAGGGTACGAAAACTTCGAGGGGAAACTCACCAACCTCGGGGCTCCGGTAACTTTCTCGGCGGCCGGGGATCCGGTGGCCCGTTAAGCTCCCGGCCTATCCGGGGCGCCGAAGGCCCATAAAAACCGGCTACCAGCCGGAAAAAGCGGACTACATATATACAATAGGCCTACGCGAAATCTGCTAGGGACAACCTGCGGACCGATAAAGATGGAGTCTTAGACTGGCGCTCACCGTAAACAGCACTGAAGTACTCTCGTTGACGCGCCGGTTGGTTCGTTACCCGTCATACACGCCGGCGGCGGCGCAATCGACGATGGACTTTATCAACGGCTGGTTCGAGGCCCGGGGGCTGGAGACGATCCAGTACAAGGGCGCGGGGCCGGGTGGGGAGTTAACGTCCCTGGTGATCCAGGTTGGCTCGGGCGAGCCGACGCTTCTATTGCACGGGCACGCCGACGTGGTGCCGGGCGACGAGTCGCAGTTCGAGCCGTACGAAGAGCGGGGCGAGCTTTACGGTCGCGGCGTCTACGATATGAAAGGAGCCCTCGCGGCGATGATGTACGCCGTCGAGGACTTGAACGAGATCGGCTGTGACTGCACGGTCAAGCTGCTAATCGTCCCGGACGAAGAGCGGGAGTTCGAGGGACCGACCGGCGCGGAGGTCTTGATCCGCACCGGCCATTCGGGGGATTTCCTGATCACCGGCGAGCCTACGGACTTTCATATCGGCACCCAGTCCAAGGGCGTCTTCGACCTGCGGATCACCCTGCTCGGCAAGAGCGCCCACGGCTCCGTGCCCTGGCTCGGCAAGAACGCGGTACTCTTCGCCTACGAACACTACCGGCGGGTGCTGGAGCTTCCCTTCGCCAAAGAACGCAGCGATCTCTTCCCGTACCCGAGCATAAACCTGGCGCGCATTATCGGGGGCGACGTGATGAACCGGGTGCCCGACCGCTGCACCTACGACCTGGATATCCGCTACCTGCCGGACCAGGACCCCGAAGAGATAGCCCGCCAGATCCGGACCATAGACGTCCCCGCCGAGGTGGAGGTCTTGTTTTGCAGAGAACCCGCCTATATCTCCCGGTCAAATCCCTACGTGAAAGCCCTCCGGGAGGTGGCCGCCCGGCACTTTCACGGCAATCCGGTCGGCGTGGGGCGTCACGGCGCCTCGGACATCGTTTACTTCCAACGGGTCGGGATACCGGGCGTCGAGTTCGGACCGATCGGTGGCGGGCATCACGGCCCGAAGGAGTATCTCGTCGCTTCCTCTCTCGAAGCATACCGGCAGATGCTCGTACAGTACGTGCAGATCCTGGCCCGCAACGGAAAGCGGTATTAATCATCATTTGCTACCATTAGATACTGCTTGAATGTTACGTGAAACAAAGGTATATTCCGGTTAGTTATTCGGGAAGAGAGGCATGGATTGACGCTAGGCCTGATGCAGCAAGAGATGTCTTACGGAACGCTGTATCTCTACGTCGGAATATTGATGTTGCTGGTGACGGGTTTCGTCGCCATGGTACTGATGATGGCGCGTTTGATCTCTCCCGGGCACCGTTCCAGGACCAAGGACCAGATCTACGAGACGGGCGAGTCAACGGTCACGGACCCCTGGCGGCCTTTCCCGGTCCGTTATTACGTGTTCGCGCTGCTTTTCCTGATCTTCGACGTAGAGGCGGCGTTCCTCTATCCCTGGGCGGTCATATACAAGGATCTTGGTTTCTACGGGTTCTTCGAGATGGTTATCTTCGTATCTATTTTGGGCGTGGGCCTGGCTTACGCCTGGAAGAAGGGGGCCCTTAAATGGGTGTAATGCAGCAGTTCAACGAGCCGAATATCGTCACCACGAGTACGGACAAGCTTTTTAACTGGGCGCGTAAAAACTCGCTCTGGCCGCTGCAGTTCGGCCTGGCGTGCTGCGCCATCGAGATGATGTCCACCGGCATGGCCCACAACGACCTGGAGCGTTTCGGCAGCAGTCCGTTCATGGGGTCGCCCCGGCAGGCGGACGTGATGATCGTCTCCGGCACCGTCTCGACCAAGATGGCCGAGCGGATGACCCGCCTCTACGAGCAGATGCCGGATCCGAAGTGGGTTATCGCGATGGGGGCCTGCGCAATATCCGGCGGGCCGTTTTTGGATGGTTACTCCGTGTTGATGGGGGCGGACCGGGTGATACCGGTCGACGTGTACGTTCCGGGATGTCCGCCGCGGCCGGAGGCGCTCATCTTCGGCATCATGACGCTCCAGAAAAAGATCGAACGCGATCAGCAGGTCGGCGGGGCCGACAAGCCGCGCCCGGCGCTGGTGGACGACGAGGGCAACATCCAGGAATACCTCCCCGAGCGGGAGTACACCGAGATCAGCGAGGGCAAGGCGCCGCGGTTCGACGGTATAAAGCCGCTCAAGCGCACCTACACCTTCGAGCGCAAAGGAATGCCGCCCGCCTCCCAGACGGATGTTGGTTGGATCCCGGCGGAAGTAAAGAAGAAGCTGAAGGAACAGGAGAAAGCCCGCAAAGCCGCCGAGGCCGAGAAGGTTCCGGCGGAGAGCAACGGCGCCGAATCCTCCAACGGCGGGGAGAAAGCCTGATGGCGGTAACTCTGCCGGAGGGAAACGTGGAGGAGCGCCTGGAGCGATACCTGGCAGGGTTCCGGAACCGGCACGGCCTAGAAGAAGCCGAGGTTCTGGATAACGTTGTGCAGGTAGTCGTGAGTCCGGAGTCTTTGCCGACGGTGCTGGCTACCGCCCGCGAAGAGCTAAACGTCCGGCATCTGTCCTTTATTACCGTGGTAGACCGGCAGGGGTCTTTCGAGTTGACCTACGAGTTGGCGGACCTGCGCGGGGTTGGCGTAAGGGTCAAGACGACGATCCAGGGTGAGGAGCCGGTGATCGGCACGGTCACGCACGTCTACCCGACGGCAAACTGGCACGAGCGGGAGGCGTACGACATGTTCGGGGTCGCGTTCGCGGGGCATCCCGACCTGCGGCGGACGTTCATGTGGCAGGACCACTTCGACCACCATCCGCTCTTGAAGAGCTTCGAGATCAGTACCAAACGGACCTTCGAAGGGTTGCGGTAGGCATGCTTAGAGAAGAGAAAAATATACAGAGCCAGTCGCTCGGCGGGCGGGAGAGCGGTCGCCTCACAGACCCTGACATCCGGGATGAGTTCGGCCTCGAAACACTTGACATGAACATGGGTCCGCAGCATCCGGCGATGCACGGGCTTCTGCGGCTCATACTGGAGCTCGACGGCGAGACCGTGGTTCGCTGCGATCCCGTGATGGGTTATTTGCACCGGTGTCAGGAGAAGATCGCCGAGAACCGGATGTACCCGGCGGTCATCCCGCTCACCGACCGGCTCGACTACTTCGCCAACATGCACAACGAGCACGGCTACTGCCTCGCCGTCGAGGACATGCTTGACGTGGAGATACCGCCGCGCGCCGAATACATCCGGGTTCTAATGTGCGAGCTGATGCGGCTCGCGAGCCACATCCCGTCGCTCGGGTTCCTCATGCTGGAGCTTGGGGCGTTCACCCCGATCCTTTACGGCTTCCGGGAGCGGGAGCGGATACAGACTCTCTTCGAGGCCGTCACCGGCGCGAGGATGATGTTTCACTACATCCGGATCGGCGGGGTCAAGGCGGACCTGCCGCCGGACATTCCGCAGAGAATTTGGGACTACATAGAGACGCTCGAAGCCAACTACCAGTCGGACTTCGTGGATTTGGTGCAGGGGAACGAAATCTTTATCTCCCGGACCCGGAACGTCGGCAAGATGACCGGGGACAAAGCCCTTGAGATGGGCCTCACCGGGCCTCCGCTGCGCTGCACGGGCGTCGACTTCGACATCCGGCGGGATTATCCGTACAGCATCTACAAAGACCTGGAGTTCGACGTTATCACGGAAGACGCCGGCGACGTGGAGGCTTCGTACAAGGTGCGGGTCCGGGAGATTTTGGAGAGCATCAAGCTTATCAAGCAGTGCCTGGAGAACATGCCCGAGGGCGAGGTAATGGGCGACACGGGACGCCGCATCCGGCCTCCGGAGGGCGAAGGGTTCAGTCGCATAGAGAGCCCGCGCGGCGAGTTCTCCGTTCACGTGGTGTCCGACGGCTCGGACACGCCTTACCGGGTTCATTACCGGGACCCGAGCTTCTGCAACATGCAGCTTCTCCAGGAGGTCGTGCCGGGGCATTATCTACCGGATATCATGCCGATCATGGGTCTCATAGACCCGGTCTCCGGCGGCTGGGACAAGTAATATGCAGACGGTACTGAACCTGCTCGACCAGGAGCCGATCCGCTTTATCCTCTCTTTCGGGGTGATCCTGTTTCTCGCGTTGAACCTGGCGGCCATACTCGTAATGGGGGAACGTAAGGTAGCCGGGTACATCCAGCTCCGGTACGGGCCGAACCGGGTTGGGCCGCGGGGTTTGCTCCAGCCGCTCGCGGACATTATCAAGCTGTTCACCAAAGAGAACGTCGCGCCGGGCCGGGCGGACCTGTGGATCTTCCTCGGGGCGCCGATCGCCATGTTTATACCGACGGTCGCCGTGTGGCTCGTCATCCCGTTCGCGCCGGGCGCGGTGGTCGCCGACCTGAACGTCGCCATATTGTTCTTCGTGGCGATTACGTCCATCGGCGCTTTGGGCGTCATTATGGCCGGTTACGGGAGCCGTTCGACCTTCTCGTTGCTCGGGGCGTTGCGCGGGGCGGCGCAGATGATCTCCTACGAGGTGCCCCTGATCCTTAGTTTGCTCGGGGTAGCGGTTCTGGCCGGCAGCCTGTCGCTCGTGGACGTGGTGAACGCCCAGGGCGGCGGCATTTGGAACTGGTACGCGTGGCCGCTATTCCCGATGTTCATCGTGTTCTATATATCGGGGATTGCGGAGGTCAAGCGGGTTCCGTTCGACCTTCCGGAGGGTGAGAGTGAGATCGTTGGCGGGTTCATGATCGAGTATTCCGGGATGACGTGGGCTTTGATCCAGGCCGCCGAATTCTCCTCGATGGGCTTGATGTCGGCGATCACGGTTACCTTTTTCCTCGGTGGCTGGCAGCCGCCGCTCGAAATTCTGGACCTCGGGATGTTCAACTGGTTCTGGTTCGGGATAAAGACCGCCTTGATAATGTTTACGTTCCAGTGGATAAGGTGGAGCGTCCCCCGGCTCCGGATGGACCAACTCATGGATTTCGGCTGGAAGGTTTTGGTTCCCATTACGCTCGTGTGGCTCTTCGTGGTGTCCCTCGGGATATTGATCATTCAGGAGGTTTTATAGGATGCCGCAGCTAGGACAGGGCATTTTGAAGGGCATGAGCATAACGCTCAAGCACCTTTTTCAAGACAAGATCACCCGCCAGTACCCGGAGTACAAGCGGGACTTGCCGGAACGTAGCCGGGGCATGTTGACGGTGGATATGGACCGCTGCATCGCCTGCCTCCAGTGCATGAGAGTCTGCCCGGACCATTGCATCTCCATCGAGCAGACCAAGCGCGACGCGGACGGCTCGGGCAAGGCCAAGCCTTACGCGGTCGGCTTCGTCATAGACGATTCGCGGTGCATGTACTGTTCGCTGTGCGTCGAAGTTTGCCCGGTAAATTGCATCTACCACACCGAAGAGTTCGAAGCCCAGGCCTACAACCGCCTGGAGCTCGCCCGGCAGTTCGGCGAGCGACCGGTGGACCCGACGGTGGACCCCAAGCCGACGGTAAAGAAAAAGCCGAAGAAGGCCGCTGGCAAGGACGCGACGGCCGCCGACGGCGACGCGCCGAAAAAGGCCCCCAAAAAAGCCCCCAAGAAAAAGGAAGAAGCGGCTTGATCGTCGCGTTCGCGTTTCTCGCCGGGATGACGCTCGTCTCGGCGCTCGGGGTGGTGCTCAGCCGCAACGTCGTTCATTCCGCGTTGTTCATGTCGGGGTCGTTCCTCGGGGTGGCGGGGTTCTTCGTGATGCTCAACGCGCCGGCGCTGGCGGCGTTTCAGGTCCTGATCTACGTCGGGGCGGTGACGGTCGTTATTCTGTTTGGCATCATGTTTACCCAGAAACCGCAGGTCCGGAGCCTCAGCACCATCATCCAGCGTCAGCACTGGCCCGGCCTGATGGTCGCCGCCGGGGTGGGATTTTTCCTCTCTTATGTGTTCGTGTCGCAGGACTGGGGCTCCACGGAGGCGGGTAGCGGGTCGCGGGAGGTAACGGCGCTCGGAGAGACGCTCCTGGGGGTTGGAGGCGGTCCGGAAATCTTCGCCCTGCTCTTCGAGGTCGTGTCGGTGCTGCTCTTGATCGCGGTGGTGGCGGCCATAGTTATTAGCCGCCGGAAAGTCGGCGAAGGCCCGGACCAGCAGGGGGCGGAGGAATAATGCAGCAACAGGTATTGGATATCCTGAATCCTGCGCTGCCGCTCGAAGGCTACCTCATCGTTGGGGCGATCATGTTCGCCATCGGGGCGTGGGGCGCTTTGATCCGACGCAACGCCGTGGTCGTTTTCATGTGCGTGGAGCTGATGATAAACGCGGTCAACTTGACTCTCGTGGCTTTTTCGGATTACCTGCCGCAGGCGGGCGGCGCGGGGGCGGGCTACGCGGTGATCGTGATCGCCATAGCCGCCGCCGAGGTCGCGGTCGGGCTTGCGATAGTGCTCGCGGTGTTCCGCTCGCGCCGGACGGTGAACGTTGACGAGATCAATACGATGAAGGGCTAGAGGGAGCAAGTCTTTGTGGAGAACGGCTAAATGACACAGACCGTAGCGGGTCAGCTAATAATCGCGGCCATCCCGGGTATCCCGGCGCTGGTCTTTCTCGTGCTGGCGCTTTTTGGGCGCTACCTGCGCGAAAGCGCCCAGTACGTCGCCATCTTCGGGATGGTTTTCTCGCTGGTCTTCTCCGTTACCGCGCTGTTCCTGGTAATCCAGGGCGACGGCGAGCCGATCTCGTTCGCGGTCAACTGGATCGACCTCGGGGTTGGCGGCTCTTTCCCGATGGGAATTTACATCGACGGCCTCGCAGCCGTGATGTTGGTCGTGGTGAGCCTCGTTAGCCTGGCGGTGCAGATATACTCCGGGGCGTTTATGGAGGACGACTCACGGTTCGCCTGGTACTACGCGGTCCTGAACTTGTTTACCGCCTCGATGCTCGGGTTGGTCGTCGCGCCAAACTTTATCGAGTTGTACATTTTCTGGGAGTTGGTCGGTGTTTGCTCCTATCTTCTGGTAGGACATTGGTTCCAGAAGCCGTCCGCCCGCGACGCGGCGATGAAGGCGTTTATCGTCACGCGGGTCGGCGACGCGGCGTTGTTTATCGGGATCATCATCTTTTGGGCCCAGACGGGCACCACTTCTTTCCGGGGCATCTCCGAGGCGGCCCAGGCCGGGTTTATCGGGGGTTCATTGTTTACGGCGGCGGTCGTGCTGGTCTTCGTTGGGGCGATCGGCAAGAGCGCGCAGTTCCCGCTGCACGTATGGCTTCCGGACGCGATGGAAGGCCCGACGCCGGTCTCGGCCCTGATCCACGCGGCGACGATGGTCGCGGCCGGCGTGTATCTCGTCGCCCGGACTTACGACATCTTCGTCCAGAGCGAGACGGCGATGCTGACCGTCGCGTACGTCGGCGGCTTTACGGCGCTTATGGCGGCGACGATGGCGCTCGTAAAGAAAGACATCAAACGGGTAATCGCCTACTCGACGATCTCACAGCTCGGCTACATGATGCTGGCTTTGGGGATCGGGGCTTTCTCGGCCGGGATGTTCCACCTCTACAACCATGCGTTCTTCAAGGCGCTGCTGTTCCTCGGCGCGGGCAGCATTATCTACGCCATGAACAGCTACAACATGGCCGATATGGGCGGTCTCCGGCGGAGGATGCCGCTGACGTTCTGGACGATGGTCATCGCCGGTCTCTCGCTCGCGGGGATCTTCCCGTTTAGCGGCTTCTGGTCCAAAGATACCATCGTCGCCTCGGCCTTCGACGAGGGCTACTACGTGTTGTTCGGGATGGCGCTGCTGACGGTGTTGCTGACCGCGTTCTATATATTTCGGGCGATCTTCATGGCCTTCACCGGCGAGCCGCGCACCGAGGCCGCCCGGATGGCGGTAGATCCGCCGGGCATAATGACCGGCCCGATGGTCATACTGGCTTTTCTCGCCATCGTTAGCGGCTGGGTTGGCATCCCCGAAGGCTTCGGCCTGCCGCTGCGAGATTACTTCGCGGAATTCGTGGCCCCGAGCGGCTTCGCCACCGATACGCTGGCGCTGGAGCCACACTCGTTTAGCTTCCTGATGGCGGCCATCTCGGTGGTCGTTGGTCTGCTGGGTATCGGCCTCGCCTACGTACTGTACGTCCAGAACCCGGCGAGGGCTGCGTCCCTGGCGGAGAGGTTCTCCGGGCTGCATACGTTCCTGGACAAAGGTTGGTACTTCGATGCTTTATACGGCGCAACGTTCGTCCGGGGCGCCAAGGCGCTCGGACGGGCGGCCGGCGTGTTCGACCGGCGCGGCCTGGACCGGGGGGTCCGCGGTGTCGGGGGTGGAGTTTCGCGTACCGGGGAGTTCCTGCGGCGGTTCCAGACCGGCGGGGTGCAGAACTACGCATTGTTCATATTGCTCAGCGTTCTGGTTATAGGAATTATCGTTGGCGCGGTGGCGGGCGCCGCCTACACCTTCCTGGTGGTGGCCCTGATCGTGATAGTAACGCTCGCCGCCGTTAGCCTGGGGGTGCGCCTGTGATCACCACGATAACTATCTTCATCCCGCTGCTCGGGGCCATCCTGATGATGCTCTTGCCGGACGGGGACGAACGCCTGGTACGCTACGCGGCGCTCGGCGTGGCCGCCGTCCCGCTCGCGCTAATACTCGTTATTTACTTTGCCTTCGGCGACGGCCTCGGCGCCGGGGTCCTTTCGCAAGACTTCACCTGGATAGAGGCTTTGAGCATCGGCTACCGGGTCGGGCTGGACGGGCTCGGCTTCGGGATGTTCTTCCTCTCCGCTTTATTGGCGCTCGTGGCGGTCGCCGCGTCCTGGGACATCCGGCGGAACCTCAAGCAGTATTTTGCTTTGATCTTCCTGGCGGAGCTCGGGATGCTCGGGGTGTTCGCCTCCCAAGACCTCATTTTGTTCTACATATTCTTCGAGATCACCCTGATCCCGATGTACCTGATGGTGGGTATTTGGGGTGACGAGAACCGGCGGCAGTCGGCGACCAAGTTCTTTATCTACACGTTCCTCGGCAGCACGGTGATGTTGGCCGGCTTTCTGGCTTTCGGGATACTCGCCGGGACCTTCTCGATCGAATCGCTGAACGCCGGCGGCGGGCTCTCCCGCACGGCCCAGATAGCGATAGCGGCCCCGGTACTCTTCGGGCTGCTGGTGAAGGTGCCGGCGGTGCCGCTGCATAGCTGGCTGCTGGATGTGTACGTGTCGAGCCCGACCTCGACGAACGTGCTGCTCTCGGGAATTCTGCCCAAGCTCGGGACTTTCGGCATCATAAAAATAGCGTTGCCGCTCCTGCCGCAGGGCGTGGAGCCTTTCCTGCCGTACGTGGCCGCGTTCGGCGTGGTCAACATTATCTACGGGGCTTTCGTGGCCTTTATGCAGCCGGACTTGAAGGCTCTCGTGGCGTACTCCTCTATCGGCACTTTAGGCTTTATCCTGCTCGGGGCCGCTTCGGGGAACGCGGTTGGTTTGAACGGCGCGGTTTTGCAGCAGGTGACGCACGGGTTGTACTCGGCGATGTTGTTTATCCTGGTTGGTGTGATCGCCTCCAAGACCGGCACCCGTAAGATATCCGAGCTAGGAGGGCTCGCCGTGCGGATGCCGTGGGTCGGGGGGCTTCTGGCGCTCGGGGCGCTGGCGGCGATGGGGCTTCCGGGCCTGGCGGTCTTCGTCTCCGAGTTCATGAGCATCATGGGCGGATACGCGGCGTTCCCGGTTCAGGGGGCGCTTGCCTCGCTCGGCATTGTGCTCTCGGCGATGTATCTGCTGTACATGCTGTCGCGGGTGATATTTGGACCTATAGAGAACCCGGCGTATGAGGGGTTGGACGATGCCGGGCCGATCGAGATGGCGTCGGTGGTTCCGCTGGCGGTTCTGTTGGTGTTGTTCGGGGTCTTCCCGGCCTTGCTGGTGGGCGTGCAGCAGCCGGCGGTCCAGGCGGTCGTCACGGCGATAGGAGGCAACTAATGCCGGTAACTGGTGGGGCTTTCATCGGGCTGCTGCCGGAGATCGTGGCCCTGGTGTTCCTGATCCTGGTGCTCATGGTCGGCGTGTTCGTGGAGCGGTCGCCGGGGCTCGCGGCCGGCCTCGCCGCCATGGGTTCGCTGGTGGTGTTTGGGGCCGCGGCGGCCTTGATGGCGGTGGGGTTCTCGGGGAGCTTCTTCGGGGGCGGCTACGTCGTGGACAACTTCGCGTTGTTCTTCAAGCTGATCGTGGCCGGTTCTGCGTTCTTCGCCGTGCTCGCCGCCACCCGGTGGTCGGGGCGCACGGGCGACGCGCCGGAGTACCTCACCATGATCCTCTCGGTCGTCTTCGGGGCGATGCTGCTGGTCTCGATGCGGGACCTTTTCGGCGTATTTCTGGCCCTGGAGCTCGCGACGATACCGTCTTACGCGATGGTCGCGTTCGACCGGAGCCGCCGCGAGAGCGCCGAGGGCGGGATGAAATACTTGCTGACCGGTGTGATCTCCTCTTCCATACTGCTCTACGGGATGGTCCTCATCTACGGCGTCGCGGGTTCGGCGATGCTTTCGGATGTGGCGGAGGTTTACTCGGGGACGCTTTCGCCGGTCGCGGTGCTCGGGATGGTCTTGCTCATAAGCGGCTTTGCCTTCAAGGTGTCGGCCGCGCCGTTCCACTTCTGGACGCCGGACGCCTACCAGGGCGCCCCGACCAGCGCGGCGGCTTTCCTCTCGGTAGCCCCAAAGGCGGCGACGTTCGCGGTCTTGTTGCGGATACTCCTGGAAGGGATGCCGGGGGCCGCGGCGACGTGGACGGCGGTCATGGCTTTTCTGGCGATTTTGACGATGTTCGTTGGCAACCTGTTCGCGTTGCGGCAGCGCAACGTGCGCCGGATGCTGGCCTACAGTTCGGTGGCCCATTCCGGGTACATCCTGGCGGCGTTCGCGGCATTGCAGGGCGCGGCGACCGCCACGGGAGTACAGGCCGTGCTGGTCTACTCGGCCGCTTACACGGTGATGAATATGGGGGCGTTCCTGGTTATAGATCTGGTAGGCGACGAGGCCAAGAACTACAACGGGCTATTCCGCACCCGGCCGGCGGTCGCGGTCAGCATGGCCTTGTTCATGGCGGCTTTGGTCGGTATACCGCCGCTATCGGGGTTCTTCGGCAAGCTGTACGTGATCCTGGCCGGCGCCCAGGCTGGATCTATCTTGGTATACGTGGTAGTCGGGGCGGTCGTGGTTAACAGCGTCCTTTCGGTCCCGTACTATTTCGGGGTTATCCGCAACATGTTCTTCGAGGAGCCGGCGGTCGATACGGATGAGGAGAAGGGTTCTGGCGCGGTGGCTTTCTCGGTGTACGCGTTGGCCCTCGCCACGGGGTTGTTTTTCCTGGTCGCCGGTCCCCTCACCGCCTTGGTAGCGGCGTCTATTCTGGGATAGACTACGGTCCTTATGCAGGCTGTAATCTTAGTCGGTGGGCAGGGTACGCGGCTCAGGCCCATTACCTATGATATTCCAAAAGCTCTGGTTCCCCTGCGCAACCGGCCTTTCATGGGCTACATGCTGGATTTCCTGCGAAACGCCGGGCTCGACGGGGCGGTGCTCTCGCTAGGGTACCTGCCGGACCGGATCCAGGACTACCTCTCCGGGTGTGACCTCGGCAGCTTCTCGGTGGATTACGCGGTCGAAGACCGGGCGCTTGGAACGGCGGGGGGAATAAAGAACGCCGAACAGTACCTCGATGGCGGTCCATTAGTCGTCGTGAACGGGGACGTTCTCACGGGGATGGACCTAAAGGCGGCGATAGACCGGCACGCCGCCTCCGACGCGCTGGCGACCATAACCCTGACCAGCGTCGAGGACCCTACGGCTTACGGGCTCGTCGAGGTCGACCACGACATGCTGGTCCGGCGCTTTACCGAGAAGCCGGCCTACGACGAGGTCTCGACCAACCTTATAAACGCCGGGGTATACGTCTTCGAACCCGAGGTGCTGGGCATGATCCCGGCCGGCCGCGAAGTCTCTATCGAACGGGAGATATTCCCAAAGCTCCAGGCCCAGGGCCAGCTTCGCGCCCACGTCTCGAGCTCGTACTGGCGGGATATCGGAACCCCCCGGAGCTACCTCGCCGCCTCTCACGACGTGCTGTCCGGGGCGGTAGGGGCTGATGAAGACTTCGATTACCTGGAGGTATGCCCTTCCACCGGGATCGGCAAGAGCGTCAAGCTGCTCCCGCCGGTCTCTATCGCCGGTGACTGCGAGATAGAGGCTTCGGCGACCATCGGGGGACGCTCCTCCGTCGGGTACGGATGCCGGATCGGGCCCGGGGCCGTCGTGGAGGGGAGCATTCTCCTCGATGGGGCGGAGGTCGAATCCGGCGCCGTGATACGGGGCTCCGTAGTAGGTCCGGGCGCGCGCGTCGGGCAGAACGCCATCGTCCGGGGCCTCTCGGTCTTGGGCGCGCGTTCGGTGGTCGGCGAGGGCAACGTGCTCGACCAGGGCATCCGGGTAACCCCCGGGGTCATCCTCCAGCCGCAAAGCCTGCGCTTCTAGGTTCCTTCCCGTTCCACACTAGTGTGGGCTACAATAGAATCGAGCAATATGAGGTGGGGTGTATAAGTGACCATAGCCCAAAAGCCGGTTACCGCTGAAGAGTTGCTGAAGACGCCGGACGGGGACCAGAGGACAGAGTTAGTTCGGGGGGAGGTGCGTAGCATGGCGCCGGCTGGGAATATTCACGGTAGATTGGCTGTAAAAGTCGCCGCAAGACTCTTTCAGCATGTTGAGGACAACAACCTGGGAGTAGTCTTCGCCGCTGAGACGGGATTCAAGATAGAAAGCGATCCGGATACCGTGCGCGCGCCCGACGTGGCGTTCGTGAGCCGCGGGCGGATAGAAGAAGTAGGTGAAGTAGAAGGTTTCTGGCCCGGCGCCCCGGATCTCGCGGTAGAAGTAGTGTCTCCAAATGACCTGTATACCGAGGTAGAGGAGAAGGTTTCGGGTTGGCTGGAGGCCGGTTCGCGGATGGTCGTGGTAGTCAACCCGAGGAACAAAACCGTGTCCGTGCGCCGGCATCAGTCCGAAGTGCGTGTGCTCGGCGAGGGAGACGTATTGCAGGGCGGCGAGGTGGTTCCCGGGTGGGAGTTGCCGGTCGCTGACGTGTTCCGGTAGCCGATGAGGACGGAGCTTTACCTCGGGGCTTTGGCGGACCTTTTCTATCCCCAGCGGTGCGTCGGTTGCCGGGGCCGGGCGAGCGATGTACTTTGCCGCGACTGCTTCGAGGCTCTACCCTGGATCGGGGAGCCGGCCTGCCGCAGGTGTGGCCTGCCGACCGCGTTTGAAGTCCTTGTTTGTGAAGAATGTAAAAACGTGGATTTCGGTTTCGAGAGCGCCCGGGCCCCGCTGCGGTACGAAGGGGTGGGAAAGCGAATCGTCCACGCGCTCAAGTATTCGGGATACCTTCGGGTAGTGGAGAGACTCATGGCGCCGATGATGCGAGAGGCCGTTACGGCGGACTTCGACCTCATCGTGCCGGTGCCGTTGCATCCCTACCGGTTGCGCCGGCGGGGCTTCAACCAGGCCGGGCTAATGGCGCGGGGCCTGGCGGATAAGATAAAGAAGCCCGTATCCGATAGACTGGAGGCAGTGAGAATAACGCGAGATCAAGTCGAGCTTTCGGCCGCCGAGAGACGGTCGAACGTCGAGGGAGCTTTCCGGGCGCGGGGCGCCGTCCGGGGCCGGGTTTTGCTCGTGGACGACGTATTCACGACCGGCGCGACGTTAAGCGCCGGGTCGGCGGAGCTCCGGAGGGCCGGGGCCGCAGAAGTGTACGCTCTGAGCCTGTGCAGGACGTGTTAGTGATCAGCCGTCAGCTTTCGTATTTCATCTTCTCAAGCCCGGTTCGTGGCTGGATCTGTCAGCGGGAACGCCTTCTGCACAGTGACGTTCCGGCGAACGGCTCGGGCTTTCCCGTGGCTTCGAGCAAAAGGGTTTTGCTGAATGCTGATGGCTTGATGCTAATAGCTAAAACCGACTGAAAGGAGGCTGTTCATGGATGTGGCCGTAAAAGGGCGCAACATATCGGTAACGGAGGCCCTCGAAAAATACGCGTCGGAGAAAGTCGAGCGCATACACAAGTTCTTCGACGACGAGAAGAGCGACTCCCGGGCCGAGGTGGAGTTGATCCACGAGCGCAACCGGTCCAACGCCGATCCCGAAGTGGCCGAGGCGACGATGTTCATCAACGGGACGGTTTTGAAGGCGCGGGAAGCCTCGGCCGACATGTACGCTTCCATAGACAAAATGTGTGACAAGCTAGAGCGCCAGGTGAAGCGCTACCGGGGCCGGCAGGTCGCCCGGTGGCACGGACAGGCAAAAAACGACCAGGACTCCCCGGAGCCCCAGCCTTTCGTCGTGGACGACGAAGAGGAGCTAGAGGCCCGGATAGTAAGGTCCAAACAATTCCAGATGAAGCCGATGGACGCCGGGGAGGCCGCGCTGCAGATGGAGCTTTTGGATCACGACTTCTACGTGTTCACCAGTTCTGACAGCGACGCGATAAATGTTATATATAGGCGGCGAGATGGAAACTATGGGCTCATCGAGCCCGCGAGGTAAGAGGAAACTTTAGATTTGGCGAACTTACTGACGAAAATCCTGAAGATGGGGGAGGGCCGCAAGGTAAAGGCCCTCCAGCGCGAGGTCGAGGCCGTAACGGCCCTGGAGCCGGAGGTAGAGCAACTTTCAGACGACGAATTGCGGGCGAAGACCGACGAGTTCCGGGAGAGACTATCCGGGGGCGAAACGCTCGACGACCTTATGACCGAGGCTTTCGCCGTCGTGCGGGAAGTTTCCCGGCGGACGCTCGGGATGCGGCCCTTCGACGTGCAGGTGATGGGCGGCATCGTCATGCACCAGGGTAAGATCGCCGAGATGAAGACCGGTGAGGGGAAGACCCTGGCCGCCACCCTGCCGATTTACCTGAACGCCCTCTCCGGCAACGGCGCCCACCTGGTCACCGTCAACGACTACCTGGTCCGCCGCGACGCCGAGTGGATGGGGCAAGTCTACGAATTCCTTGGCCTCACCGTGGGGATCGTACAGGATGGCATGGGCTTCGAGGAGCGCCGGGAGTCTTACGCCTCGGACATCACTTACGGCACGAACGCCCAGTTCGGCTTCGACTACCTCCGGGACAACATCGCAACCTCGCCCGAGCAGCTCGTCCAGCGCGAGCTTAGCTACGCCATCGTGGACGAGGTCGACTCTATCCTCATAGACGAAGCCCGGACACCGCTAATTATCTCCGGCATGCCCGAGAGCGCCGCCGATATCTACTACCGGTTCGCCGCCATTACCCCGCGCCTCAAAGAGGGCGAGGACTATGAGGTGGACGAGAAGAAGAAGCAGGTCGCGCCGACCGAGAGCGGCGTGGAGAAGGTCGAGAAGGCCTTGGGCGTCGAGAACCTCTACGACGACGTAAACGCGAACCTGGTCAACCACTTGAACCAGGCGCTGCGGGCGCACACGCTCTTCAAGGGGGACGATGAGTACATAGTGCGCGACGGCCAGGTCTTTATCGTGGACGAGTTTACCGGCCGGGTCCTCGAAGGCCGGCGTTACTCCGAGGGGCTGCATCAGGCCATAGAGGCGAAGGAAGGCGTGGATATTCGGGAGGAGAACCAGACCGTCGCCACGGTGACGATCCAGAACTTCTTCCGGGGCTACGACAAGCTCGCGGGTATGACCGGTACGGCGGCGACCGAGGCCGACGAATTCATGCACATCTACAAGATGGAGGTCGTCTCCGTCCCGACGAACGAGGAGATGGTCCGCCAGGACAAGGACGACCTCGTTTACAAGACCCGGAAATCCAAGTACGCGGCGGTCGTGGAAGACATCGTGGAGCGGCATGAGAAAGGCCAGCCGGTGTTGGTCGGCACGGTCTCGGTCGAGGTTTCGGAGCATCTGGCGAACCAGTTGCAGCGGCGGGGGATCAAGCACAACGTCCTGAACGCCAAGCAGCACGAGCGCGAGGCGGAGACCATTATGGAGGCCGGCGAGCGCGGCGCGGTTACCATCGCGACCAACATGGCCGGACGCGGTACCGACATCAAGCTGGGCGACGGCGTGGCGGAGGCTGGCGGGCTGTACGTGCTGGGCACCGAGCGGCACGAGTCCCGCCGGATAGACAACCAGCTCCGGGGACGTTCCGGGCGTCAGGGCGACCCGGGGGAGTCCAGGTTCTTCTTGTCGTTCGAGGATGAGCTGTTGCGGCTCTTCGGCGGCGAGCGGATGCAGAACATCATAGAGCGGATCGGGCTAGAGGAAGACGTGCCGATCGAGGCCGGCATGATCTCGAGCTCGGTCCGCCGGGCGCAGGAGCAGGTAGAGAGCCAGAACTTCCAGATTCGGAAACGGATCCTGGAATACGACGACGTCTTGAACAAGCAGCGCGAGGTGATTTACGGTCTCCGGCGCGATATCTTGATGGGTGAGAAGGTGGATACCTGGGAGTACGTCGAGGACGTTTTGACGAACCAGGTCGGCCAGTACGTTTCGTCGGGCATTTATCCCGAGGAGTGGGACCTCGATACCCTGGCGGCGGAGCTAAACAAATTTTACCCAACCACCATAGACTTCGAGAACCTGGACGTAACCGAGCTTACCAGCGACCAGGTCATGGAGATGGTCCTGGACGACGCCCGCGAAGTGCTGGAGCAGCGCAAAGAAGAGTGGGAGAAGCGTACGGTGGAGCTCGAAGAGCGGGGTCTTATCCGGACCGACGGGGCGGACGCTTTCGAGCAGGCCGAGAGGTATACGATGCTCTCCATAGTCGACTCCCGGTGGCGGGAGCACCTCTACGACATGGACTACCTGCGCGAGGGCATCGGATGGCGCGGCCTGGGACAGCGCGACCCGCTGGTCGAATACAAGCGCGAGGGCTTCGACATTTTCCAGGAGATGGAGCAGGGGCTCAAGGAAGACTACGTGACCTACATCTACCGCATCGAGAACGTCGAGGTGCCGGAACAGCAGGAGATCGAAAACCTCTCCTACAGCGGCGGCGGCGAGGAGCCGAGCCCGGAGCCAAAGGCGCCCCGTAGAAACGAGAAAGTCGGGCGCAACGACCCTTGCCCGTGCGGATCCGGCAAGAAGTTCAAGCGGTGCGGCCTGATAGGCGCCTCCGAGCACCAGCGGTTGATGAACGGAAGCGGCCCGGCGGACCCGAACGGGCACGACAGAAATTAGTGACAGAACTTCGGGAGAAAACCACGGAGCTCGAAGAACGCCTCGCCGAATTGGAGGCGTTCTTCGACGTGGAAGCCCTCAGGAGCCGCACGGCAAAGCTCGCGGAGGAGATGAGTCGTCCCGGTTTCTGGGACAACCAGGAAGAGGCCAGAGACGTGTCGGCGCGATTCTCGCGGGCCGAGGGGCGTCTCAGGTTGTTCGAAGGTCTCCGGTCCAGCCTCTCGGATTCCTCCGAGTTGCTGGAACTCGCGGAGGAGGACGGCGAGTTGCTCCCCGAGGTCGGGCAAGAGTTGCGCCGGGTCGAGGGTATTTTGGAGGAACAAGAGATAGCCCGGCTATTTACCGGCGAGTACGACGAGGGGGCGGCGATACTTACGATCAACCCGGGCGCCGGAGGGGTCGATTCCCAGGATTGGGCGGAGATGCTATCCAGGATGTACCGGCGGTGGGCCGAGCGTCGAGGCTACGACCTGTCGGTTATCGAGTACACCGAGGGGGAAGAGGCGGGGATCAAAAGCGCCACCTTCTCGATCAGCGGCGAGCACGCTTTCGGGTTGCTCTCGGCGGAAAGAGGGATTCACCGGCTGGTTCGTATAAGCCCGTTCGACGCCGGCGGGCGTCGCCACACGAGCTTCGCTTCCGTCGCGGTGGCCCCGGTTATCGGGGATGCGGTGGCGGTGGAGGTGGACGAGAAGGACCTCAAGGTAGACACTTACCGGGCCTCGGGGGCCGGTGGGCAGCACGTTAACAAGACCGACTCGGCGGTCCGGATCACGCACCTGCCGACGGGGGTCGTGGTCCAGTGCCAGAACGAACGGAGCCAGCACCAGAACCGGGAGGTCGCGATGGGAGTGCTGCGCGCCCGGCTATTCGAGCTAGAGCGGGAGAAGCGGGAACGGGAGATCGCCGCCCAGAGCGGGGAAAAGGCGGACAACGAGTGGGGGTCTCAGATACGGTCCTACGTGCTCCATCCGTACAAGATGGTGAAGGACCACCGCACCGGAGAGCAGATCTCCGACGTGGACGCCGTCCTCGAAGGTGACATAGATTCTTTCATCTACGCCTATTTGAAGAACCGTCCCTCACAAGGCGCGGCGTAGCCGTTAGCGCAACCTCTGACGGTTGAGCTTCCGGAGACACTGCCAGAGGTGGCCGTAGACGTGTTGCTAAAACTTTTTGGTGTCGGACTTGGCATCTTGTTGCTCGTCGGGGTCGTGTTGGTGGTCGGTAGTTATATATTTCTGCCGGCGATCGTCGAGGGGTTGTTTGCCCGGGAGATCCAGGACCGCCTGGAACCCGGAAGTGTTCCCGAAGTGGAGCTGGAGGGCGAACCATCGCCGGGCATTCTGGTTCGCAGGTTCGGGTCCGGCCGGGTGGTGCTGGAGGAGGTGGATTTCGAGGGCGTCCGTTCAGATAGGACGGTCATAGACCTGGACCCCTTTGACCTCGACTTGCTAGCCAGCATAAGCGGCGGGTCGTTTCAGAGCGAGGAGCCGCTCTCGGGGAAGCTGCGGATGGAACTCTCCGAAGAAGAGGTGACCCGGCTGGCGAATTCTGGTAATCAGGGGGTGGCCGTGCAGGGCGTGCGTTTGGAACCGGGAGAGATGTTCGTGGATGTGGAGGCCAGGGTTATGGGAATTCGCGTGCCGGTATCCGTGGCGGGCAACCTCGAACTGGAGGGTGAAACCCTGGTCTTCGGGCCCCGCGAGATTTCCGCTTTCGGATCGGCGCTTCCGGGGGGGCTCACGGACCGGCTGGTTTCGCGGTCCGGCTTCGAATATCCGCTGGGGGACCTGCCGTACGATACGGAAGTCTCGGGGGTTCGGGTCGAAGAGGGGAAAGTGGTGGTCGAAGGCAGGATAGGGCGCATACCGGTTGGGAAGGCCGGCGGTTGATAAATACCGTGGTTGCTGCTATCTTCTGGCGTTGTCCGGGCCTGGAGGGGGGACCTCGTTGCGGGAACGGGCCAGGGCGTGAACGTCCCCGGCCTGGACCGTCGGGCCGAAATCCACTTCTGGAGAGACTATGATCCGATTCGACAACGTCACCAAAGTCTATGGGAAGGACACGGTCGCCCTGGAGCGGATCGACCTGAACATAGACCCCGGCGAGTTCGTGTTCCTCGTGGGGGCCAGCGGTTCCGGCAAGTCCACGATAATGAAGATGATAATAAAGGAGATAGAGCCTTCGGCCGGCGCGATCTACGTCCGGGACACGAAGCTTTCTTCTATCCCGCGGCGCAAGGTACCGCGGCACCGGCGCAACATCGGATGCGTATTTCAGGACTTCAAGCTGCTCCCGAACAAGACGGTGTTCGATAACGTGGCCTACGCGATGGAGGTCACCGGACAGCGGCGCCGGGCGATAAGGACGAAGGTGCCCCAGATCCTGGACCTCGTGGGGCTCGGCGGGAAGAGCGAGAAGCTGCCGGAGCAACTCTCCGGTGGTGAGCAGCAGCGGGTCTCCGTGGCCCGGGCGTTCGTATCCCAGCCGCCGATCCTCGTGGCCGACGAGCCGACCGGAAACCTGGACCCCGAGACGAGCGTCGGCATCATGCAGCTTCTGCACCGGATCCACCGGATAGGCACCACCGTGGTGGTAGCCACCCACGACAAGGAGATGGTAGACGCCATGCAGAAGCGGGTCGTCGCCCTCGAGGATGGGCGCGTGGTCCGCGACATGGTGAAGGGGGCCTACGCCGATGAGGTTTAACCTGGGGTTCTCGCTCAAGGAAGCGTTCAGGAATATTCGCCTGAACCTGCTGATGAGCATTACGGCGGTGACCACCACGTTCATCTGCCTGCTGGTGTTGGGGGCCGGTCTTCTGGTTGGCTCGCACGTCGGGGGCGTTATAAGCTCCGTGCGCCAGGACGTTAGCGTGGAAGCCTTCTTCCCCCCGGACGCCTCGCAAGAGCAGGTGGACCAGGCGCGCTCCGCGGTGGAGGGGTACCCGGAGGTCTCCGAGGTGACGTACGTGTCCAAAGAGGAAGCCTTGAACAACTTCAAGGAAACGTTCCAGGAGAGGCCGGAGCTCTACTCCAACCTGGGGAGCGACGTACTGCCGGCTTCGTTGCAGATTCAGCTCGGAGAGGCCGAAAACGCCGACGCGGTGGCCCAAAAATTGGAGGGAGAGGGGTTCGCGGCGGCCGACCTAAGCTACCCGCAGCAGACCATCGAGCGGCTGAACGAGGTTACGGATTACATGGTCTGGGGTCTCAGGGCGGCGACGGCGCTGTTCCTGGTTTCGAGCGTCCTTCTAATCTCCAACACGATCCGCATCTCCATCTTCGCCCGCCGGAAGGAGATCGAGGTGATGAAGTTGGTCGGGGCTTCGGATGGGTTCGTGCGGACGCCGTTCGTCTTCGAGGGGCTGGTGCAAGGTCTGATCGGGGCCGGGCTCGCGACGGCGGTCGTGGTCTGGATGAACTACCTGTTCGTCGAGTGGTCCCGGGACGCGCTGCCTTTCGTCCCCGTCTCGGCCGATGCGGTAAATACTCCGCTGGTGTTGTTGATCCTGCTGGCCGTAGGCGCCGCGATAGGTGTCGTGGGCAGCTTCCTCTCTGTAACGCGTTTCCTGAAGGTTTAGGGGCCGGTAGAGAATCGGCTTGCCGGGGCGCCGTGTCCCGCTTGGATGAGGGCTTACCCGGGTCGCCCCGTGATAGACTCACGATGTGTACCGCATTAAGAGTCATGATCGGACTACACCATGATCCTCCCGGCCGTTCTCATCCGTCGCGGCAAGTATTCGGTCGCCGATCCACTATTCGTAGAGGAGCGGCGCCCGGTGCTGGTGGCGCGCAAGCTCCGCCGGGGCGCCGACGCGGGGGATATCGTGCTCGTCCGCACCCGGGAGAAGGAACGCTCGCTGCGGGGCGAGGTAATAAAGGTGCTCGGCCCTTCCACGGACCCGCGCAACGTCTACGAGGCGCTCTTCGCTTCTATAGAGACGCGGCGCGGTTTCTCGAACAAGGTAGAAGCCGAGGCGACCGCCGTAGCAGAGAAAGAACCCGGGGACCGCGTGGACCTGAAATACCTGCCGACGGTTACCATCGACGGCGAAGACGCGAAAGATTTCGATGATGCGATCTCGGTGGATGCCATGGAGGAAGGCTACCGGGTGTGGGTACACATTGCAGACGTGACCCACTACGTGGAGCCGGGAAGCGCCCTGGACCGGGAGGCCGAACGCCGGGCCAACTCGGTATACCTGCCGGGCACGGTCGCCCCGATGCTGCCCGCCGGGCTTTCGAACGAAGTCTGCTCTCTGAAACCAAACGTCGAGCGGGCTACAGTGACGGTCGAAATGGAACTGGACGAATCGGGCGGGGCAGAGAGCAGCAAGGTCTACCGGAGCAGCATCGTAAGTGATGCGCGCCTCACCTACGAAGGCGTCGACGCCTTTCTGAGATCCGAGTCGGAGGTCGACCAGCCGGAGCTGGTGAAAACGGCCTACGAGCTTTCAAGGAAGCTAAAGACCCAGGCTGCGTTGCGTGGAAAGCTGGATCTCGGCGGCCGCGAGCCCGAATACGACCTGGACCCGGAGGGAGTGCCGTTGGCGTCCAGCGTCCGGCGCTCGACCCCGGCCCGGGAGCTTATAGAAGAGTTGATGGTTTTGGCGAACGAGTCGGTGGCGAAGATGCTGCGCGGTAAAAAAGGCGGCGTATTCCGGATTCACGAGCGGCCGGACGCCGAGGATATGGAGAAGCTCGGCCAGCGGCTCGCCGCCGTCGGGTTTCAGGCGGAGCCGACGCCGGAGAACCTGGGCGTCATTTCCCAGAAAGCGAAGTCCGACGCGGTAAACTACATGATACTGCGCTCTATCCCCCGGGCCTCCTACCAGCCGCAGGATACCGGGCATTACGGGCTGGCCCTCGAGGATTACACGCACTTCACGTCCCCGATCCGACGCTACGCCGACGTGCTGGTCCATCGGGCGCTTTTGGGAGACGAGACGCCCGAAGACCTGGCGGGCGTGGCGGCCCAGATCTCCGAGCGGGAGTACGCCAGCATGATCTGTGAGCGCACGGCGGACGACTACACCCTGATGTGGCTTATGCGGGACCGGGTCGGAGACGTGATGGAGGGAACCATCGTCAGCACGGCGGCGTTCGGGCTCTTCGTGGAGCTTGAGACCGGGGCGACGGGACTAGTACACGTTAGCAAGCTGCCCGGCTGGTGGGAATTGGAGGACAATGGCGTCGTCCTCTCCAACGACGCCATCGGTTCCTCTTACAAGGTTGGGGACCGGGTGTTGGTAGAGTTGATGGAGGTGATCCCGCTGATGCGGCGGGCGGAGCTTAGGGTGGTGAAGAGGATATGACGGACTACGCGCGCAACAGAAAAGCGTTCCACGATTTCCATATAGAAGAGACGTACGAGGCCGGCCTGGAGCTATCCGGACCGGAAGTAAAATCTGTCAAGGCGGGGCGGGCGAACCTGAAAGAGAGCTACGCCCGGGTGCGGGACGGAGAAGCGTTTCTAATAGGGTCCCATATCTCGCCGTACGCCAACGCGGCCCACAAAGACCAACTCCCGACCCGCGACCGGAAGCTATTGCTGCACCGCAAAGAGATCGACCGGCTCATCGGGAAAAGCCAGGAGGACGGCAAGACCATTATCCCGCTGAAGCTTTACAGCAAACGGGGACTAGTAAAGCTGGAGATCGCCGTCGCCAGCCGCAAGAAAGAGTACGACAAACGGCGGGAGATCGCCAAGAAAACCGCCGATCGGGAGATGGACCGGGCGATGAAAGAGCGCCTCCGGCGTTGATTACAGGTTACGGAATGTTAAAATACACTTTGTATGGGGGCGCATTGGTTTCGACGTGAGCGGACTGCGTCTAGTGAGACGAGCCGAGTTTGCTGGAGACTCGTAAAACGCCGGCACATAAAGATACACGCCAACGATAACGAAATGGCTCTAGCCGCTTAAATAAAAGCGACTCATCGGCCCGGGCAGCCTACGGCCCGGTTCCCGGTGTCATCTAGTAGGCTCAACCTCATTGGCTCCGGCCCGGAGTCCCTGGGGGAAACTTAAAGGGCTAGCCCCGCTGCGGCGCCCCGGTCCGTAGCGTAAGGCGAAATTAAACTGGGAGCTACGCTCGTAGAATCTTGCGGACGGCGCGCTCGCGGACGCGGGTTCGAGCCCCGCCGCCTCCACTAAAGAGGCCCGGTCTACGGACCGGGCCTCTCTTTGTTCGCAGGGTTGTTCGGGGTGCCTCTAGTCCATGGTTAGGACTACGCGGCCCCTTAGCTTGTTCTCGTGCATCTCGTTTAGTACGTCGGCGGCTTCTTCGAGGGGGCGGCGGGTGATGCGGGGCTTTATGTCGTGGGTCACGGCGAACTCCAGGGCGTCACGGATGTCTTTGCGGGAGCCGGATGGGGAGCCCATCAGATGCCGGCGGCCCATGATCAGGTCGGTCGGGCTGGCGACGATCTCACCGGGCGCCGCGCCGAGAACTACGAGCGTGCCGTCGGGGGCGAGGCCCGGCAGGGCTTCGGTCATCGGCTCCGTGTTGGGAGCGGTGGCGAGGATGATGTTCGCGCCGCCATCCCATTCCAGCAGCGCCTCCGCGACGGAGCCGTCCTTTGTATTGATGAACTGTTCAGCGCCGAGTTCGCGGGCCTCATCTTCTTTGTCCGGGCTTCCGGAGAGGACGGCGACGCGGGCGCCCATCGCGCGGGCGTAGAGGACCCCCAGGTGTCCGAGGCCGCCGAGGCCGATCACTGCTACCCGGTCGCCCGGTTCGAAGCCCGCGTTCTTGAGGCCGTTGTGGACGGTCAGGCCGGCACACATGAGGGGCGCGGCGTCCGCAGAGTCCATACCGTCGGGGATCGGGGCCACGTAGGCGGCGGGGGCGAGCATGAATTCCTGGTAGCCGCCGTCGATGGAGACGCCGGTAACCTGTACCCGGGCGCACATTACCTCGTCGCCGTTGGTGCACTGCTCGCAGTGTCCGCAAGATGAGTAGAGCCAGGGCATGCCAACCCGGGCGCCGACTTCGGGCCACTCCACATGCTCGCCGACTTCTTCGACCACGCCCGCAACCTCGTGGCCGGGCACGACCGGGTACCGGGCGAACGGAAACGCCCCCTGGAGGACATTCAGGTCACTGTGGCAGACGCCGCAGGCCTCTACCCGGATCACGACCTGCCCCGGGCCCGGGGTCGGCTTCTCTCGCTCCTCTACCGAGACCTGGCCCTCGGGACCGTCAATGACTACAGACTTCAAATCTTCTCCTAAAATGGTCGCTTTTATATACGGCAAACAGTATTACCCTACAGTTTTCCGAACAAACGTATACAGGGTAAGGTTTCCGCATGTTATGTGCCCTGAGGATGGCTATAATCTAGCTCCGTGAGCGATCCACGTCCCATAGGCGTTTTTGATTCCGGTGTCGGTGGGCTGACGGTGTTGGCGGAGATTCAGGACCGGCTTCCCTACGAGCATACCGTTTACTTCGGAGACACGGCCAGGGTGCCTTACGGGGTTCGGGACCTGGAAGAAGTGCGGGAGTTCGCGTTCGAGATCATCCGCTACCTCACGGGCCTGAACGTGAAGCTCGTGGTCGTGGCCTGCAACACGGCGACGGCGGCCGCACTCGAAGCGGCCCAGACGGCTTTCGAGGTCCCAATAATCGGGGTCATAGAGCCGGGGGCGCGGGCGGCGGTCCTGGAGACCTTGAACCGCCGGGTCGGGGTGCTTGCGACGGAGGGGACGGTTGGCAGCCACGCTTACGCGAGGGCCGTGCGTCACCTGGACGCCGGGGTCGAGGTCTACGAACAGGCGGCGCCCAGGTTCGTGCCCCTCATCGAGAGAGGCGTCACCGAGGGGCCGGAGCTGGATGGTATTTCCTTAGAATACCTGCGGCCGCTCATGGAATGTGGGGTGGACGCGGTCATTTTGGGTTGCACCCACTATCCCTTGATCTCCGCCGCCATCAACCGCACTTTGGGCCCGGAGGTGCGTCTCATCTCCTCCGCCGGCCAGACCGCGCTGGAGGTTGGGCGCATCCTATCCCGTCGGGGGCAACTACGCCGTCCAGTCGCCACCGAAGACTACGGAAGCCCCACCTTCGTTTGCAGCGACGACCCGGACGCCTTCGCTTTGCTCGGCGGCCGCTTCCTCGGAAAGACTATAGAAGCCGTCGGCCCGGCGGCCGTTATCTAGTTATTTAAAGCGCCATCTCCGTTTGCTATACTAGGCTTCGGCTCCACGGGGCGTGGCGCAGCCTGGTAGCGCACCTGCTTTGGGAGCAGGGGGTCGGAGGTTCGAATCCTCTCGCCCCGACAATGGACCGCAACGTGCGCGGGTGTAGCTCAATGGTAGAGCCCCAGCCTTCCAAGCTGATGATGGGGGTTCGATTCCCCTCACCCGCTCTCACCGCCCGAAACACGGCCTACGAGCGTCCGTAGCCCGGTTGGATAGAGCACAGCGGACTTCTGATCCGATAGGGAGGGCCGGGTTTTTTCGTGTTCGAGATCCAAAGCCGCGGCAAGCACGGTTCTTTTCCCTTCGGGCAAAAGCTCGTCAAGCGTCCGCTGGTCTGGCGGGGTGTCAGGCGCCCATGTGTCACGTCTATAGTCCGGGCGCCAGAATCTCTCGAAGGCTTGCCGAAGTCCGCCCCGGCTCGTATAGCGCTCTTCGTACCTTTGCCCCGCTTGGTCTTTCCAACGTACGCCCCCGCCCTCTTAAGGCCGTTGCAAACGTGGCGTCTATATAGCACTCTGAAAGGTCTATCTCCCCACGCTCCACCAGATCTTCGGCCAATACTTCCCACTGGTTGAGAGAACGCACGACAGAGCCGCTACATCCGCACTCCTGCATTTATGAGATAACCTCTAGTAAGCATCAATGACGTACAGATCTACGAATTCTGAACATTTGACAAACTTTGCAGGCCAATGCTACGCTGTCTTCCCATCAGGGAGGGAGAAATAGGTGATGAGGGTAGGCGGACAATGGCGTTTTCTGTGCCAGGCTTAGCATGTGGAACTTCGCAAGGTACTCCTTGAACGACGCCTAGTTACAACTTTTGGGTCTAGGGACTTCAGGAAGACAAGGTAGGGGTGTCGAAGTTGATAAGTTGAATAAGCGGCGCAGGCAACGTGGTTGGTAGATCACGACTTCCGTGCTACAGCTGAGCGGGGGACATGAGAGAAGGGATGAACAGACTCGCGGTGACCTATGGAACTTAGCGTAGCGTTGGTCATCGCGGCGTTCGCCGGTGGGATATTCGGGGCGGCCATCGGTGGCCAGCCGGTCCTCGCGATCGCCACGATGGCTACCGTAGTAGTGATCGTTCGGATAATCGGCGGTGGAATCTAAGGATTTCAGAATAGATGAGGAAGGTGACGCTCTCAAGCATATTGCGAGCATGAGAAGTTAGTCAAAGGCTTCGGTTGCCGGAGAAGGATTTGGCGGCTGGACGCGGGATAGGAGGAGAATAATGGCTGAAGGACCATACTTGATGGGCATAGACTTCGGGACGGGTGGTGCGAGGGTTGGCATCTTCGACCGCGAGGGAACCGCGCTGGTCTTCAATAGCGTCGAGTTCGAGACGAAGTTCCCACGCTCGGGTTGGGCGGAGCAGAACCCCGAGGATTGGTGGTCGAGCCTGGGCCAGGCTTCGAAGGGCGCGCTGGAGCAGAGCGGCGTATCTCCCGATGAGATAGCGGGCATCTCCACGGACGCGACGACCTGCACGGTCGTCGCCATGGACGAGCGGGACCGGGTGCTCCGGCCGGCGCTCCTGTGGATGGACGTGCGGGCCTCGGACCAGGCCCTGAAAGTGGAGCAAACAGGGGATCCCGCCCTCAAATACAACGGTTACGGCCCCGTCTCCGCCGAGTGGATGCCCTCGAAGGCGTTGTGGCTAAAAGAAAACGAGCGCGAAACCTACGACAACGCGAAGCACATCGTCGACTGCGTGGATTGGGCGACGTTCCGCCTCACCGGCGAGTGGACCGCCTCGATCAACACCGCCAGCTTCCGCGCTTACTACGACCGGGACGCGGGCGGCTGGCCGGAGAGTCTCTACGAAGCCGTGGGTCTCGAAGACGTGATCGAGAAGTTCCCCGAAAAGGTCCTCGACATGGGTACGGCGGTTGGTGGTCTCACGAAGGAGGCCGCCGAGGCTATGGGCCTCAAAGAGGGCACGCCCGTGGCGCAGGGCGGCGGGGATGCCTTCGTGGGCGCCCTGGGTCTCGGCGTCTCCGAGCCGGGGAAAATGGCGCTTATCACGGGGTCGTCGCACGTTATAGTCGGTCAGGCGGCGGAGGCCCACTACGGCCGGGGCTTCTTCGGGTCTTACACCGACGGCATAGTACCGGGCCAGTACAGCGTCGAGGGCGGGCAGGTCTCTACCGGTTCCATCGTGGCGTGGTTCAAGAATAACTTCGCCTCGGAAGCGGCGGCGAAAGCAAAAGAGCGCGGCGTAGACACCTACGACATCCTGACCGAAATGGCCGAGGAAGTGCCTATCGGCTCGGATGGGCTCATCGTCATTGATTACTTCCAGGGCAACCGCACGCCGCACACCGACCCGCTGGCGCGCGGCGCGATCTGGGGCCTCTCCTTGGGCCACACGCCGGGCCACATCTTCCGGGCCATCCTGGAGGGCATCTGCTACGGCACGGAAGATATCTTCCGCACCATGCGAAACCACGGGTACCAGCCGGGCGAGGCCGTCGTGGCGGGCGGCCCCACGAAGAGCGAGATGTGGATGCAGATGCACGCCGACGTCTCCAACGTCCCGGTCTCGTTCACGAAAGAGAGCGAGGGACCGGTTATCGGCTCCGCGATGCTGGCGGGGGTGGGCGCCGGCGTCTTCGAGAACATTCAGGACGCCACCGACGCGATGGTCCACACCGAGCGCACCATCGAGCCGAACCAGGAGGCCCACGAAGCGTACAAGTTCTACGTGGACCGCTACGTGGAGACCTATCCGCAGATGAAGGAGTCCATGCACAACATGTCCCAGCACGAGGCAAGCGCGAACAAGCCCAGCGCCACGGTCGGAGAGTAGGCCATAACTGAGGCTGTGAAACACGGCTCCGGCCGATCTAAAGGTGGGGAGATATTGGGCGTCGAAATTTCCCCGGACGAAGTCCCGGTGAAGGTCGGGGCGGCTGGGACTACGATACGGCGCCCCGGTTGACCGACCCGAAACGTGGCGGTGCTGGAGATGGCCGCGCATCGTTTCCCGGTTGGGGACGCTGGGAAGGCTATCGAGATATTAGCTGAAAGCGGGCGCATGAAGGTGGCGGTTGTGCCATGATTCGAGCCAGGTGCGACAGGGTGAGCGTGAGACAGAACATCGGGGAAAGGATCTTGTCTTGAAGAGGGTAATCTTGAACGACCCTACGACGTTCAAAGACGATATGGTCGAGGGGTTCCTGGCAGCATACGGGAGGTACGTCAAGCGGGTGCCGGACGCTTCGGGGGTCATGGCCGTCGGGTCACCGGTCGAAGGGAAGGTTTCCGTTTTGATCGGGGGCGGCTCCGGACATTATCCGGCTTTCTGCGGGGTGGTCGGCCAGGGAATCGCCGACGGCGCGGTGATCGGGGACATCTTCACGAGCCCGTCGGGCGAACAGGCTTACCGCTGCATGAAGGCGCTGGACGGCGGCGCCGGCCTCCTCATGTCCTACGGCAATTACTCCGGCGACGTACTGAACTTCGATATGGCCCAAACGCGCTGCCGGGGCGAGGGAATGGATGTCCGCACGGTCATCGTCACCGACGACGTGGCCTCCGCCCCGAAAGGTAAGGAAGAAGAGCGGCGCGGCGTAGCCGGCGACCACTACGTCTTCAAGGTGGCCGGCGCGGGCGCCGCCCGGGGAGACGACCTGGACGGCGTCGAAGAGGCCGCGCAAAAAGCCAACGCCGCCACCCGCAGCATAGGGATAGCCTTCGCCGGATGCACGCTGCCGGGCCAGAGTGAGCCGCTGTTCACCGTCGAGCCCGGCACGATGGAGGTCGGCATGGGCGTTCACGGCGAGCCGGGCATCCAGACCGCCGAGTTGCAGCCGGCGAGCGGCATCGCGGAGCTTCTCGTGGATTCGTTGATGGAAAACGCCCCGGAAGGCGCCGGGAGCAAGGCCGCCGTCATGCTCAACGGGCTCGGGAGCACCAAGTACGAAGAGTTGTTCGTCCTCTTCGGCGACGTCAACCGGCTCCTCGGAGAGCGTGGCATCGAGGTTTACAGCCCGCTCGTCGGGGAGCTCGTCACGTCCCTGGACATGGCCGGATGCTCCCTCACCCTGATGTGGCTCGACGACGACCTGCAAGAGTTGCACGACGCGCCGGCCGCGACCCCGGCGTTTTCGCAGGGCA
>JBARZM010000022.1:0-1943 GCA_049650095.1 Rubrobacteraceae bacterium | reverse complement strand
TACTCGGCTTTTCTGCCGAACAACCCTGGAAAGCCTTCGAGGTGCGCGAGCCGCGAAGGTCCTGGGAAAGACCGCTCCGGCTCACCGGCTATCTCGACGACGGGGCCAAGTTCTTCGGCCATGCATTTCTTCATTTTAGCCGCCTGCACGATGCGGATGCGGTTGCCGATTATGGCCCACGCCGCCGCCTCGTACGGCGAGTAGAAACATACCGGCCGGAGTCCCGGATACCGTTCCTGAAGCTTCCCAACGACCGGGTCCCTTCCCCCAACTTCGGGAAAACCGCTGCCGTCCACGTCCAGAGAAAGTATTCGGGCCACCTGGCGCTTCACGGTCTCCGGGTCGGCTTCCCCGTACACCTCGCCGGTTACGACTTCGCCCTCGGAGCGGACCAGCACCCCGGCCACGGCTTCTCGACCACCTGCGACAAAAGCGAGCCGGAGATGGAAGGCTCCGCCTCCGTCATAAGCGGCTGGCGCGAAGCCTTCCAGAAAACTGATACTCGCCGAAAACGAGTACGGACCTTCCGGCTTTATCTCGAACGTTGCTCTAGCCATCGTGGACCGTCACCGTGTATCCGTCCGGATCCACGAAAGCGAAGGTGCGCCCGAACGGACCATCGAAGGGTTCCTGGACGATCTGGACGTCACCGGCAACTAGAGATTCGTACAATCCCTGTGCGTCGTCGCAGCGGAACCACAAGGCGACTCCCCAACCGAGCCTCTCGACCGCGTCGAGATCCACCATCGGTTCCCGAACGGCGAAAGGTGTCGGCTCAGTGCGAAACACTACCGCGTTCGGTGGTCCTTGGGGATCCACCTCCAACCCCAGCTTCTCCTCGTAGAACCTCCGTGAAACGTCGAGATCCCTGACCTGCAACGCTACGAAATCCGGGCCAATAACTCGTGCCATCTTTGTACCTTTCTGATAATCTATGTCAGCATACTGATAATATATCAGTGTATTGATAATTTATCAAGGAGTAACTGTGGAAAATGTTCTGGATAGCAGCGTCGGGTACGCGTTGAAGCGGGCGCAGCACGCCCTGAGGTCGCGGATGGATGAGGTGTTGAAGGAGGTGAAGTTGACCACGCCGCAGTATGCGGTGTTGAGTGTTTTGGAGGAGGAGCCTGGGTTATCGGGGGCGGAGTTGGCCCGGCGGAGTTTCGTCACGCCGCAGACGATGAACGTGATCTTGGCGAAGCTAGAGGAGGCTGGCCAAATAGCGCGCAGACCACATCCCGAGCACGGTCGCGTGTTGCGAACTTATCTGACGGACGAGGGTAGGGGGCTAGTCGCTGGGGCGCACGAGATGGTGGGGGCCGTGGAGGAGCGTATGTTGGCCGGTTTGGGCCGGGAGGATCGCACCCGGCTCGCAGGAACGCTCAACGGGTTCGCCGAAGCCCTCGAAAGCAGAAAGGGAGGGGCGTCAGGATAAGAATCCTGGGTCTTGTATCATACAAGCCGAAAGACGATTTACCGTCTTCGATCGAGAGGAGGTCCAAAGATGCAAGAGAACCAGCGGCCACCGCTGCCGCCGTTCGACGAGGAGAGCGCCCGGGAGAAGGTGCGGAAGGCCGAGGACGCCTGGAACACGCGGGACCCGGAGAAGGTGGCGCTCGCCTACACGGTTGACTCGAAGTGGCGCAACCGGGACGAATTCTTCGAGGGGCGTGAGGCGATAGAGGGCTTTCTGCGGCGCAAGTGGGACCGGGAGCTCGATTACCGGTTAAAGAAAGAGCTGTGGTGCTATCAGGGAAGCAGGATCTCCGTGCGCTTCGAGTACGAGTCCCAGGATATGGACGGCAAGTGGTGGCGGAGCCACGGCAACGAGCACTGGGAGTTCGACGAAAACGGCCTCATGCAGCGCCGGGACGCCTCCATAAACGACTACGAGATAGAAGAGTCGGAGCGCAAGTTCCGCTGGGAGCACCCCGAGGGAC
>JBARZM010000021.1:0-25017 GCA_049650095.1 Rubrobacteraceae bacterium | reverse complement strand
GTCTTCTGGAACTGGCCGCCGAAGATCTGGTACAGCCCGATCGCCGTCACGAAGACGGTGTCCCGGTCGAAGTATTCGTTTATCTCCTGGTAGACCCTTTGGGGCTTTACCGGCGCGTCGTCGAAGTTGGTCTTGCGGAGCATCGTGGAGCGTAGCTCGTCCACCCGCCCGACCCACTCGTCCGGTTCCCGCTCTGAGGTCATGTCGCGGGCGACGTCGTTCATCGCCTCCAGGGCCAGCTTCGCGTCGGAGACAACGGCGAGGTCCGGCGGGAATACGCGGCCGAGTTGGCGCGGGTCTATGTCTATGTGGACGAACTTCCTGTCGCCCCGGTACACGTCGAGTTCGCCGGTGTGCCGGTCGCCCCAGCGGTTCCCGATGCCGACTACCAGATCGCTCTCCAGGAACAGCGCGTTCGCGTAACGTTGGCTGGTCTGCAACCCAACGATGCCCATGTAGAGCGGATGGTCCTCCGGGATCACGCCCTTGCCCATGTACGTCGGGCTTACCGGGACTTGTAAGTATTCCGCCAGCTCCACGAGTTCCTCCGAGGCATCCGCGATAATGGCTCCGCCGCCGGGCATCAGGACCGGCTTTTCCGCTTCCAGGATCATCTCTATAACCTGCCGGATGGCGTCGGGCCGGGGCTCGGGTTTCTCGAAATGTAGCGGGCCGCCCCTTCGCGGGTCGAAGTCCACCTCCACTTCGGCCTTCTGTACGTCTATCGGCAGGTCTATGAGGACCGGGCCGGGCCGGCCTTCCTGGGCGATGCGGAACGCCTCCCGGAAGGTCCAGACGAGTTGGCCGGGCTCTTTTACCTGCACGGCCCACTTGGTTACGGGCTTGGCGATCTCCACTATGTCTACGGCCTGGAACGCTTCTTTGTGCAGCACGGTGGTTGGGGCCTGGCCAGTGATGCAGATCTGGGGTATAGAGTCGGCCTGGCAGGTGTAGAGGCCGGTGATCATGTTGGTCCCCGCCGGCCCACTCGTCCCGACGTTGATGCCAACCTTCCCCGTAACCCGCGTATACCCATCGGCGGCGTGCGTGCCACCCTCTTCATGCCGGACGGAGTAGTGCTTGATCTGCTCCGACTTGCTCATCGCCTTGTAAAGAGGCAAAATCGCCGCCCCCGGAACCCCGAAGACGACCTCTACGCCCTCATCCTCCATAACCTTCACGACCGCTTCCATTACGTTCATCGTGGACATCTGTACGCTGCTCCTCTCCGTGCCACTATCCCCAAGATTCAACTGCACGGGCATTGTGCTTCCGGATACTTACATGGGGCAAGGCTTGCTTTCCATGATGCGGAATAGATAGGACGATTCGCCTGCGGCAGGGGGGGATTTTCGGTATTCTTGTTCCGTTAGGAACTTTCGGGGCGCTGAGGTGAGACATTGGGAACAGAGAATGTAACGGAGGCTCGTCCGCGAGAGGGCGGGGTGCAGTCCGTCGAGCGGGCGCTGGACATCCTGGAGTTCGTGAGCCGGTCGGAGGGTGAGTTGGGGGTCAGTGAGATCGGGGCGGCCACGGGCTTGTCCGCTGGGACGGTCCACCGGCTGCTGGCGACCCTGGGTTCCCGAGGGTACGTTCATCGCAACAAGGAGACCCGTCGCTACGCGTTGGGCCTCAAGTCGCTGACGATGGCGACCGTGACGCGGGAGCGGGTCGCCGATACGGCGCTGCCTTTTCTGGAAGAGTTGGCGGAAGTGAGCCGGGAGACGGCGAACCTGGCGATCCTGGAGGGCAACTCCGCCATGTACATAGAGCAGGCAATCCCGCCGGACCGCATGTTGAGGATCTTCACCGAGCCGGGCAACCGGGTCTCGCTGCACGCGTGCGGCACGGGAAAAGTCCTACTAGCCTACCAACCGCCCCGGCTCGTCGAGTTGCTCCTCAAACGTCTGGAGTTAGTCCGGTACACCGCGAGCACCATAACAGACCCCGAACAGCTAAGATCCGAGTTGCAGCAGATAAGGCGTCAGGGATATGCCGTAGATTTCGGCGAACAGGAAGATGGAGTCCGGTGCCTCGCCGCACCGGTCTTCGGGGCAGACGGAGACGTTTTCGCCGCCATGAGCCTCTCCGGGCCCTCCAGCCGACTCGAAAGCAAGCGTTCGGAATCCCTAACCCCACACCTCAAGCGTATCTCCACTGCCCTTACAGAGAAGCTGGAGATGGCTTGAAGTCGTGGAAGAGACAATTTCCATCATGCGGAATAATCCGTTTACGCTGGCTCCAGGTCGTGTTTTATTGAATACAGGGAATGTGAGAATCATATTGCTGAAAGAGTAGTAGGAGGCAGGGATGCGGTTCAGCGCGAACGTTTCGATACTTTTCAAGGAGACTCCGTTTCTGGAGCGGTTCAGGCTCGCGGCGGAGGCCGGGTTCGGGGCCGTAGAGTTTTGGTGGCCTGCGGGGGAGGATCTCGACGAAGTCGAGAAAGCGGTGAAGGACGCTGGCCTCCGGGTGGCGCTGTTCAATTTCGATGCCGGGGACATGGCCGGTGGCGACCGTGGGTTGGTCGGTGATCCGGAGCGGCAACAGCAATTTAGGGATAACGTACCCGTAGCGCTGGAGCTTGCACGACTACTAGACTGCCGTCGCATGAACGTGTTGCTCGGGCATGAGATCGAGAGCATGGGCCGCGAAGAACAACTCGCTCTAGCGCGGGAGAACGTCGGCTTTGCGGCTGATGCGGCGCGGGAGGTCGGCATCGAGCTGGTCGTTGAGGCGGTCAATACTTTCGAGAATGGACCGTACCTTATCTACACGACCGGTGAAGCGGTGGAGTTCGTAAATAGCCTGGGCCGTGGCAATGTAGCGATACAACATGACTTCTACCACATGCAGCGGATGGAGGGAGACCTCGTGGCGAAGCTGCGGCAGCATATAGGCAAGATCGGGCATGTCCAAATCGCTGATTCGCCGGGGCGCGGAGAGCCAGGGACTGGAGAGATCCACTACCCCTACGTGCTCGGCGCTCTCGAAGAACTTGGCTACGATGGCTACGTCGGCCTGGAATACAACCCCACCACCGAGGCGACCGAAGACAGCTTCGGCTGGCTGCCGTTCGAGTTGCGGGACACGGACGTGCCGGTTTCCGAACTGAAAATCTAGGTGGAAAAGAAATGATAATTAAAAGTCGCGGAGTCGAACCTGCGGTGGATGCTTCCGCTTTCGTAGCCCCGACGGCGGTTTTGTCGGGCAATGTCTCGATCGGTCCGAGAAGTCGCACGATGTATGGAGCAGTCCTTAGCTCCGAATCGTCCAAGGTAGAAGTGGGTGAGTGTGCCATCATCTGTGAAAACGCCGTACTTCGCGCTACCGATGAGGGTGGTGAGGATCTTGCCGTTATAGTAGGGGATCACGTTTTCGTGGGTCCACACGTAACACTTTTAGGCTGCAGACTGGAGGCAGCTTGCTACGTCGCCGCTGGAGCCACCGTGCTGCAAGGGGCTAGCGTAGGATCAGGCGCGGCTGTGGGGGTTGGTGCTCTGGTACACGCCAACTCGGTCGTGCCGGATGAGTTCTTTGTACCTCCCAATGCCATCGCGGTAGGAAATCCCACGGAGATATACGCTCCCGGAGACGAAAGACTGGAGGAAGCTATTAAATCCGCAAACTTCGCCCGAACCGCATTCGGTGTCCAGTCGGCCTGGGAGGATCGCAAGTCGAGATACAGAGAAGCCACGGAGGTCAGGTCTAGGGAGTTCGGAGCCCACTTCGATGATGTTTTGCTTGGCGAAGAGCTTTCGGAAAGCAACTTGAATCAGAGAGAAAGCGAGGAGGACTAATGCCGGAGAAAGTCGGGTTTATAGGGCTTGGAATTATGGGCGGACCAATGGCCCACAACCTCATAGAGGCGGGGTACGATCTCGTTCTCTACAATCGTCCCGACAGTAAAGCGAAAGAGCTTGCCGGCGAGGGCGCGGAAGTCGTAGACAGCTATAAGGAAGTCGCCGGGCAGAGCGACATTATCGTCACCATGCTCCCAAATTCGCCGCAGGTCGAGGAAGTTTTGGCGGGGGAGGGAGGAGTCTTCGAGGGGGTTCGTGAAGGAACCCTGATCTTGGACATGAGCACCATCTCGCCGGTCGTAACCCGGAAGCTGGCCGAGCAAGCACGGGAACGTGGCGCTTCTATCGTGGATGCCCCGGTTAGTGGCGGGGACGTTGGGGCTCAGCAAGGGACGCTCTCTATTATGGCCGGCGGCAGTGAGGAGGACTTCAAGCGCGCTGAACCTATCTTCGACGTGGTGGGCAAGGTTGCGACGCACGTTGGGGACGTCGGGGCCGGACAGACGGTCAAGGCCTGCAACCAGATCGTGGTGGCGCTCAATATCACGGCGGTCTCGGAGGCGCTGGTGCTCGGGTCGAAAGCGGGCGTCAAGCCGCAAGCCATCATCGACGCTCTTTCGGGAGGACTTGCTGGAAGCAACGTGATGGATGCCAAGGCGGAGAAGTTCGTCGGGCACGACTTCGATCCTGGCTTTAGGGTAGAATTGCACCACAAGGATCTGGGAATAGCGCTCGCGGCGGGCAGGGAATACGGGGTATCGCTGCCGGTTACGGCTATCGTGGATCAGATGTTGGAGTCGTTAAAGGCGAAGGGGCGGGGCGACCGGGATCACTCGGCGATACTCACGCTTATAGAAGACCTGGCACAGCACGAGATAGGGACCGGAGGGTAGCACCCTCTAGAAAAAGGAGGCGCTTTATGGAGCGTGGCCGGCTCATACAAGACATGCAGGACATCCTCGGTGAGGAGGGGGTGATCCACGAGCACGAGCAGCTACGCACCTACGAGTGTGACGGCCTTATGGAATACCGGGTCATACCAGACCTCGTAGTCATCCCCGAGAGCGCCGAACAGGTCCAAAGAGTCGTCCGACTTTGCTACGACGAAGGCGTACCGTTCGTGGCGCGGGGTTCGGGGACGGGTCTCTCCGGCGGGGCGCTGCCGGTCAAGTCCGGTGTTCTGATCGTGATGTCCCGGATGAAGAAGGTCCTGGAAGTAGACATCCCGAACCGGCGGGTGGTGGTCGAGCCGGGCGTCATCAACGTGTGGGTGAGCCAGGCCGTCGCGGATGACGGTTACTACTACGCCCCGGACCCGGCGAGCCAGATCGTCTCCTCCATCGGCGGCAACCTCTCCGAGAACTCCGGTGGCGTTCACTGCCTGAAGTACGGTTTTACTACGAACCACGTGGTGGAGGTGGAGGTCGTTTTGCCGGACGGTTCGGTGGCCCACCTCGGGCCCGGGAAGTCGCCAGACGCGCCGGGCTACGACCTTCTCGGGGCGTTCGTCGGATCGGAAGGAACGCTCGGAATAGCCACGAAGGTAACGCTCAATATCGTCCGTACGCCGGAGTCGGTCAGGACGCTGCTCGCGGGCTTCGATGATACCGAGGGGGCCGGCGGGGCCGTGTCGGGGATCATCGGCGAGGGGATAGTGCCGGCGGCTATAGAGATGATGGACCGGCTGACGATGGACGCGGTCGAGGCGGCGGTTCACCCCGGCCTGCCGGAGGAGGCGGGGGCCGCGCTCGTCATCGAACTAGACGGGCCGGAGGCCGAAGTCGAGAGCCAGTTCGAGCGGGTACTCAAAATTTGCGAGGAGAACGACGCCGTCGAGCTTCGGGTGGCCGAAGACGACGAGGAGCGGGCGCTATTCTGGAAGGCCCGCAAGGCGGCTTTCGGGGCGATGGGCCGGATCAGCAACGACTACTACGTGCAGGACTCGGTCGTGCCGCGCACGGAACTCTCTTCGGTGCTGCACAAGATCAACGAGCTGAGCGAGCACTACGGCCTGCGGGTCGCCAACGTCTTCCACGCCGGGGACGGCAACCTGCACCCGCTCGTGCTCTACGATAACGCCGCCGAAGGCGAAGCGGACAAGGCCCACGACCTGGCCGGGGACATCGTCATGGCCTGCCTGGAGGCCGGTGGTTCCCTCACCGGGGAGCACGGCATCGGGGAGGACAAAAAGAAATACATGCCGAAGATGTTCACGGACGAGGACATGGACACCATGCAACTGCTGCGGTGCGCCTTCGACCCGCACCAGATCGCCAACCCCGGCAAGATATTCCCGACCCCGCGGCTCTGTGGCGAACGGCCCGGCCCGTTCAAGATGCACCCGCTGCAGAAGGCCGGCATCGTGGAGAACTTCTAATGGATACGAAAAACATCTCCGTAGAGAGCTTGAAAGAGATAGTCGGCGAGGAAAACATCCGTGAGGCGAAGGCCGAGGACGCGGTAGAAGGCGTCGAGCCTTCGTTCGTCGTCGAGCCGGGATCTATAGAAGAGATCAGCGAGGTCATGAAGCTCGCCTACTCGGAGGGGCTCGCGGTCGCGCCCCGGGGCAGCGGTACGAAGACATACATCGGAAACCCGCCTAAAGAGTTGGATCTAGTAATAAGCACCGTCCGGATGGATGGGGTGATCGAGTACGTCCCGGGGGATCAGGTCGTAAGGGTACAGGCCGGGATAAAGCTCGCCGACCTGCAGGAGAAGCTCGGCGAGTCGAACCAGATGCTCGCCATCGACCCGCCGGAGACGGACGCCACCGTCGGCGGGCTAATCGCCACCAACGCCTCCGGGCCGCGCCGGTACTCTTACGGAACCGTCCGGGACCTCATAATCGGTATCCGCGTCGTTCTCGCGGACGGCACGATAGCAAAGGCCGGCAGCAAGGTCGTCAAGAACGTGGCCGGCTACGACCTCTCGAAGCTCTTTACCGGCTCGCTGGGAACGCTTGGCGTGATCGCCGAGGCGAACTTCCGGCTTCACCCGGTTCGGGACGTCTCCAAGACGATCGTCGCCGAGATAGAAGGCGGTCCCCAGGAAGTCTACGCCGCGGTCGACGCCGTGGCCCGCACGCAGGCCGAGCCTACGGCCATCGAGCTTCGCTACAGTGAAGATGAGAAGCTGGTCTCGCTTCTGCTGGAAAGCATCGAGGGCGGCATCGAGGCGAAGGTCGAGAAGATCTCCCACGTCCTCGGGTCTCATGGCGACGTACGCGACTCCCGGGAGGGAGACCATCTCGGTGCGGTATTGCCGGCCGTGGTGGAAGAGGAGGACGCGCTGGTAAAGCTCTCCGCGCCGCCGGCGGAGCTCGCGGCCGTCTTGGATTCGGTGCTCGGGGCGGCCGACCGGCGGGGCCTGAACCATCCGAAGATAACGGGCCACGCGGGGACCGGCGTTACTTTCGTCGGCCTTTCTGGCGGAGATACCGGCTCGAAAGCCGAGGTGATAGACGAGCTGCGGGAGATCTGGGTTCGCCGGGGCGGAAGCGTGGTGCTGTTGACCGCCCCCCGGGAGTTGAAAGAGAAGGTCGGTGTGTGGGGGCCGCCCCGGGACGACATCGGGCTCATAGGCCGGGTAAAAGACAAGTTCGACAGCCGGGGCATAATGAACCCCGGCCGCTTTGTAGGAGGCATCTAGTGACCGAACGACGCAACGGTGAAGGCACGACCGGGGATCAGGCAATGGCCGGCGCGATCGGCGCCGGCAGCCCCGAGGACGTAGGCCAGAGCATAGGGGAGTCCAGCGGACTAGCCGCCGAGGCGACCGTCGGGGCGAACCGGGGAGAAACCGGCAAGGTCTCGTTCCCGGCCTTCGACGCCCACCATCCGCCGGACAAAGACCTCATAGACGACTGCGTTCACTGCGGCTTTTGCCTGCCGACCTGCCCGACCTACGTCCTCTTCGGCGAGGAGATGGACTCACCGCGCGGGCGCATCTACCTCATGAACAAGGGCCTAACCGAAGAGCCCATGAACGACCAGACGGTGCGCCACTACGACCTCTGCCTCGGGTGCATGGCCTGTGTAACGGCCTGTCCGTCCGGGGTTCAGTACGACAAGCTCATCGAGGCGACGCGCGGGCAGGTAGAGCGGCGTTACGAGCGGGCGCCGGAGGACAAGGCTTTCCGGGAGATGATCTTCCAGCTCTTCCCGTACCCGAACCGCCTCCGGCTCGCCGCCGCCCCGATGAAGTTCTACCAGAAGTTCGGGATCGGCGACAAGCTCCGCAAGGCCGGCGTCATGCAGCGCATCCCGGCCCGGATGCGGGCGATGGAAGCCCTGCTGCCAGAAGTGCCGAAGGAAGAGAAGCTGCCGGAAGTAACACCGGCCGAGGGCGAGCAGCGGGGCCGGATCGGTGTCCTGCTCGGCTGCGTGCAGCGGGTATTCTTCTCGCCGGTCAACGCCGCCACCGTCCGCGTGCTGGCCGCCGAGGGCTTCGAGGTCGTCGCGCCCAAGCAGGGTTGCTGCGGCGCCCTCTCCACCCACGCCGGACGCGAAGAAGAATCTCTCGCCTTCGCCCGCAAGACCATAGACACCTTCGAGGCCGAGGGCCTGGACTACTTCGTCATAAACGCCGCCGGTTGCGGCTCGACGATGAAAGAGTATGGATATCTCCTCCGCGACGATCCCGAGTACGCCGAACGCGCCAAAGCGTTCTCCGAGAAGGTCAAGGACGTCTCCGAGTTCCTGCAGGAGCAGGGGCCGAGGGCGGAGCGGCATCCGCTCTCCGTAACGGCGGCCTACCACGACGCTTGCCATTTGGCGCACGCCCAGGGCATCCGCAAGCAGCCGCGTCAGACGCTCAAGCAAATCCCCGGCATGGACGTAAAAGAGATTCGGGAGGCAGAGATTTGCTGCGGTTCGGCCGGCATCTACAACATGGTCGAGCCCGAGCCCGCCGAAGAGCTCGGCAAGCGCAAAGCCCAGAACATCCTCGACACCGGGGCCGAGATGATAGTAACCTCCAACCCCGGCTGCATGCTCCAGATCCAGGCGAGCCTAAAGAAGATGGGCCACGACGAGCTGCCGACCGCCCACCCGATGGAGGTCCTGGACGCTTCCCTGCGCGGCGAATCCGTGGAGACGCTGCTGCGCTGAGAAAGCTTTAGCCCTGTTCCGTGGTCTCGTTGCGGGAGGACTTCCAGGCTTCGCGCAGCGAGACCCGGGTGCCGAAGCGCAGGGCGGAACCGGCGTAGAGCCGGGCGGCCAGCAGTACCAGGCCGGCCGTAGCCACCAGCGTAAGCAGCACCGCCGCGACGACCTCCAGCGTACCGGCTTCGCCCACCCCCATGCGCATGAGCGTCACCATCGGGGAGAACGGCGGTATCAACGAGAGGATCTGGCCCGCCAGCGAACCCGGGTTGCCGAACTCGTAGAAGGCGGCCCCGTAGCCGATGAAGATGAGCACCATAAGCGGCAGTTGGGTGTACTGCAGGTCTTGCTGTTTGGAGACCAGAGACCCTGCCACGGCGAACAGGCAACTGTAGAACGCGAAACCCAGGACGAACCAGAGCAACACGGCGGCGAATATGCCGAATGCCACGGGTGGCAGGTCCAGGCCGGTTACGGAGACTGCCAGAAGGCCGGCTCCCAGGACGAGCAGTATCTGGCACAGCGCCAGAAACCCGATGCCGGTGATCTTGCCGACCATCAACCGCCAGGGCCGGATGGTGGAGAGGATGACCTCTATCACCCGCGAAGACTTCTCCTCGACGACGCCGTTGGCGATCCAGGCCCCGTAGGTAAAGATGGTGAGGAACAGAAAGAACATGCCGAACTGCGCGATTATAGCCTCAGGTCCGATCTCCGACGCTCCCCCTTCGTCGCCGACGGATTGGAAGGAGAGCGGTTCGGGGTCGAGTATGTTCCGGGCCTGGTCCGGGTTTACGCCGGCTTGTTGCAGCGACCGGGCGGACTTGACCTGCCCGGCGCTGGACTGCAAGAGCGTCTCCAACTCCGGGCCGGGTCGGCCCTCGGCCAAAACCTGGTTCAGGTTCACGACCACGGCGTCGGCGTCACCGGCCTCGATCCCGGACCGGGCAGCGTCGCGATTTGGTATCTGTTCTACCCGTATCTCCGCGTTGAGGGCCGTCGTTTGTTCTTCCAACACGGCACCGAGTTGCCCGGAGCCTTCCCCGACGAGACCTACGCTATAGCTCCGATCATCCGGCGCGGCGAAGAACGCCCCGAAGATTCCGCCCGCGACGGGCAAGAGCAGCATAAAAGCAGTGAACAGGATAAACGCCCGGTCCCGGACCTTCTCCATGACTTCCCGCCGGGCCACGAGCAGTACGCTGTTGTTCATCCTTCCATCACCTCTCTAAACAACTCGTTCAAGGAGCGCCGGGCAAACCCGAAGTGGGTTACCCGTCCGGCATTTTGGGCGGCGGCCAGGACCTCTTGCTCGTCGGCGTCTTCGTCCAGGGACAGAAGGACGCCCTCCCGGCCTTTATGCTCGACGGCGGAGACGCCTCTAAGGTCTTCGGTCCAGCGGCCGTCGCCGTTCTGCACGTTCACCTGCAACAGCCGCCGTCCCCGGGGGGCGCGCAGCTCCTCGACAGTCCCTTCGGCCACCAGCCGGCCGTCGCGCACTATGGCTACCGCTTCGCACAGCCGCTCGACCAGCTCTAGCTGGTGGCTGGAGAAGACGACCGGGACCCCGGCCTCCACGCGTTCCAGGAGCACCTCGCTCAGGGTGTCCACGCCTACAGGGTCGAGGCCGGAGAACGGTTCGTCGAGGACCAGGAGGTCCGGGTCGTGGACGAGCGCCGCTGCGAGCTGGACCCGCTGCTGGTTGCCTAAAGAGAGGTTCTCGGTCTTATCCCCGGCCCGCCCGTGAATCCCGAGCCGTTTCGTCCAGCGTTCGGCGGCTTCGTCGGCGTCGCCTTTGGAGAAACCGTGGAGCCGGGCGAGGTAGGAGAGTTGCTCCCCGACGCGCATCTTGGGGTAGAGCCCGCGCTCCTCGGGCATGTATCCGAAGCGCCGGCGCGTGGCGGCGTCTATTGGACTATCGCGCCAGAGGACTTCGCCTTCATCCGGTTCGAGAACGCCGAGCAGGATCCTCATGGCCGTCGTCTTGCCCGCGCCGTTTGGCCCGACAAAGCCGAACATCTGGCCTTCTCCGACCGTGAAGGACAGGCCGTCGAGCGCGACGGTATCGCCGTAGCGTTTCTTTAGGCCTTTTAATTCCAGCACGTAGTCGCCCTCCTCAGGTCTCTCTTATTGCTTCTTCTTTCTTGTGGGTCTGCCGCGCTTCGAGCAATTCCCAGAAGTCCTTGTCGTTGGGGTCTCCGGGCAACCGGGCGTAGATGGCCTTTAGCGCGAGGCCGACGACGACCATGAGCGCCAGGGCTTCGGGGATGGCGATGGCGAAGCGGGCGATGGCGTTCGCCTCGGCGACCTGTACGTTGAACGCCTCCGTCCCGAACTGCGCGGTGACGATCCAGAGGTTCAAGAAGAAGTTGGCGATGCCGGTGATTATGGAGAGGACGACCATCGCGAACGTCCCGAGCCAGAGCGTCCGCCGCACCGACCGCTCGTCGAAGAGGTTTCTTATCGAGCGTTCCTGTTCCGGGGTGCGAGGGTCGAAAGTCTGTTCGAGGAAAGCGGAGATCAAGGGCCTCCCGAACACGAGCGACCCCCCGAAGACCACGACCCACAGCAAGCTCGGGGCCGAGTCCTTGAACGCGTACGCCACGCCGTCCACGAACCAGAAAGCGAGCGCCCCGCGCACGACGGCGCTCAGCCCGAGAAAGCTCGTTATGAAGTTGAACCTCTTCGTGATAAAGAAGAGGTCCACCGCCACCCAGGCCACCGGCACGAGCGCGGAGACCACGTAGGCCGGGATGTTCCCGAGCACGCCGCTGAAACGCGAGAGGATGATGACGGGGATGATGAGCCCGAACAGGAAGTCGAGTCCCAGCTTCAGAGAACGGTTCACCGGCTTTTACTCCTTCTCGTTTGGGACATCTTGGCCGGGCGAGGCTTCACACGCCCGTTCGGGTGGATCAAGTTCGTCCGCCTCCTTCATATATCACCTCTTCGAGCATCTCTCCCGACTCCGCACGCCAACTCTATACGCCGGATCCCGCGCCGATGGCAGTTGCGTCTCCGGCTGAAGCCATCCATCCTACACAGTATATTTAGATGGGCAAGGGTCGGGCGGGAGGGCTGCCGGGGGTAAAGAATGTGGAGAAGCGTTATTGGGCTAAGATATACGTTATGAGCGCGTTCCGTTCCATACTGGCAGTACCCGCCTCGAACCGGAAGATGGTCGAGAAAGCGCTCGCCTCGGAGGCCGACTACGTCTTTCTCGACCTGGAAGACGCCGTCGCGCCGGACGAGAAAGCCGGCGCCCGGAACGACGTTGCCGAGGCCGTGCGGGAACTCGACTGGCGTGAACGGCCGGCGGTCTATCGGATGAACGCGCTCGACACCCCGTACTTTTACCGGGATGTGATCGAGGTCGTAGAAGCGGCGGGTGAGGCGCTGGATGCGATCCTGGTCCCAAAAGTGGACCGCCCCGAAGACTTGTACACGATAGACGCGCTGCTCTCCGGTATCGAGTCCGCGACCGGCCTCGAACCCGGCAAGATAAAGCTCGAAGCCCAGATAGAGAGCGCGGCGGGGCTCATCAATATAGACGCCACGGCCCGCTCGACGGCCCGTCTGGAAGCCCTCCACTTCGGGCCCGGTGATTACGCGGCGAGCCTGCGGATGCCCCAGGCCAGCATCGGGACGATGGACGAGTGGGACGAGGCTTATCCTGGCCACCGCTTTCACCACGTTATGCACCGCATTCTGGTGGCCGCCCGGGCCGCTGGGCTTCGGGCCGTGGATGGACCCGTCGCCGATTACGGGGACGAAGAAGGATTGCGCCGGAGTTCGTTCCGCGCCCGTTCCCTGGGCTTCGACGGCAAGTGGTGCATCCACCCCTCCCAAATAGAGGTCGTCAACGAAGTGTTCTCGCCGACGGACAAAGAGGTTGAATGGGCGGAGAAGGTAATAGCGGCCTACGAAGAAGCGAATGCCGCAGGCTCGGGGGCGGTGAGCGTCGAGGGCAAGATGGTCGATGCCGCATCCATGAAAATGGCCCGCAACATCCTGGATCTCGTCCAGGATACGTAAATGGCGTAAGCTGTCCGGATGGGCAACGAGAACTTCAGAAACTTGGATAGCAGGTTTGCGGGGTCTCTAACCGTTATCGCCGGTTCGATGTTCGCGGGCAAGACGGAGGAGTTGATCCGTCGGGTCCGCCGCGCGCTCTACGCCGGTCGGCGCGTCCAGGTCTTCAAGCAAGCGCTCGACACCCGCACGGACGGCGCTGAGATCCGGTCCCACAACGGCGCCCTGTACGAGGCCGCCGCCGTCTCCGCGAGCGGGGAACTGCTGGAGAGCGTCGAGTCTTCGACCGAAGTCGTAGCCATCGAGGAGGCGCAGTTCTTCGACGCGGGCATAGTAGAGGCGTGCAACACCCTCGCCGACCGGGGGTGCGCCGTGATCGCCTCCGGCCTCGATATGGATTTCCGGGGCGAGCCTTTCGGGCCGATGTCCGCGCTGCTGGCCGAGGCCGACGAGGTCGTCAAGCTCCGGGCCATTTGCGCCCGGTGTGGCCGGGACGCCGCCCGCTCGCAGCGTCTCATAGACGGAAAGCCGGCGCCTGCCTTTGCGCCGACGATCCTCGTCGGGGCCCAGGAGAGCTACGAGGCCCGGTGCCGGCACTGTCACGAAGTGTAAGGTCAATCCGGGAGGGGTAAGAGGATGTCCGGTACACTTCCAGGGACGAAGGGAAATAAATTTGGCGAAAGAGCCCAAGCCGGAAGCCTGGATCGGGCGTCGGGTGGCCGTGACTTTGAATGTTCGTAACCCCGAAGAGTTCGTGGGCGAGCTCGAAGAAGTCAACGACCGGGGCGTAACCCTGGTGATCGGGCCGGGCTCTTCGCGGGAAGCCTTGACGTTCTACCCGTGGGGCTCCATACGGCGGCTGCGGTTGTACGAAGAGAGCGACATCCGTCCGGCCACCGGGCCCCGCAAGCCCGGCCAAAGGCTGGCGGGAGACCCTGGATGGTTTTCTTGAGGCAATGGGGATGGACGAATCGGCTTAGGAAAGGGATAGATTATGGCTACCTTCGACGAGTTGCTTGAGGCGAACAGGTCCTACGCGGAGTCTTTCGAGAAAGGGAACCTTCCAGCGCCGCCCGCCCGGCGGGTCGCCGTGGTGACCTGCATGGACGCCAGGATGCATCCCGAGGAATTTCTCGGCATCGAGCCCGGCGGGGCGCACATGATCCGCAACGCCGGGGGACGGGTCTCCGAGGATGCCATCCGGTCACTAGTTATCTCCCAGCGCCTGCTTGGTACCAACGAAGTCGTCGTCATACACCACACAGATTGCGGGCTGATGACCTTCGACAATGAGGATCTCGCCGCCAAGATCCGGGAAGACCTGGACGTGGACGCCTCCGGCCACGACTTTCTCACCTTCAAAAACCTGGAGCAGAGCGTCCGGGACGACGTGGAGACACTCGAGAATTCCGACTTGATCCCCAACGACGTCACCATCTCCGGGGCGGTCTACGAGGTGGAGACCGGCAAGCTCCGCGAAGTCGTGCGCGCCTAGATCCGCCGAGGCCCCAGCTAGGTTACACAAGCCCCAAAACCGGGAACAATACAGTAAGGTAAATCGGTGAGGAGGAACCATGAGTACGACGCTGTTGGTAATAATAATCGTGGCGGTAGTGGTGGTGATCGCCGCCGTGGCGCTCTTTTTCGCCCTGCGCGGCGGTGGGGATCAGGAGCAAGAGGAGGGTGAACGGGAACGCGAGCAGGAGCGCGAGCGCGAGCGTGAGAACCGTCGGGAGCGGGCGCGGCAGGAGTTCGGGCCGGAGTACGAACGCACCGCCCGGGAGCGGGATTCCGAAGACGAGGCCGCCGAAGAGCTGCACGACCGCAGCGAGCGGGTAAAAAGCGAAACGGAGCCGCTCTCCGACGAGAGCCGGCAACGTCACGAGGAACGCTGGGAAGAAGTGGAACAGGTCTTCGTGGATAACCCGAACCGGTCCATAGAAATGGCCGACCGCACCGTCTCGGACATCCTCGAAGAGCGAAACTTCGTGCGGGACGCCTCCCAAGATGACGAAGAGACCGAGAAACGGCTGGCCGTCGCTTATCCGGACGTCGCCGACGACTACCGTGAGGCCCGTAAGACGCGCGCCGGCGTCGTCGGACGCGCCAGCGGCGGACGTGATGCGGATAATGACCAGGATCGGGACGAGAACGAAAACTCCGGCGAGGACGACGGCCCCAAGGAAGATGAGACCGAAGACCTTCGGCAGGCTCTTCGCAAGTACCGGGCGGTCTACAAAAAGCTAATAGGAAGCTAAACAGACGTTCGCCGCCGGCCGCCGGAAGGACCCGCGACGCCAGGGCGGCCGGTCCGGACACGAAAATCAAACTTGAGAGAGTCTCGCCGCGAAGAGCGTTTTTTTCTATTTCTGGGGACCGGTGTTTTCTCTATCCGGGTCCGCCGAGAAAGCGGCGAGTAGCAGCAGGATCACACCCGCTACTATGGCGGTGTCGGCGGCGTTGAAGATAGGCCAATTTCCGAGGGGCCAGAATTGGAGGTCGGCGTAGTCGGTCACCGCTCCGGCGGTTAGACGGTCCAGGAGGTTCCCGGCGGCCCCGCCGAGCACGAGACCACAGCCAAGGGCCGTAAACCGGGATGGCGGGCTGGCGAGGAGCATCCACAAGACTACGAGGACTGCCAAGACGCTCCCGACGAGCAGGATGACCTGGCTGCCACCGAGGATTCCGAACGCGCCACCGGAGTTTTTTATGTGCGTGAGGCGGAGGACTCCAGGTATCGCGGACACACTTGCACCGATGCCGATGTAGGTTTCAACGGCCCATTTCATCCCCTGGTCCAAAAGAAAAACGAGTACACCGACAACCGTCGCGACGAGTATGCCCGAACGACGGCTCATCGGGATATCCACTGAGGTTGGGCTTTTAGATAAGCTTTCAAGAGAACGATGATCCTAGCACACCCGCCATAGAGCCTCTGCGAAGCTACCGTGGAGGCGGGTTCTTTGCCTGGGCTACCGCGGTAGGCGTTAGGGATAGTTTGCGGATCATGGCTAGCAGGACGGCGCCCGAGACGGCGGCGAAGACCAACGCGCCGTCCGCGCCGAAGACGGGATAGCCGAGCGAGATATCCGCCCCGATAAACCACGTACTCGTCCAGCCCAGCGGCCACGCCACCGCCAGCGCCAGAACCCAAAGCCCGGCGTACCGCAGACGCTCCCGGAGCATCGACCACTGTGCCGCACCCACGACGGCGCCGGCCACCGCCCCGATCAGGAGCAGGTCGCCGATCCCTTCCCCGAAACCGGCCAAAATCGCCCCGAGCGTATTTCCCAGCGCCAACCCGGAGGCGGTCGCCACGATCCAGGTTAAGTCTATCCCGAGGTAGAGGCGCACCACGAACCACTGCGCGGCCCCGACGACCGCCCCCGCGAGAAGGCCGCCGAGTGCCGCGGAGACCGCATCGTCCATCGGGCCCGCAAGGGAGAGGGCCACAACGCCGCCGAACGGGAAACCAAGCGAGGCGCCCCCCCAGGCCAACAAGAAATTGACGATCTTGAATCGGGAAGACGGATTATCCACGGGCATCTCCCTCTAGAACGGCCACTCCCTGAATGTGGGGCACGATGCCCGAAAACGGGACCGGAGGCTCGAACCGTTCCAAGCTACGTACCCCGAACCCAGCGGATTTTATGGAGGTTAGGGTGTCCCGGTTTGGGTGACAGCCGCCGAACAAGCGCCGCCAGAGTGGCAGGAGGAGGTCCTGCCGGCGGGAGATACGGCCCGTGCCTCGCACGTGTTCCATGAACAGCAGCTTTCCGCCAGGACGCAGCACGCGCCGGATCTCCGCGAGCGCCTCCCGTTGGTCCGGAACCGTACAAAGGACCAGCGTCGATACTGCTACGTCGAAGCTATCGTCCTCGAACGGCAGGTTTTGGGCGCCGGCGTCCAGTACCTCGGCCGGCACGGTGCTCTGATCGAGCTTCGGCAACAACTTCTTTCGCATAAACGGGTCCGGCTCGGTTATCACCAAACGTCGAACGTCCCGGTAGTGGGGGAGGTTGGCGCCGGTGCCGCCCCCGATCTCCAGTGCCTCTCCACCCGCTTCGGAGAGAAGCCGGGAGCGGCGCTCACCCTGCCAACCCTTCTCGGCGGCGGTGTTCATCCAATCGTAGAACGCGGCGAAAAACCGGTGTCCGTTAGCGGGCTTTCTCGACTGATCAACCACCCCAACAATTGTAAAGCAAACGCGGATGGTTCCCTAGGACCATCCGAATTACGTCCCCGGACCGATGTAGGAGTGCAGGACGCGGAATAAGCTCTCCGTGTAGACCAAGGAACGAAAAAAGGAGTTGGCGATGCAGACAGAGCAACAAAACTATGGTGTGGCGGAAGGCCCCGAAATGGTGGAAGGTTCCGCGACTATGATGGAGACCCGCAACGAGCGGACCTGGTCCATGCTCTCGCACCTCAGCATCTTCCTGAACCTGGTCACCGGATTCCTCGGGCCGGTGGCGTCCCTGGTTATCTGGCTCGTCTACCGGGAGCGTTCTCAGAAGGTCGCTTTCCAGTCGCTCCAATCGGCGATCTACCAGGGAGCCTGGTTCGTGATACTGGCCGCCGGATGGGCCGTAACGTTCGCCCTCATGGCGATCCTGATCGGCTTCCTCCTCGTGCCGGGCATGTTGGTTATCTCCATCGTCCCCTTCGCCCACAGCGCCTACGCGGCATACAAAGTGAGCCAGGGCGAAGACTACCGGTATCCGATCGTCGCGGACCTGATCGAGAACCGCTAACAGATCCCTCCAACCCGAAAGTCCCGGTCTCTCCGGCCGGGACTTTTCTCTGCACTAGAATACGCAAGCCGTACGGAGACAGGAGGTTTTTATGTTGAACTATCCTTTGGAGATCAGGTTCAAGATCGCCACCATCGGCACGCGGGTGAGCGTCACCGACGCAACGGGCCAACTCGTCTCTTACGTCAGGAAGAAGAAATTTCGTTTCAAAGAAGACGTAGGGGTCTACGCCGACGAGAACCAGCGAAAGTCACTATTTCGCATAAAGGCCGACCGGGTCCTGGATTTCGGCGCGAGCTACTCCGTGGTGGACTCCAACGGCAAACCTCTGGGCTCCGTTCGTCGGGAAGGTATGCGTTCGATGTGGAAGAGTTCCTACGTCCTCACGGACGCCGGTGGACACACAACCGGAATACTCCACGAGGAGAACCCCTGGATCAAGGTGGCCGACAGCCTCATGGAGTCCATGCCTTTCGGCGACGCCCTGGGAGGACTCTTCTTCAACCCCGCTTACATCGCGGAGCTTGGCGATCGTAGAGTCCTGAAATTGAAGAAAGAACGCTCGGTTTTCGAAAGCAAGTTTACCGTCGAAAAGCTCGACGACTTCTCCGAAGAAGAGGAAGAGTTGCTGCTCGCCAGCCTCATAATGATGGTCCTGCTCGAGCGCGATCGCGGATAGTCGGTACGCCAGACCACTGTCTACGGGTCGCGGAGGATCCGACCCAGGTGCGAGTCGAGTACGTCCAACATCGCCTCGTTATCGAGCCGTCCCATCAGCCCGTGAACGGTCAACCCATCCACCAGCGAGTGGAGCCGGGCCGCTTCTATCCCGGGGTCTAGCCCGGAAACGAGCCAACCGCCCTCGTCCATCCGGTGAATTACCCGCCGGCAAAGCTCCCGCGCGCCGTCGAAGACCGGCTCATGCTCCTCGGCGACCCGGGGGTCCACGAGGCTCCGGGCGGCGAAGGCGAACCACAGGGCTCCGTCAGCGCGGCGCTCCTCATCCAACGGCAGTATCTCGCAGATCACCGAACGTGCCGCCTCACGCGGGGTGTCGCCGTGATGCTTGCTCTCGATGCGCCCCCTTACCCGCTCGTCCAAAAGCTGGGTAGCGGAGACGAGTAAGTCCTCCTTCGTCCCTACGTAATGCCTCAAAGCACCCGTGGACCACCCGGCCTCCGCCGCGACGTTGCGTACCGAAACTCCCTCCACACCATCGCGCAGAATCACCCGCCAAACAGCCTCCGCCAACTCCCGCCGGCGCTCCTCGTGGTCCACGATCTTCGGCATGTTGTTATTATAGCACGATCGTGTTATAAAGTGTCTAGTGATTTGATACGATTGTGTTAAAAAGGAGGTCAAGGCCATGCCGAACAGGTACAGCAATATTCGCCGGGGACACGACATCGAGGTGGAGGTGGACAACTCGCTCATCCTGGTTACCCGTTTGCGGTTGTTCGTTGACGGTTTCTCCGCTGACGAGCGGTATGCGGTTTGGGGTGAGTCGCGTTTGCACGGCGAGATCCGAGACGATCAAACGCACCAGCCGGTGACGGTCGAGGTCGGGATAGGGGTTTTCGGGGATACGAACCGGTGCGTTGTCGTGGAGGATGGGGTGGAGTATCCGCTGGTCGAAGCGCGGGGACGCCCCACGATCGCTGTTAGCAAAGACCGTGAGTTGCTGGAGGCTCTGCGAGATAACGGCGGGCGTATAACGCCCGCCGAGGCGGCTATGGCGACTTCGCTATCGGTACGGGAGGCGGAGGATATGTTATCTGAGTTGGCCGGTGGGGGGCACCTGACGGTCGAGCGGGAGGGTGGGGCGCTGGTCTACGCGTTGCCAGGAAGTTCCGGTGAGGAGGAACTCGAAGGGGCATGACGTAGATCCCCCAACCGCTTCTTCGGCCTGGAGACCTGGTGAAGTTGGACCCTCGGTCTGATGCGCGCGCCCCGCAACCTACTTAGAGTAGCTGCGTAATGTGTTGTACGAGACCGTATCGAGAGGAGTTAGGAAGATGGAGAGGAACGCGGCGGGGGGATTGGGGTTGACCAATTTCGAGAAATTTATCACGATCGTATGTTGGTGGCAGCCGGTCGTCGCCCTGATCTCATTGTTCTTCGGCAGCGCCCCGCAGGCGCTCAAGCGTCACGCCAAGTGGTCGGTGCTGACCGCCGTCGCGATCCTCGTCGCGGTCGTCGTCTCCGGTTTGCTGTTCGCGGGCGTGGGCGCGCTCGTTGCGGGCGAGAACGGGGCGGCTATAGGGGCTTCGATCTCGGGCATCTTCGGCTTCCTGTTGTTTATCGTGGCCTTCATGAACACGGTGGCCGTTATCGTGGGGCGTGGACCATACTTCTCGTCCGCCACCGGCGCGGATACGCGGTTCAGGTAAAGAGCCTGGCGCCCGTACAAGAGGAACGAAATAGAGAGGAAATTATGCTGAAGAGTGGAGGCGCGGCTATGGGGGAGGAAGGGCGCATCGCGGAACCCATTATCGAGGCCCGGGGTGTCCAGAAAGTCTACGACGCGGGCGAGGTAAAAGTCCACGCGCTAAAAGGGATGGACCTGGCGATAAAGCGCGGCGACATGGTCTCCGTTATGGGACCTTCGGGATGCGGCAAGACGACCTTGCTCAACTGCCTCTCCGGGCTGGACGGGCTGGACGGGGGAGAGGTGCTCATAGACGGCGATCCCATAAGCAAGATGTCCGATAGGAAGCGTACCCGCTTCCGGGCGGAGAAGATGGGCTTTATCTTCCAGTCGTACAACCTGATCCCGGTCCTCTCCGGCGTGGAGAACGTGGAGCTGCCGCTTCTGGTCGCGGGAACGAAACCCAAGAAAGCCCGCGAGCAGGCCCAAAATGCCCTGGAAATGGTGGGGCTCGCGGATCAGGCGAACAAGCGACCCCAGGAGATGAGCGGCGGCCAACAGCAGCGGGTCACGGTCGCCCGGTCGCTGGTGAACGAGCCGGCGATCGTGTGGGGCGACGAGCCAACCGGCGCCCTCGACTCCGAGACCTCCAAAGAGATCATGGACCTCCTCGTCCGGCTGAACGACGAGCAAGAGCAGACTTTCGTGCTCGTTACCCACGACGCCGCGGTGGCGCACCGCGGCCATCGCATCGTGCGGATGCGGGACGGCCTGATCGAGAGCGACGAGCTCAACGGTAGAGAAGGCTAGGATGGACACCCTCTTCGGCGTGCCAACAGAGCGACTCATGTGGATACTCCTGGCCGTCTTCGGGGCTGGGGCCTTGATCCTGGTAGTTTTGGCGCTCCGCAACCGGGTGGCGTTCAAGATGGCCGCCCGCAACATCCCGCGCCGCAAGACCCAATCGGTCCTCATAGTGGCCGGCCTGATGCTGGCGACGCTCCTGTTCTCCGCGTCCTTCACGACCGGCGACACATTGACCAACTCGATCCGCACCCAGGCCCTGGAGCAGATCGGTCAAACAGACGTGGTCGTCAAGAAGGACGCCCCGGAGTCCGGCGGGCAGTTCGCCGGCTCCCAACAAGAGCCATACTTCGACCAGAGCGTCGCCGGCGAGGTCCGGAACCGGCTCTCGGGCGACGAAGAAGTCGCGGGCGTGGCGCCCTTAGCCACCGAGACCGTGCCGGTGCTCTCATCTAAGACGAAGCTCAGCGAACCGGCGGTTGACGTGCTCGGCATCGACGGGAACAGGATGCAGGGCTTCGACCGGCTCACGAAGAAGTCCGGGAGCACCCTTTCCGTGGGCGACCTCGGCAAAGGCGAGGTCTACGTCAGCAACGAGACCGCCGACGGCCTGAACGTAAAGACCAGCGGCAAGATAGAGGCTTTCCTAGGCCAGCGGCCGACGGAGCTTACGGTCGCGGGTATCTACGAGCGCGGCGCGAACCCGGGCTCCGAAACCTCGATGGTCATGCCGCTAGACCGGCTACAAAACCTCACCGGCAACGCGGGCAAGGTCAACAACGTCATCGTCACGCACACGGGGCCGGCCGTCGAGGGCGGCGCCCCCACGCAGGCCACCGTGGACGAGTTGAAACCCTTGTTGGCAAGCAACAATCTACAGTCGGACCCGGTAAAGAAAGACGCGCTAGAGCAGGCCGACGAAACCGGACAGCAGTTCTCCAACATCTTCCTCCTCTTCGGGCAGTTCTCCGTGGCGGTCGGGATTCTGCTGATATTCCTGATCTTCGTGATGCTCGCCGCCGAGCGTAAAAGAGAGCTCGGCATCGCCCGCGGCATCGGGATGCGGCGGGGCCACCTGGTCCGGATGTTTACCTTCGAGGGAACGCTTTATGCGCTGGTCGCCTCGGCGGTCGGCAGCGTGCTCGGCGTCGGGGTCGGGTGGGCGATGGTCCAATTTATTAGCCGGGCCTTCAACCAGTTCGACGACTTTGGCCTCAAGATCGCCTTCGCCTTCAGCCCGGAGAACGTGGTCATCGCCTTCACGATGGGCATGGTGCTGACGTTCCTGATCGTGCTGTTCTCCGCCGTGCGCGTGAGCCGGATGAACGTCGTCCGCGCCATCCGCGACATACCGGAGCCGGACAAGAAAGGCCGCAGCGTCCGGGGCGTGCTGCTGGCGATCCTGACGCCGCTCGCCGGCGCGTTGGCTATCTGGCAGGGCCTCGCGGCCGGGCAGGCGGGGCTTTACCTGTTCGGGATCTCGCTGGTCGTCATCGGGGTGGCGTTGTTGTTGCGTATCTTCCGGGTGCCGGACCGGGTCGCCTTTACGCTGGCGGGGCTTGCCCTGGTCGGGCTTTGGGTCTCGCCTTTCGACCTCGGGACGACGGGCATGGCGCAGGGCATAGACCTGTTCTTTATCTCGGGGATCATGATCGTTATCGGTGGCGTCTGGGTCGTCATCTACAACTCGGACCTCTTGCTCGGGGCCGTTGTGGCAATCTTCGGCCGCATAAAAGGCCTGCCGCCGGTGCTCAAAACGGCGGTCTCCTACCCGATGCAGAGTCGCTTCCGGACCGGCATGATCCTGGCGCTCTTCTCCCTGGTCATCTTCTCCCTCGTCACGATGGGTTTCATCAACAAGTCCATCTCCAGCATCTTCGACGACACGAGCAGGATCTCCGGCGGCTTCGAGGTCCGGGCCGACGCGGGCTACGCCGCCCCGATCCCCGACATGCAGAAGGCGCTACAGAACACTTCCGGAGTAAACCCGGACGACATCGCCGCCGTCGGCAGCGTCTCCGGCTTGCCGGTAAAAGCCAAGCAGAGAGACACGGACCGCGAACCCAAAGACCTGCTCGTGCAGGGTGTGAGCGCAGGTTATGCGAAAAACGTCGGCTACGGTTTCAAGACGACCGCCGCCGAGTACGGGTCGAAGAAAGCGGTCTGGAATACGCTCGAAAAAAACCCGAACACGGCGGTGATCTCCTCCGCCCTCGCGCCGACCCGGAGCAACTTGACCTTCGGTGGCCCGGAGCCCCCGGTAAAGCTCTCGGGCTTCTACCAGGAAGACAAGGCTCTGCCGGATGACCTGTTCATCCAGGTCAAAGACCCGAGCTCGGGCGAAACAAAGGACCTGCGGGTGATCGGGGTTCTGCAAGACACGGCCTTCTACGCCGGCAACGTGATGACCTCCAGCGAAACCCTCGAAGGACTAACCGGCGGTCCGGTCCCGGCCCAGAGCTACTACTTCGATCTGGCCGCCGGGGCCAACGCCGGGGCCGTGGCGACGAACCTCGAAGAAGGCTTCGCCCAAAACGGCCTGCAGGCAGCGGTGTTGAAGAAAGAGATAGAAGACCAGGCGTCGGCAAATACCATAATCAACGACCTTCTGACGGGATTCATGGGGCTTGGGCTTTTGGTCGGCATCGCGGCTTTGGGCGTCATCGCGGCCCGGTCGGTCGTCGAGCGGCGGCAGCAAATCGGGATGCTCCGGGCTTTGGGTTTCCAGAAGGGCCAGGTCCGGCTCGTCTTTCTCCTGGAGTCTTCCTTCCTCGCCCTGCTGGGCATCGGGCTCGGGGTCGCTTTGGGCGCCGCGCTCTCGAATCAGGTCATAAGCGGCCTGACGGAGGATTTGGCCGGGGCTACTTACCAGGTTCCGTGGGCTTTGCTCGGGATCGTGGTGACGCTCTCCTACGTCGCCTCGCTCTTGACCACCTATCTGCCCGCCCGGCAGGCCTCGAAGGTCTACCCGGCGGAGGCGCTCCGGTACGAGGAGTAGACTTGGGTTTTCGCCACCCTCCGCGGCTATCTGCGATAGCGCCGGGCGGGGGAAGACCCCACTTTCCACGTAGACAACATCCCCGGCTTGCGTAACGTGGAGTGCTGGGGCGAGCCCAGCCGCCCCAAAGTGCGCTAGACGCCCGGACGCGGATCACACGGTGATGAGGACTTTTCCTCTGGCGCGGCCTTTTTCCAGATAACGGATGGACCCCGGACCTCGCTTACTGGGCGGCGAAGAACAGGACGCCAACTACCACGATAAGGAACAACGCTACCAGCAATGCCACCGCAGCGGGGATCAGGACCACGAGCGCGGCCTTGCCGGTCGTCGTTTCGTGAACTTCCCGGATACCGACAATAGACAGGGCTACGGAAGCCACGAAGGCCACCAGCGGTCCCAGTACCGGGACCCAGCTTGCGAGCTGCGCAACGCTCGTGTAAGAAACTACCCGGAACGTGGACTCGAAACCGGTATCCGCGGGCTTGATCATCAGGGCGACCAGCAAGTGCAGAACCCCGGCGCCGACAAACAACGCTATCGCAGAGACGATCGGCGTGAAGAACATAGAGGCTACGAAGGCCCCGATCGCCCCCCCGACACCCGCATCGCCTATGCCCACGGCGGCATACAGTACCCCTAGCAAACCGCCGATTGCCGCCGAGATCACAGTGCAGACCAGGGCGAAGATCAGGGGGTTCACGAAGTCTCCCCGCCGCGCTATGCCCCGAAAAAAGCCGATAGGCCGGGTGACCAGATCCCTGACCGTGCCCACGAAGCTCTGTACAGGATCGGTGTAGGTGAACTCCGTTGCTGTAGAGCCCATGGATGCCCCGCCGGGGCCTTCACCGGGACCGCCTCCTGCCACGCCATAGTTCTGTTGATCCGTTCGCATCACTAACTCCTTCTCTACGTTCTCTAGCCTACGAAACGAGCTTATTTCGCGGCGCACGTCCTGCCATCGGTCCGGGGGAGTAATTCGGGTGGTCCCCCGGAACCAACTGCGTTTACTCCGCAAACAAAACTTCTGAGTTCGTAGCGCCGCCTACCCTCAGTGAAGTCCTCTTCGGTGTAGTCGATGACGTGGTCGGCACCGAGCATCCTGCGCTCCGGTTCGAGGGACTCGGAGCCCATCAGGTGGATCAGAAATCTGCGG
>JBARZM010000020.1:0-20748 GCA_049650095.1 Rubrobacteraceae bacterium | reverse complement strand
TCTTTAGTTCCTCGGCTATTTTCTCGTTTGGAAAAGTGCCGGCGAAGTTTATGCGGGGGTCGGGGCGGGCGAGGTCGTAGATCTCCCGGGAATACTCCGGGAAGTAGGAGAAGTCCCCGCACAGACGCAGCGTGGCGTCTACGTCATGGGGCAGGCTCTTGAAGGCTTCGATCAGAAGGTGAACGCCTTTCTGCGGGTGGAAGGTGCCCACGTAACCGAACCGCATCCTCCCATCCTTGCTCCGGGAAGGTTCCGCTCCCTGGAAGTGGGAGAGGTCCATCCCGTAGGGTGAGAGGTTCACGAGACCCGGTTCTATCCCGTTCCCGGTGAGCATCCGGTGCATGAGTTGCGTGGGGGCGAGAACGGCGTCCACCGAGTTGAACCGCTCTCGCAGGGCTTTCGTTCGGGCCAGCATCTGGCGTACCAGGGGCATGCTCGGATGCTCCATCCGGCGGGCTTCCAGGGCGCGTTCGGCTATCTCCCTGTAGAACTTCGCCTTGTCCGGGGTTTTGGGTAGTTGGTCTTCGGGCAGCAGCCGCTCGACCTGCCGGCACTCCAGGCAGTTGGACGATATGTCGTCCGGCCCGCCGCAGAGCTCGCCGCTGACCTTCATCAGCGTGTTCCTCACGCAGATCGCCCAGAAGTCCGTCGGCGTGTAGACCACCGGCAACCCGAACTCTTTGAAAACGTCGATGATCGAGGCCGAGAGACGGGCCGGATGGAATATGTGGGCCACGTCGGGCCGCGTCTCCGCCAGGTAGCCCCGCATGTGGCGGGCTACCGGCTCGTTTTCATACTCGTGGCGGATGCGGTCTACGCCCGCGGATGGGTTGGGAAGGCCGAGCGCCCGGACTTTTATGCCCTGGTATTCGTAATCCTCATAAACTATCTCTCCCGCCTCCGCCCGGAGGTCCCGATCCGTGGTTATTACAAAGACCTCGTGGCCCCGTTTCAGAAGCTCGGCCGCGGTGTCGCGGGTAAGCACCTCGGTCCCGCTACCGTGTTTGGGGAAGAACTGGTGGGCCGTGAGAAGTATCCTCAACCCTAGACCCCGGAGCCCAGGTACCGGTCTACGAAACCGGGTACGCGGTTGTGTTGGGGATCGGAGCCCGCGAGTCCCCCGAGAAAGACGCCCGTCTGGTCCGCCAGCGAACGGGTGACGGCCTGGGCGTACAGGCGCGGGCCGCCCCCATCCGCCCGGGCCAGCTTGACGCGCTGTTTTATTAGCGCCGGGAGCCGTTTCCGGAAGTCCCCGGCCGTGGGCAACATCCGCAGCCCGATCATGCGGCCCAGGAGCTTGTGGGCGACGTAGGCGCGTTTCATCTCGTAGAGCGCGGAGCGGTCGTGGGAGTGGATCACGGCCGATCCGGGCTCGTATACGACCTTGTACCCGGCCTTTATGACGCGCTCCGACCAGTCGAGGTCCTCGCCAAAAGAAACGGGCCGGAACGGATATTCCTTCCAGACCGAACGCCGGACGCAGGAGCTTACGTCGTCGAAGGTGATGGTCTCCAACTTCTGCACCGGCGTTAGCGACTCGTACTGGTCCAGGCTTTCTATCGCCTGCTCGTGGCGTTCGGGACGGTTGGTAAAGTGCCGCTCCAGCCCGTAACGGCTGAAAGGGTTGCAGTCGGGGCGTGGGATCTGACGGCTGTAAACTCCCGCAACGCGTTCGTCGGAGGCCATGTTGCCGACGAGTCCTTCGAGCCACTTTTCATCTGCGGGGAGGGCGTCTTGCACGGTCATCGCCACGTACTCTCCCCGGGCTTCGGAGATCCCGTAGTTGCGGGCGCCGCCGTGCGTGAACCCGGACCTGGAGATACCGAGAACCCGCGCCCCGTAGCGGCGCGCGAGCTCCGGCGTGCCATCGGTGGAGCCGGAGTCGACCAGTAGAAGTTCATACTCCAGGCTGCACTCCTGGGCGGAGATCGCCTCCAGCAACTCCGCGAAGCCCCTCCCCGCGTTGTAGGTGGGGATCAGTACGGAAACTTTCGTGTTGGTGCCCGTCGTCAACTAAAAAATCCGTCGCCTAGAAAAACCATGGGGCACATAGGATACGATTTTCGGCCCGGGCCATCACACCGACGCCAAAAAAGCATCGTAGTAGCCTTCGTAAGCCGCGAGCGGCGGCTGGCGCTCGTAGTGAAGGGCTTTGACGAGCATCGGCCACCAGCGCTCCCACAGGTACGCCAACTCCTCTACGCCGGCCCGGGGCCGCTCCCAACCCGAAACTATGTTGGCATCGGGGGTGTATACGTTCAGGAATCCCTGCTCCCGGAGCCTGAAGGAGAGATCCAGGTCGTAGAACGTTCCGGGCAGGTTGTCCTCGTCGAACCCACCGACCCCCTCGAAGAGCGAACGGCGGATCATCATGCAGCCGCCACAAACGGCGTAGGGGTTGAACACGTGACGCGAGACTAAGGGAAGATTGTCCGGCGCCGGCAACTCCCGTAAGAGCGGCCCTCCGAGTTGTCCGAGGTCCACGAAGCCGCCGGCGCAGCGCGCCTCGCCCTCGCTATCCAGTAACTTTCCACAGACGAGGCCCGCTTCGGGCCTCTGGGCCTCCCGGAGCAATGCGGAAACCCAGTTTTGGGAGCCGGCTTCACGGTAGTCTTGCAGGAACAGCAAGTAATCGCCGGTAGCTTTGCCGGCCGCGAGGTTGAGCATTCTGGCCGGAGAAGCTACGTTCACCCGGATCGCGGATTCCCCGGAGTTCGCCGATATTATTTCGTCCAACGTGTAGTTGGGTTGTTTCCCGAAGTCTCCGGCGTCCGGGGTTGTGTTGCCGAGGGTGATCACGCTTACGACAGGATCTCCGGCGAGGTCTCTCATCACCCGGACCGAGCCCGGCGCGGGGCCCGGCTCCAGCCGCACCTTCGAGACGGCATCGCTTCCCAACCTACGATCCAACGCTTCTTTCACGGCGCGGTTCGTGGATGCTCGTTCGTCGACATATATAGCTGGTTCCTCTCCGTAGAACCGGCGGTGGTAGAGCATGCGGGGGACGTGCTGGATGTGTTCCGCCGACTCCGAAGCCCGGAGCAGGAGGTCCTGCTCCTCGGCTCCCTCGAAGCCTTCTCTGAACCTCCCAACTCTGTTCACGAGGTCTCTGCGGATAAAGCAGGGACGTCCGGCGTACATGGTGGAGAGGAGGAGGTCCGGGGACCAGTAAGGCTTGAACACCGGGTCCGAACGCCGGTCGAAGATGTCCACGGCGTCTTCATCAGCATAGGCTATGTCGACGGCGGTGTTTTGCAGAGCCTCCACCAGGGAGAACAACGCCTCCGGGGCGAGCTCGTCGCCGGCGTCCAGCAGAACAACGAATTCTCCCGTGGCTAGAGAAAGCGCCCGGTTGTAGGTTTCAGCCTGGCTCGCGGGCTCTTGCAGCCGGTTGGTCTTGAGGCGCTCGTCGGCGGCCATGAACTCTTCGAGGGCTTCGGCCACGTGCGGCCGGTGCGAGGCGTTATCGCAGACGCAAAGCTCGAAGTGCGGGTAGACCTGGCTTTCCAGGGAAGCGCGGCTACGTTTCATCCAGATCTCATCCGGGTCCGACACCGCCATCAAGACGCTTATCTTTGGAAGGTACGCGAAGGTCTCTAGCAGCTCCCGCATGAGAGAAAGATCGGTACCGGCGGGTTCCTCCATCGGGATCCAACGTTGGTAAGCCTCTTTCTCCAACCGGATCAGCGCCTGCCGCCCGGTATGCGGTTCTTCAAGAAGAGCCTCAACTTCTGCTGCTGCTCGACGATCTTCCAGGTACGGGAGCCCCTGACCGCGTCGAGCTGGTTCTGCAACCGGTCCCTCTCAGCGCTCAAGTTGGCGTTTTCCTCACCCAACGCATCGACGGAGCCCGCCCTTTCGAGCTGCCGGGCCAACCTCCGGGAGAGGTCCCTGATCTGCACTTCCTTCTGCGCCAGCAGCCGCTCCAGGTCTTTCGAACGGCCGGGACTTTCCGACCGGGCCATCAGGGCCAGCATCGTCGAGAACGCGCCAAAAAACGCCGTGCTCGCGGCGGCGTCCGGGTGCCCGGCGGACGAGTAGAGCTGATCCAGATCCAACCGCCGGTTCTCTTTCAGGGCGACCATCAGGTGGTTGTAGCTGGGCTCGAAGTTATCGTGGCGGTACATGAACTCGTTGTAGAAGGCGTCGAGCTTCCCGGCCGTCTCTTGCGCCTCGCGGCCCGCCCGACCCGCGTACAACCTCAAGGAGGTCATTGCTATCCAATGTGGCAGGTATCCGTTGGGGATAAAGTCGACGTGATCCCCACGCTCCTCGAAGAACTCTCTGGCGCGGGACATCTCGGGCAGGTCGTTGTCCCCAGCGTCCCCGGTCTGGGCACCATCCGTACCCGCGGCCTGACGAAGCTCGTCCGCGAAACGTCTCGCGGCCCGCACGGCCCCGGACTCGAAAGGACCATTCAGCAACACCCCGCCCCGGGCGACACGCCTCAACTCCGAAAGGTATTCGTCCCGGGTTTTGGGACTCGAACGGCTATCCACGCCCACGACATAGTCAAAGGCTTCGTCGTCGAAGGGTAGCGTAGCCGGCTCGTTCCCCGAAATCCCGGTCCTGGCCAAAGTTTTCACTTCCCCACCGTACAGGAGGCGCAAGACAGGGTCTCCGGCGCTGATCTCCAGGACTTTCAACGGACCGTCGCCCAGGATATCCAGGGCATCGGCTACTATTCTGTGGCGCTGGTACTGGTCGAAAGGAAGAGTTAGCTGCTCGTTTTCGTCGCTTTCGGGCGTCAAGCTTTACCGATCTCCTTTTCGTTCACGGCGGCTGATTATATAGGTTCGCTACGAGCCTTCTATCGTGTTGGCCCTGTTGGCGTCTTCTTTGTCCGGATAGAACTCTCCGAGCAGCGGGCCGGTTATATTCTCGACCGTTCGCGCCTGGGCCGGGGTGAGGTCCTCTCTCCAACCTCCGGGCGACGCCTTGCGATAGAACTTGCCCTCGCCTTTCTCGTTCTCCGGGATGTTCGTCCAGGAGTGTTTCTCGACGGCGTGGACCAGTTCTGTCTCCTCGAAGGGCACTTCCAGGGTCGAGTAGATCCGCTTCATGGTCCCGAGGGTGTCGGAGATGAGGTCTTCGTAGCGGACGAGGACTTTGCGGCCCCCGTGCGCGTCGTAGGCTTTTTTGGCGCTTCCCGCCTGCTGGAGGTATACGGTGGCCCGGTTCCTCACGAACGCGTCCGGGTCGTTGTCGGCGACCGCGCCTTTTCTCCAGGCTCCTTTGTCGGTCCAGGAGTGGAGCCAGTTGCCCTCGCGGGCGCCATCTAGCACGGAGGCCACCACGTCCCGGGGGTCCCGGACCAGGAGTATCATCCGGCTCTCGGGCACCGCTTCCATCAAGAGCGGCGCGCCCAGGGAACCGTTGGGCTCTTTGACGACCAGGTAGTGGCTGGAGGATAGCAGCGGGTGCGAGTACTGGGCCCCGTCCAGGACGAAGTTCCTTATGGAGCCCATCCAACCGGCCCGGATCGGGGTTCCCATAATGAAGTCCGACCGCCCGAGGTTGCCTTTTTGGGCTTTGTCGTAGAACTCCCCGAACAGCCGGCCGACCATCGGTTCCTCCCACACCTTGTGATGGTCGAGCTCCCCCATCATGCTGCGGAGCCAGGTGCTGCCGCTCCGGCCGCTGCCGAAGATCCAGACCACGTTTCCGGGGTAGAGCCCTCCTTTTCGGGAACCCGCGACGTAGCCGCGAGAGAGCGCCGCCCGGAGCGCCGTGAGCCGGGGATAACGGCCCGCCGCCCGCCGCCAGGCCCAGCCGAGTCCCCGCCGGGCCAGTGAAGGGTCGAGCCTCAAACGGCTACCCACCACCCTCCGCTTCGTCTTTCAGGTACTCGACGAGCGCCGCCCGCCAGTGGCGCAGTTCCGGGGCGGCCGGGTCCGCGAGGAGCCCGTTGGCCGGACGGTCCGCCGGGAGCGGATATTCGGAGGCCGGAACGGGCGCGACCTCGACCTCTATTCCGGCGAGGTCGAAGATCTCCCGGGCGAACTCGTACCAGGAGCAGGAGCCGGAGTTGGTCACGTGATAGAGGCCGTAGAGACCGGAGTCTGCGACTTCCACTATACCGCGCGCGAGGTCCCGGGCGTAGGTGGGCGAGATGAACTCGTCGTCTTTGACCTCGAGCGAGTCCCGCTCCCGCCCCACCCGCAGCATTGTCTGTACGAAGTTGTGCCTCCGACCATAGACCCCCGCGGACCGCACGACGTACCAGCGGCCGCACAACTGCTTTACGTACTCCTCGCCCGCCAGCTTGGTCCGGGCGTAGACGCTGACCGGGTTCGGCAGGTCGAAGGGCTGGTATGGGACCTCGCTCTCGCCGTCGAACACGTAGTTGGTGCTGACGTGCAATAAAGCGCAACCCAGCCGCCCGCAGTGAAGGGCGAGGTTGCGCGGCCCGAGGGTGTTGCCCGCGTAGGCCAGACCCACCTCGCCCTCGCAACCGTCCACGTTCGTGTAGGCCGCCGCGTTGACGACCAGATCCGGCCGGTGCTCTTCCAGAACTTTAGCAACCGCGGCCGCGTCGGTTATGTCGAGGCCCTCGCGGTCCAGGGCGACGACTTCGTGGCCTCTGGCGGGGAGCAGTTCGACGAGTTCCAGGCCGAGCTGCCCTCCGGCTCCTGTTACGAGAACCTTCATACGGGACTTCCGCCGCTTCTCCGACAGAAAACTATCTCGTGCCCATCGCTCAACCCCGCCCGCCTTTCTTAGACCACCTTCCGGCCATCTTCCGCAGCCGGGACAGACTTTGCAGCAGCCTCCACGACCTTGACGCCCGAACTTCCTCCAGGCTCGCCTGGAGTTTATATACCCGGGCCGCGGCGTCCAGGTTCCTCTGCTCGAGGGTTTCGGAGGCCCGAAGCTCTGCGTTTAGCTCCCGTTCCAGCTCGCCGACCCGCCCTTCGAGTTCCTCGGTGGCGGAGACCCGCTCCCGGGTAGTCTGCCGGATCCTCGAGAAAGTCTCTACCAGGCGGCGCGGCCTGTCACGCAAGACCTCCGCGCCACGGCGGTCGTCTCTCTGGTCGACCCACAGCATGTAGTCGCCGGATACGACCAGGAAATGGTCGGCGACGAGGTCGTTTACGTCGGCGAGCTCTCTGGAGGTGTCCTGTTTGATCCGCAAGCCCGGATTTTCTTCGAGCTTCTGGAGATACATCTTGTACCGCCAGGAGTTAAAGGCCCGGTTCTCGTTCTTTACCGCTTGCGCGGCGCTTTCCTGGAAATGCCGGTCGATGAACTTGTAGTGAAAGAGCACGGCGGTGAAGTCCGCCACGCGCGCCCCGGAGACCCAGTGCGCGGAGCCTCGCATAAGCTCCAGGTCCTCATCGAAAAAGACCAGAGGGTGTTTCGTCAGCGTGCCGGGGTGTCCGAAGATGGTTTTCTGTATGCCGCCCCTGAAGAAGTCTATCTCCTCGTTCGAGACCGTGTTGCCCGAGCCTCCCGACGCAACGTAGTCTGTGCGGATTACGTCCGAAGTGTCGTAGAACCTGTAGAGTTCTTTCAGCCGTCCGTCTTCTCCATTCGCCGCTTCCGAGAGTGGCGCGTCCTTGAACATGTCGAGCATGTGGGCCACCACCGCCGTGTAGGAGTTGCTGTTCAGGTACCGGAGCAGCAACTCCAGGCTCACCACCTCCGAATGCGGGTAGTCGAATAGCTCGTCTACGTCGACGCACAGGGACCACCGGCCCCGGCCAAAACGGGAGATCAGGTAGCGCTTCATCGCGATCCGGTACCTTTTGAACGGCAACCCGGTTCGGAATACCGTTACGTTGTCGTACTCCCGGGCTATGGACAAGGTTTCGTCGTTGGAGCCGTTATCCAGAAAGACTATGTGCCGGACGCCCAACGCGAAGTGGTGCTCTATAAAGGACCGGATGCAGGGTTCTCCGTCACGGACCAGGCAGAGCACGACGAGCTCCTCGGGTCCGTATTCGACTTGCCCGGGTCCGTGCAGATGTTTCAGGTTGTGGTGCAGGATCCACTCCCGGGCCCGTTCGTGGACGGGGTCGCCGAAAGTCTCCATGACGGGGTCTTCCTCGTAAGAAATTCGCCCATCCCGGGGATTTGCACTCCGCCCGACCAACTACCTGGACCTCGGATCGATCTTCCGGATACCGCCGAGGCTTTGTAGGAGCCTCCAACTCCTGGAGGACTTTATACCCTCCAGGTTCCGCCGCAGACGTCGCGCCCGGTCAGATGTATTTTCGGCCCGCTGTTCCAACCTCTCGCGCTTCCGGCGCTCGGCGTATAGCCTTTTCTCCAGTACTTCAGCCTTTGTTTCGAGTTGTTTTTTTCTCAGGTCGGCGGCCCTGGCCCGCTTCGTCTCTCTCACGATACCGGCGGCGAACTCCGGCCGTGGATCCACATCCTGCGTGTGGGGCCGGCCTGACCCGAGAGCTTCCCACTGTTGTTCGATGCGCCCGAGCATCCACTCCTCGGATTCGCTATCTTTGGTCTCGGTGATGAGGGCAACCTGTTCGTCGGCAAGGAGTTTTTTCCGGCGCCTCCCACCTTCGAACTCGCGGGTCATGGCTTTCCAGGTCTCGCGCACGCGTTCGTCGAACTCGATCTCCAGGAACCGTGAGAGCAGGGGTATACAGGCTTCGTTCTGGTAGAAGAAGTCGTGGTAGCCAACGATCAGCACGTTCGGGTTGACGCCGCTCTCTACGAACTCGCGGGCGCCCCTCATGGCGAGGTTCCAGAACTTGATCCCGAGGGCGAAACCGTCCTTGCCGCCGAGCCAGGGATCATCGGGGTTCTTCGACCGGGCTTCGAAGGACTCGGCCACCTCTTCGAGAGGCCGGTAGGTCAGGATGAAGCGTGACCCGGGGTTGTTCTCCGAGAGCATCCCTAGCGACCGGACATATCCCGGATGCTTGTCCCCGATCCAGCGCAGCTTCGCGGGGTCTTTCTTCGCGAGAAGCTCCACGTGGTGCTCCCTGGGCGTGTTCGTCTCGCCCCCCTCGCGCCGGGGAACGTAGTCCAGAATTCTGTCGAAGGTGAAGAGGCCGGGGTCTACCCTGGCCTGTATATGCTTGTACCTTTCCCTGCACACCAACACGCTCTCGTGCTGGTTGAGGTAATCTGTTAGCGCGGTGGTTCCACTCCTCGGAGAACCTCCCAGAAATAGGGTTCTCGCTAGGGTTCCCGCCACAGAGGTTTTCCTTCCTTCGTTCTTTTCCGGTCGAGTAGTCCGCGTTTCGCGGCAGTCAGTGTACAAGCTATCCAAGACATTTTCCGGCGCTCGAAACGCGGATAGCGCCACGCCGCGTATCCGACGTATCCGGGTTTGTCAGGCTGAGATCCAACCCCAGGTCAAGCCCAGGCCCTCCGGCAACCCGGTCTCCGGTTTCCAGCCGAGCTCCCTGGAGGCCCGCCCGACGTCCAGCACGCTCACCGGGACGTCCAGCCGCCGGGCGGGTAGATATTCGACCGTGGGCTTCTCGCCGACCACCTCCGACATTACTTCTATCAGTTCGTTCAGCGACGCTCCTACTCCGCTCCCGATATTCATGACCTTGTCGGATGTTTCCGTCGTGGCGGAGAGCTCCAGGGCGTCGACCAGGTCCGAGACGTAGAGGTAGTCGCGCACCACGCTGCCGTCGCCCCAGATGGTTATGGGCCGGTTCGTGCGGATGCGGCTCAGGAAGACGCTTATCGCCCCCTGCTGGCCTTCGGGGTTCTGGTAGGGACCGTAGGGGTTGGAGATCCGGAGCACCGCGTAGTCCAGGCCGTGCAAATGATAAAAGAGCCCCAGGTATTTCTCCACGGCGAGCTTGGTTATGCCGTAGGAGGAGATAGGGTCCGTCGGGTGGTCTTCGGTTATAGGTATGTTCCGCGGCGGGCCGTAGACCGTGCCCCCGGAAGAGGCGAAGACGACCTTCCGCACCCCGGCGTCCACGCAGGCTTCCAGTAGTTGCAGGGTGTCTACCAGGTTCGAGCGCACGTCGTAGACCGGGTCGTCGTTGGAGGTCTTCGGCAGGGTGGTGCTGACGAGGTGGTAGGCCACTTCCACGCCTTCCACGGCCTCCCGGAGCAGCCCGTAGTTGCCGAGCTCGCCCTCCACGTACTCCGCCTCTTCCGGCGCGGGACGGAACCTGGCGGTACTCCGGTCGTAGACTTTCACCTCGTGGCCGGCCTCGACCAGCCGCCACACCAGATGCCCCCCGATAAACCCGTTCCCCCCGACGACCAGACACCTCACTACCCGGCGTCCACCCTTCCCGTATCGTCCAGCAAAGTAGCGTAGAGCTTTTCGAGCTCGTCCGCGTTCTCTTCGACGGTCTTCACGGGCCCGATGCCGCTCCTGAGCTTCTCCAGCAGGCCCGGCTCCTCGTAGAGGCGGCGCAACTGCCGGGCGAGGTCTTCCTCGTTCTCGAGCTCGAAGAGCAGGCCGTTCTCTCCGGGCCGGACGACCTCCGAGAGGCCGCCCAGGTCCGTCGCCACTACCGGGGTCCCGGCGGCGAACGCCGAGTAGACGACCAGGGGCGTATTCTCGTACCAGCGCGAGGGGACGACCAGAACCTCCATCCCGGAGAGTACGCGCCCGATCTCCTCCGGCGGGAAGGTTCCGGCGAAGGTGATCCTCTCGTCTCCGCCGGCGAGCCGCCTAAGCCCCGAAACGAACGACTTGAACCGCTCCAGGTTTCCGTAGATGGTGAGCGTGGCGTCGAGATCGGGCAACTTCTCGAAAGCTTTTATGAGCAGGTCGCAGCCCTTGTGCGGCCCCAGGGTTCCTATAAATCCTACCCGGAGCGGGGGCGGCACGTTGTGGTTTTTGGGAGCGTCGCGGGTACCGGAGGTATCTATACCGTAGTGCGAGACCTCCATGCTCCGGCCCTTCACGCCGTTGGCCACCAGGAGATCCCGGGTGAGCTCCGTCGGGGCTATGACGTGGTCCAGCGTATTGGCCGCCTCCCGGATTTTGTCTGGACGTTCTTTCAGAGCCTCTACCTGGCGCAGCGGACGGAAAGCCTGTGAGAGCGAAGTTTCCGAGAGCTTGCCGGCGGCCTGTACGAGCGCGTCGGGCGTCCGGTCCAGCGCGGCTTTCATCCGGGAGCCCGGGTAACGGCTCGCTATGCACCGGATGCAGTGCTTTAGCTCCGGTCCCCGGCACATGACGCCGTCGTGGCGGCGCAGGTCTACCACCGGGCAGATCGACCAGAAGTCCGTGGCCGTGTAGACGACCGGGGCGCCGGATTCCTTGAAAACCTCGATCACGCTCGCCGACAGGCCCTGGAAGTGCATCGCGTGGATTATGTCCGGCTCCACCTCCCGGACGTACTCCCGCGCCCGCTGGGCCATGACCGGGTTGTCGTAGTCCAGGGCGTAGGGGCGGGCGAGGCCCTCCCGCGGGCGGCCGACCCGGCGCACCGGGATGCCTTCGTACTCGTAGTCCACGGTCTCGCCCGGCTGGATATCGTTTACCGGGAAGCTGCGCCGGGCGGCGAAGACGTGGGGGTCGTGGCCGCGGGCCTTGAGCTCCTTGGCCAGGCCGAGCGTCAGGACCTCGGTGCCGGCGTAGTGCTCGGGGAAAAACTGGTGGGCGGCGAAGAGGATCTTCATGGGAGGATCTTCATGTTCCGGGCTTTTGGGCCCGCGGGCTCTCGTAGCCGAACTTCGCGAGATCCTCCCCGGCGAACCGGTCGAAGGTCTCCCGGTCCTTTCCGGTAAAGACGTTTCTCCAGTCTCCCGCGACGCCCTTCCTGAAAAAGGAGCCCGCGTCCTCTTTTCCCTGCTCGCGGTTGGAAGCCCGCTCGAAGCTGCTGGCTTGTATGCAATAGTCCAGGGTCCTGGAGTCCGTCCGGGCGCCGAGTAGGTCCAGGACTTGTTTCAGCACTCCCGGGGCGTCTCCGAGCAGGTCTTCGTACCGGATCTCCAGGTAGCCCTTCCCGTAGAGTTCGGGTCCTTCCTCGTGGGCTTTGCGGGTACGGTAGGCCCACCGGCGGGCAAGCTGGCCCAGGCGCTCCTCCGTGAAGATCGAACGCCCGTTCTTCACGAAGCCTTCCCGGTCCGCCAGGTAAGCGTCCCTTATCCCGAGCTCTTCCGGCGAGAGGTCGAAGACGCCGCCTTCTTTGTCGTTGGCGAGCCGCCACCAGTGGTGCATGGCGGAGACCGCCACGTCCCGGCCGTCCCGGACTATGTGGATTATGCGGGCGTCGGGGTAGATGCCGTGCATCTCCCGCAGACACTCCGTGTGCTGGGGGCTCTTGTCCCCGACTATGCGCTTGCCCGTCCGCGCCACTTCCTTGGAGAGGAAATAGTCCACGGAGAGCCGCGTGAGGTTCCGCAGGTCCTCCTCGTACCCGTCGGCCCACTGGTTCCAGGGAAGCCCGTGCCAGGTCTTTAGCTCCCCGGACTGCGCCAGCGCCCGGGTAAGGCTCGACACGGGACCGGGGTAGACCGGGATCTCCTCGCGGTCGTAGTCCCGGCCGAAGAAGCTCGCCTCCTGGTTGCAGGAGACTTCCGGGTGGGCGCTCAAGGTCCTCCGGAGCCAGGACGTGCCCGAACGCATCTCCCCGACGATAAAGAAGACCCTATCGTAGTCGCCGGGCTCCAGCGACCGGCCGCGCCGCGAAAGGTCCATCGCCGCCGACACCGAGGCCCGCGCGACCTTCGCCGCCGGCCCGTTGGAGAGTATGGTTTCGGCGATCCGGTCGAAGCGTTTGTTCTTGAGGCGGTAGTCTTTCAGACGCCATATTGCCTGCTCCAAATTCACAACGTTAGATTATAGGGAGCCTTAGATACCTTTGCCCAGGAAACGGTCCAGACGGGACGAGAGACCGGGGCTTATCCTTGAGAGCCTCGGCACCTTTACCCCGAGGTAGGAGCCGAGCTGGGTCGGCCCGGCGTAGGCGGCGGCGAGCATGAGGGGCCTTGCTTTTCCCCCGAAAGCCTTGCTCTTGCGGAGCAAGCCGTAGAGGTGCAGGGTAGAAAGCGCGATTGAGAGGAATAGCCGGGGGACGTTGCGGACCGGTTCGAGCCCGAACAGTTCGGAGAGAACGCGGGCGTTCACGTAGTAACGCCGCAGGTCGTACATCGCGCCCCGCTCGTGGGAGTGGAACACGGCGGAGCGCGGCTCGTAGACCAGCTTGTATCCGGCCTCGACTACCTTTTTCCCCCAGCGCAGGTCCTCGGCGAAGTTTGTCTCGTCGAAGGGAATCTCCTCCCACACCGAACGCCGCAAACAAGAGCTTACGTTGTCGAAGGCCGCCAGCCGCCACTGCTGCTCCGGAGAAAGCCGCCGGTAAGCCTCAGGTCCTCCGGCGTATTGCTCCCGGCGTTCTGAGGCGGCGGCCAGCAGGTTGCCGGTCAGCGCCCGGGTGAGGGCGCCGCTCCCCGGATGCGGAACTTGCCGGCCGTACACCCCGGCCACCCGTCCGTCTTGCTCCAGGTTTTCCACCATAGCCCCCAGCCAACCCTCATCGAGAGGCCGGGCGTCTTGCACCACCAGCGCGACGTACTCTCCGCTGGAGAGTGAGATGCCCAGGTTGCGGGTCGCGCCGTGGTTGAACTCGGATTTGGGTATTTGGTGGACCGCCGCCCCCTGGCTCCGGGCCACGTCCACCGTACCGTCCGCGGAGCCGGAGTCCACGACTAGCACCTCTTGGGTAAGATCGACCTCCTGGCCGGAGATGCTCTCCAGGAGCCCCGCGAAACCAGGGCCGGCATTGTAGGTCGGGATGACCACGGAGATTTTCGGGTGTTTCGCGCTCAGAGGGTTTTCTCCAGGACCGGCGATCTAACCCGGTTCCCATCCAGGGTAGAACGCGTCCAGCAAGGGAGCGGTAGTTTCCTCGACTATCTCTACCTGCCTCGGGGTAAGGTCTTCCCTCCATCCTCCGGGCTTTGCTTTCCGGTAGAACTTGCCTTCTCCCTTCTGGTCTTCGGCTATGTTCTCCCAGGCGTGCTTCTCGACGGCCCGCGCAAGCTCTTTCTCTCCCACGGGCACCCCCAGGTCCGAGTAGAACTTTTTCATCGCCCCCAGCGTATCTGACCGCAAGTCTTCGTACCTGACGATGGCCTTATGCCCCCGATGAAGATCGTAGGCTTGTTTTGCCCGGCCCACGTTTTGCAGGTACGCCTTGGCGTGTCTCATCACGAAAGCGTTGGGGTTCGTGTCGGCGTCCGGGCTTACGCGCGCGCCTTTCTTTGTTCTCCGCTCGTTCTGCCAACCGCCCGTTTTGGTGGCGTCCAGCCAGGAGGCGGCCACGTCCCTCGGGTCCCTGACCAGCAGCGCCACCCGGCTTTCCGGCAAGGCTTCCACCAAAACAGGAGCCCCCTCGGAACCTCCGGGCTCCTTGATAGACAGGTATCCTCTACGGGACAGCCCAGGGAAACGCGCGTCGGCGCCATCGAGCACGAAGTTGCGTACGGAGCCTAGCCACACGTTTTTGTACTCGGACCCGAGTACGAAGTGCCCGCCACCGTGATGGCCGAACCTCTGATCGTCGAAGAGAGCCCCCACGCGAGGCTCGAACCATACGGCGTGATCTTCCGGCTCCTCCATCATGGCCGCCAGCCAGGTGCTCCCGGTACGACCGGTCCCGAAGATCCAGATAACGTTCTCGGGACTCACGCCCCCGGAGGCCCGTTTGCCCGAAACCACCCGGCTTTTCCAGGGTGGGGCGGGCACCGCGCCGCGCGTGACCCCGGCTTCGAGGTTCAAGAACGCCCTCGCGCCGCGCGCCAACTTCACTACTACCTGGCGTCTGAAAGCCGGCACTAAACTTCCTTTAGAAAAATCGTGGCGTCCTCGTATCCGTCCCGGTCGCTCCAACACTTAAGTTCCGCGGGTTTGCGTACGACAATAGGATAGACGATAATAAGTCCTCTTTGGAGGGGGGAGCTCTAGACAGAATGTTGCAATGAATTTACAGTGGTGTTGTTCGAGACTCAGGCGGCGTTTTCTCGTTTGGATCCGCGGATACGGGCTCCCGCCAAACAATGTGAAGAGCGTTCGTCTACATCGTTACCGAAACAAAGAGGGGGAATATGCACTCTAAAGACTCGCAAAGAGGATTGGACCGCAAGCAATTTCTAAGGCTTAGCGCGGCCGGCCTCGCGGGCGTGGCGCTCGTTGGCGGAACGGCTGGACGGGCGGTGGCGCAACCGGACTCTTCTCTCATGCGGGAGTTCAAGGATGCCGCCAAGGAGTTCGGCGTACCGGTAGGACTTTTGATCGCCATGGGTTACGTGAACACCCGCTGGGAGATGCCGCCTCCCGACGCCAGCGAGTACGAAGAAGGTTCTACAAGCGGTTGGGGCGGGTATGGGATCATGGCCCTCGTCAAAAACCCGTCCACGGATACTCTGGGCGAAGCCTCGAAGCTTACCGGCATCCCGGAGGAGGAACTAAAAACCGACCGGCGTTCCAATATCCGGGGCGGCGCGGCGCTTCTGGCGGAGTCCCAGAAAGCCCAGGGGCGTCCCAAACTCAAGGGACCGGAGCAGGATCGCGCGCAGGATCAGGCCGGGCTGAATACGGAAGAGTTGGATGGCTGGACAAAGGCCGTCTCCGGCAAGGGTGCTTTCAAGAAGCTCGGCGCCAGAGTGGACGAACCTGCGCCGGCCGGCGTGGGTGGGGGCGAGATATACGCCGAGCAGGTCGCCGGGACTTTGAAGAGCGGCGCCTCCGGCCGAACGAAAGCCGGGGAGCGGGTAGACCTCAAGTCCCAGGGCGCGGCCGGAAAAGTACTCGATCGACTGGGGGAGAACTAAGAATGGCGAGACCAGATTACGGGCGTGCCACGTGGTACGGGGCTTACTCGGGGAACTACAGCGGCGCCAACCGTCCGGGCTCCAACAAAATAAACAAAGTGGTCATCCACGTTACCCAGGGATCGTGGTCCAGCGCCATAAACTGGTTCAGGGACTCGCGGGCCGGTACTTCGTGCCACTACACTATACGTTCCTCCGACGGCAAGACAGGACAGTCGGTAGAAGAGAAAAATATCGCCTGGCACGCCGGGAACTGGTCCTACAATCAGACGAGCGTCGGAATAGAGCACGAGGGCTACGTAAGCAATCCTGACTGGTTCACCGATACGATGTACCGTTCCTCGGCGCGGCTCACGGCGTATCTCTGCAAGAAGTACAAGATCTCCATCAACCGCCAGAACATCATAGGACACAATGAAGTTCCGGGCGCGACCCACACCGATCCCGGCCGGTACTGGAACTGGACCAAGTATATGAACCTGGTCAGAAGCTACGCGGGTAGCTCCACAGGCAGTTCCGTCTACAAGCAAGTAGTGGACAACTCCTCGGCGCGCTTCTCCGCCCCCGCGCCCTTCAAAGTCAGCTCCTGGAGCGATCAGAAATACGGCAAGAGCTACCGCTACACCCCGCCGAGAAACCTGCGGGGAGCGGCCCGTTTCAAGCTAAAGGTGCCGCAAAAGGGACGCTATGCCGTTTACGCGTGGTGGCCGGCCAATAGCGGCTACAACAGCCGCGCCCGGTTCATGATACGCACCACCGATGGCTGGAAAAACAAAATCATGGATCAACGCAAAAACGGCGGCAAGTGGGTGCGGTTGGGCGTCTACGCCCTGCCCGCTGGAGACCGGGTCTACGTGCAGATACCCAGAAGGTCCCCTGCAAAAGGCTACATAATCGCTGACGCGGTTATGATCCGCAAAGTGTAAGATCGGGGCGTCGCCGGGGACCAACCCCGGCTCGTCGTTTGCTGTAAACTCTGGCGTGGCTTGCACCGGTATCGGAACTTCGGTAAGGGACGTTTTTGTCTGTCACTACGCCAAACGTAAAAGGTAAATTTGGAAGGGGCGTCAGGAGTTCTCTGGCGACGCTCTTCCAGCGGCGGTGGTTGATCGCGTACTTCGTGCAACGCGAGCTCTCCAAGAGCTACCGGGGCTCGTTTTTGGGGATATTCTGGATCTTCCTGGGTCCGGTGCTAATGATCGCCCTCTATACCCTGGTCTTCTCGGAGATACTAGGTCTCCGCTTCCGGCAGGTGGAAGGTGTTACTAACTTCGGCCTTTACTTGTACTGCGGGCTTATTCCGTTCCTCGCTTTTGGAGAGACGGTAAACAAAGCCGTCGGCACCATAAAGAGCAACTCCACGCTCGTGCAACAGGTGGTTTTTCCGCTCGAAATTCTGCCGCTGAGCACGGCGGTTACGGCGGTCTTGAACCAGGTATTCCAGTTTGGCGCGCTCGCGGTGCTCATACTGGTTCTGAACACCAGCCTGAACTGGACGATGCTGCTGATCCCATTTCTGATGATCCCCCAGCTACTTTTCTACCTGGGGCTCGGATATCTGGGCTCCGTGGTGGGGACTTATCTTCCGGACGTTCAGGAGACCCTGAGGGCGGTGGTGCGGGCCATGTTCTTCCTCACCCCTATCCTTTGGCCGATAAGCGCGGTGGCGGACAGGAAGTACCTGAGCCTGGTGGTGGACCTCAACCCGCTCGCCTACCTAGTCGGGGCTTACCGCGCGCTGGTCTTCGAGGGCCGGCTGCCGGACATGCTACCCACCCTCTACTTCACGGTCTTCGCGGCGGCCTTGTGCTTCGCCGGGATTTTGTTGTTCGACCGGACCAAAAAACACTTCGCGGACCTGGTCTGATCGGTGGCCGCCATAACGCTCAAAGGGGTTTCGAAGAAGTACCATATCTACCCGCGCCACCGGGATCGCATGAAAGAGCTGTTGAGCTTCGGCAAGGTCAAGCACGGCCACGACTTCTGGGCCTTGAAGGACATAGACCTGGAGATCGAGCCGGGCAGCAGCGTGGGCATACTGGGCCGCAACGGCGCCGGCAAGAGTACCCTGCTGAAAATCGTCTCCGGTGTTCTACAACCGTCTAGCGGCTCCATAGAGGTAGAAGGCCGGCTGGCGGCGCTTCTACAGCTCGGGGCCGGTTTCAACCCGGAGTTTACCGGCCGGGAGAACGTCATGCTGAACGGACTGATCCTCGGGGTAGAGCGCCGGGAGATGCTGGAGCGGTTCGACGGGATAGCGGCCTTCGCGGATATCGGGGAGTTCATGGAGCAGCCGGTCAAGACCTACTCCAGCGGCATGCGGGCCCGGTTGGGCTTCGCCGTCGCCGTCAACGTGGAGCCGGATATCCTGATCGTGGACGAAACCCTCTCCGTCGGCGACGCGGTCTTCAAGCACATGGGACTACAAAGAATGCGGGAGCTCAGGGACTCCGGCACCACGATATTCTTCGTTTCCCACAGCACGGGCATGGTGAAAAACTTCTGCAACGAAGCCGTTCTGCTACACCAGGGCAGTATGATCGCCCGGGGCGACACGGCCGAGGTAGCCGACCGCTACCAGGCCCTCCTATCCAGCGTCGAGGCGCAGCGCAGCGGTGTCATAGCCAGTTCGGAACAGTCTCAGGACTACGACATGGACGATGAAGAAGCCGCGGACGGCGCCCCGTCTTTCAAACCGGACCCCGAGCTGGAACGCCGGTCGTCGAACTTCCGGCACGGTACGGGGGAAGCCCGTATCTCGAACGTGGAGCTGCTGGACGAGACCGGCGCCCCGACGGAAGAGGTCATTCAAGACTCCGCCGTTACGGTCAGGACGCACGTAGAGTACCGGGAGAAGCTGAGCGGTAGCGTCGTCAGCATCACGATTCGCAACAGGGCCGGCCTGGACGTATTTTCGACCAACACCCAGTTGGAGAAAACGAAGATCGGGGCAACGGATAGCGGCGACCGGAGGGTGGTGGACTTTTCGTTCGAGGTTCCTCTGCAAGACGGTCCCTACAGCGTCAGCGCGGCCATCGCCCACCTCCGGAACAGGAACGTATACATGGACTGGGTAGATGTGGCGGCGGTCTTCAGGGTCGAGCGTCCCCAGGACCGCGGCGCGGTCAAGGGGTTGATCTATATTCCCGCCACGATAAAAGTACATGCGCCAGACCGAAAGCAGCAAAGAAGATCCGCCTGATCCCTTGACTACTTCCGCCACCGTCGTCATACCAAACTGGAACGGCCGCGAGTTTCTGGAAGCTTGTCTGGCCTCTCTAAGAATGCAGTCTTTCGAAGACTTCGGCATCGTGCTCGTAGACAATGGCTCCACGGACGAATCGGTGGCTTTCGCGAACGAAAGTTTCCCGGAAGTCGAGGTTATCTCTTTGAAAAGGAATGAAGGTTTTAGCGCCGCCGTCAACGCGGGGATAAAGGCGTCAGGCTCGGAATACGTGGCGCTCCTGAACAACGATACGGCGACGGACCCTGGTTGGCTAGAAGCCCTGGTACGGTCGGCGGAGTCTTATCCGGAAGCTGGCTTCTTCGCGAGCAAGCTGGTCGACTTCCACGACCGACGCTTTCTCGATGGCGCGGGGGACGCCTTGCGGCTCGGCGGCCTGCCCTACCGGCTCGGTCACGGTGAGAAGGACCAGGGCCAGTTCGATGCGCCGGCCTACGTCTTCGGCGCGTGCGCGGCGGCGGCTTTGTACCGGCGGGCGTTGCTGGAGGAGGCCGGGCTTTTCGACGAGGATTTCGTCTCGTACTGCGAGGACGGAGACTTGAGCTTCCGGGCCCAACTCGCCGGGTACCGCTGTCTCTACGTCCCGGACGCCGTCGTCTACCATATGGGCGGCGCCTCGACCGGCGGTAAACGCAGCGCCACCGCGACCCGGCTCGGCACCCGCAACAGCCTGGGCCTGCTCGTGAAGAACTTGCCCCTCTCCGTGGTGCCGCACGTCCTGCCGTTTTTCGTTCTGGCGCAACTCACGCGGCTATTGACGGCCGCCGCTACGGGCACCTTGCGGCCACACCTGGAAGGATTGTCGGAAGCGTTGCGCCACCTACCGGTCATGCTCGGAAAGCGGCATGGTATTCAGGCGGACAAAAAACTCTCCGACGCGGAGGTTAGACGGTTGCTCAGAGAATCTTCCACCGCCGCCGCGGCAAGCGTCGCGCGCCGGATCCGGGACCGGACGGTACGACGAATCTCTCGAAGCCTGGCGCGGTGAAGTTCTCCGTCGTCATCGTCACCTACGATTCCTGGCCACACACCCGGCGCTGCATCGAGTCGCTACGCGGAACGGGTTACCCGGGCTTCGAAGTCACGGTGATAGACAACGGCCGGGAAGAACCTCCGGAGCTTCCGGGGCCGGTGCGGATGATCCGGAACCCGGAGAACGCCGGGTTTGCCCGGGCCTGCAACCAGGGCATAGACGACTCCAACGGTGACTGCGTGATCCTCATAAACCCCGACACCCTGGTCGAACGGGATTTCTTCACCACGGTCGAGAGGTTCTTCGCGGACAACCCAAAGGCTGGAGTCGTGGGCCCGAGGATCATAGACGGTTTCGGCGGCCTTCAGCTCTCGGCCCGCCGGGAGGTAAGCTTCGTGTCCGGGCTTTTGGGGAGGACTTCTCTCCTTACCCGGCTCTTTCCGAAGAGCGCGGCGGTCAAGAGCCTGTTCCCGGCGGCGGACGAGCTCTCCGGCCCGACCGAGGTAGATTGGGTCTCGGGGGCGTGCATGGCCGTGCGGCGCGAAGTCCTAGATGGCGTCGGCGGCCTGGACGAGCGGTTCTTCATGTACTTTGAAGACGCCGACCTCTGCCGCCGCGCCCGCGACGCGGGGTGGACCGTATACTACTTGCCCCAAGTGGAAGTCCTGCACCTCACCGGCGCGAGCAGCCGCAGCAAAGTTAGTGCCGTCTGGCGGCTCCACAAAAGCGCCTTTCTTTACCACCGGAAGCACGGCCCCCACGGCCCGCTAAACCTCTACAGCGGCCTGGTTCTCGCCGG
>JBARZM010000019.1:0-3191 GCA_049650095.1 Rubrobacteraceae bacterium | reverse complement strand
AGGTCTTGGGATCCAGCGGGCAGTGGTGTTCGTAGTAGTCGACGGAGAAAGAGCCTTTTTCGGGATCGAACTTCAGTTTTAGGTCTCCGGCTTCGAGGATGGCGCGGTAGTGGTCGCCGAGGACGGGAAGGAGTACCTTGCCGCGGAGTTGGCTGCGGTTCGTAGGGTACCAATCTATGTCGAAGAACCGGGCGTGGAGGGAGGCCGGGCCGTTCTCCAACACATCGAGCCACCACTTGTTATCCGAACCCACGCCCATGTGGTTCGGCACCCAGTCTAGAAGATGTCCCATGCCGTATTCATGCAGCGTTTCCACAAGCTGCTCGTGGTCTTCCGAAGTCCCGATCTCCGGGTTGAGGGCGTTGTGGTCCGTGATGTCGTAGCCGTGGGTGCTGCCGGGGCGGGCCTGCATGTACGGCGAGGCGTACAGGTCGCTTATCCCGAGCTCCGCCAGATACGGAACTAGGTCCGTCGCGTCTTTGAAGGTGAAGTCCTCGTTCAGTTGCAGCCGGTAGGTGGCGCGCGGGACTCTCAACTATTCTCTTCCAGATACCAGGCCACCGTCCACGCGGGCAACTCCCTTCCACCTTCAGTGGCGGCCCCGGTAGCGTAGAGGAGCCGGCCGTTCGCCTCGTCGAACTCGGGTAGTGGATCCTCGTCCAGGTTAGCCAGTAAGGTCAGAATGGAATCGTCGCCGAGCCTCCACCGGGCCCGCAGCCCCCGCTCCCCAATAACGCGGTAAAAAGACCGTCCGCCGGGTATGTTCTCCAGACGCGGGATGATCTCCTGCCGCCGCAATTGGAGTAGCTCTTTGTAGAACTCAAGCCAGTTCCGGTGCTCCCCGGAGCCAGGGTCCAGAACAGACTTTTCGAAGGTTCCGCCGTCGCCCGGGTCCGGGATGCCGTCGCGGGTCTCCGGGTCGGCGAACTCGGGGAAGCTGGCGAACTCCGCCCGGCGGCCTTCGGTAACGAGCGGCGCCAGGTCCTCCTCGAAATCGCAGAAGAACAGGAATGGCTCTTCGGCCCCCCATTCTTCGCCCATAAAAAGCATCGGGATCTGGGGTGCGAGCAAGTATATGGCGGCCGCCGCGCGCACGGCTTCGGGAGAGGCGAGGGCCGTGATCCTCTCCCCGAAAGCCCGGTTGCCGACCTGATCGTGGTTCTGCAAGAAAGAGACGAAAGAGGTTGGCGGCAGATCCCCACTGGACTCTCCCCGCTTCTCCCCGTCCCGGTACAACGACGGCTCTCCCTGGTAGGCGAACCCTTCCCCCAAACACTGGGCAAGATGTCGCATCGGGGCGTCGGCGTACCCCCCGTAATATCCGCTGGTCTCCCCCGTCAACACTACGTGGAGGGCGTTGTGGAAGTCGTCGTTCCACTGCGCCCGGTAGAGGCCGCTTCGCATGTAAGAAGCGGCGTTGGATTCATTTTCCAGCACAAGGTGTACGTGCCGCTCCCGGCCAGGGCCTTCCTGGATTCGCTCCGAAAGCTCCTCCAGTAGATGCTTCTCCGAGTCATCGTGGATAGCGTGGACGGCGTCGAGGCGCAGGCCGTCTATGTGATACTCCTCGGTCCAGTACAGCGCGTTGTGGATGACGTACTCCCGCACCCGCCCGCCTCCAGCACCGTCGAAGTTGACCGCCGCGCCCCAGGGCGTCGAGTGCCGGTCGGTAAAGAACTGCGGCGCGTAAGAGTTGAGGTAGTTGCCCTCCGGCCCGAAGTGGTTGTACACCACGTCCAGAAAAACCATGAGCCCTTTTTCGTGGGCCGTTTGCACGAGGTCTTTGAGGTCCTCCGGCGTCCCGTAGGAGCTGTCCGGGGCGTAGGGCAGCACGCCGTCGTAGCCCCAGTTACGCCTACCGGGGAAGTCTGAGAGCGGCATGAGCTCTATGGCCGTAACGCCGAGGTCCACCAGGTGATCCAGCTTCTCTTTCACGCCGGCGAAGGTGCCCTCCGGCGTAAAGCTCCCGACGTGTAGCTCGTAGAGGATCGTCTCTTCCCAGGGCCGGCCTTTCCAATCCTCGTCCTGCCAGTCGAAGGATTCCGGGTCTACTACCTGGCTCGGGCCGTGTACGTCCTCGGGCTGATAGCGGGATGCCGGGTCCGGGACGTCTTGCTCACCATCGACCCGGTACCGGTAAAGAGTGCCCGCGTCGGCCTCGGCCCTCACGCCAAAAACACCGCCCTCGCCCCTTTGCATGGGGATCTTTTCTTCGTTGTCTCCGTTTACCAGGACTAGTTGCACGCCGTCGGCGGCCGGGGCCCAGAGGGTGAAGCTCGTCTCCCCGGTCTCCCGTACTTCGGCCCCGAAGGGAATGCGGTGGCGCCGCCTCACTCGTCCTCCTCCTCGACTTCGGGCTGGCGGTCGATGAGCACGGCCATGGACCGGGCCTGCAGCAGATACTCGTCGCCCGGTTTGAAGAAACCGTCCGGGCGGAGGCCCGCCGCGTGGCTGGTGTCTACTATAACCTCCCAGCGGGTATCCTCCGGGCCTTTGGGAACCTTGAAGGGGATCTCCTCGTGGTGGGCGTTGAAGAGCATCAGGAAGTCGTCGTCTATCTCCGGGCGTCCCTCCGAGTCGTACTGGTGTTCTGAGTAGCCCGCCATCTGGAGCGCCAGCGAGCGGGCGTAGGAGTTGTCCCACTCCTCGTCGCTCATCTCATCGCCGGAAGGAGTGAGCCAGGTTACGTCCTTTACGCCGGCGCCTTTGATTTTACGCCCTTGAAAGAACCGCCGCCGCCGGAAAGCCGGATGCTCTCTGCGGAGCCGGATCATCCGCCGCGCGAAGGCGAGAAAGGTCCTGTCCGACGGGGATAGGTCCCAGTCGATCCAACTTATCTCATTGTCTTGACAATATGCGTTGTTGTTTCCGTTTTGGGTGCGTCCGAGTTCGTCGCCGTAGACGATCATGGGCACCCCTTGAGAAAGGAGCAGCGTGGCGAGCATGTTGCGCTTCTGACGATTGCGGAGACGGCGGACATCGGCGTTTTCCGTAGGCCCTTCCTCGCCGTGGTTCCAGCTCTCGTTGTTGCTCTCGCCGTCGTTGTTGTCCTCGCCGTTCGCCTCGTTGTGCTTCTCGTTGTAGGAGACCAGGTCTTGAAGGGTAAACCCATCGTGGGCGGTTACGAAGTTTATGCTGGCATAGGGCCTGCGTCCGCCGTGCTCGTAGAGGTCGCTCGAGCCGGTGAGGCG
>JBARZM010000018.1:0-3042 GCA_049650095.1 Rubrobacteraceae bacterium | reverse complement strand
CTGCAAGACGGCGCGGAGCTTGGCGGCGAGGTGGCCCTGGACCGAAAGCTCGCCGAAGAATCCCTCCGGCGGGTCGGAGACGCCGCGAGTATGGACGTAGAGGATACGGCGCTCGGGGTCCTGCAGGTGGCCAACACGGAGATGGTGCGGGCGCTCCGGGTCATCAGCGTCGAGAAGGGCCTGGACCCGAGGGAGTTCGCCCTGGTGGCTTTCGGGGGCGCCGGTCCGCTGCACGCCTGCGCGCTGGCCGAGGAGCTCGGCATGACCACCGTGCTCGTGCCCCGGGCCAGCGGTGTTTTGAGCGCGTTGGGCCTCGCCGTCTCCGACGTGCGCCGCGACTACGTTGCCCCGCTCCTCTCGTCCCTCGACGGCGTAAAGCAAAGCCGGCTGGAAGACGCTTTCGAAGAGATGGAGCAAACGGCGGCGGGACATCTTGGAGAGCCCGCTTACACCCGCCGGGCCGACCTGCGCTACGCGGGCCAGTCCTTCGAGCTAACGGTGGAGGCCGAGGACCTGGATGCCCTGGAAGACGGTTTCCACGGTATCCACGAACGCCGGTACGGCTACCGGATGGACGAAGAGACCGTAGAGCTCGTGAACCTCCGCCTCATCGCGACCCTCCCGGTAGACAAGCCGGAGTTGGACGAGCGGGAACCGGAGGGCGACGCGGAGACCGGGCGACGCGAGGTCAACTTCGACGGCGATTGGGTGGAGGCGCCGGTGTTGGACCGGGAAAAGATGGGCAAAGGTTCGGAGGTCGAGGGGCCGGCGGTCGTCGAGTTCGCGGAGTCCACGTGCGTGGTGCGGCCCGGCTGGGGCGGGAAGATAGACGGCGTGGGAACCCTGATCCTGGAGCGTGGCGATGAGTAACGGAAAGCTCGACCCGGTAACGCTATCCGTGTTGGCGAGCGCACTCTCCGGCGTCGCCGAGGAGATGGGGGCCGTCCTGATCCGGGGCGCCTACTCCTCGAATATAAAGGAGCGGCGCGACTGCTCAACCGCCCTCTTCGATGCCGAAGGCCGGATGGTGGCCCAGGCCGAACACATCCCCGTCCACCTCGGCGCCATGCCCGAAGCCGTGGCGGCCGTAATGCGGAAAGACCCCGCGCCCGGCGACGTGTACGCGCTCAACGATCCTTATTCGGGGGGTACCCACCTGCCGGACATAACCCTCGTCTCGCCGGTGGCGGACGAAGACGAAATTATCGGCTACGCCGTTACCCGCGCCCACCACTCGGACGTCGGTGGGATGAGCCCCGGCTCGATGCCGAGCAATTCGCGGGAGGTCTACCAGGAAGGTCTCATCATCCCGCCGGTGCGGCTCGTTCACGAGGGGGAATACGTCGAGGAAATCCTGAACCTCATCCTCGCCAACGTCCGCACGCCGGCGCTGCGGCTGGGCGATTTGCGGGCCCAAATCGCCGCGAACAACCTGGCCCAGACCCGGCTCTCCGGCCTTATAGACCGTCGGGGTCGGGAGACGATACTGGCCGCTTTCGACGAGGTGATCTCCTACACCGAACGCCGGACCCGCGAGGCGATAAAAGACCTCCCCAACGGAGAGTACGGCGCGGAGAGCGAGATCGAAGGCGACGGCGCCACCGCCGACGATATCCCGATCAAAGTCTCCGTCACGATAGAGGATGACGAGATAAAGATAGATTTCACCGGCACCTCGGGGGCTGTGGCGGGCAACGTGAACTGCCCGCTGGCCGTTACCCGCTCCTCGTGCTACTTCGCACTCCGGGTCCTGCTCCCCGGCGACGTGCCGGCCAACGCCGGAACCTACGCCCCCCTCGCCATCCACGCCCCGGAAGGTAGCCTGGTGAACGCCGAGAGCCCCTCGGCGGTCGTCGCGGGCAACGTCGAGACCAGCCAGCGCGTGTCCGATACTATCCTCTCCGCCCTGTCGGGGGCCGCCGGGCTCGTCGCCGGTGGCCAGGGCACGATGAATAACCTGATCATCGGCGGGTCGGGTAGCGGCGGCTGGACCTACTACGAGACCATCGGCGGCGGACAGGGAGCCAGCAAGACCGGCGCCGGTCCTTCCGGCGTCCACGTCGGCATGTCCAACACCCTCAATACTCCCACCGAAGCCCTGGAACTGGAGTATCCGATGCGCGTCGAACGTTACGAGCTTCGCTACGGCTCCGGCGGCGCCGGGGAACACGCGGGCGGTGACGGCATAGTTCGTCAAATGCGCGTCCTGGAACCCGCCAGCCTCTCTCTCCTCACCGACCGCCGCCGCCACGGCCCGGCGGGTCTCGAAGGCGGCGAGCCCGGTGAGACCGGCAAGAACCTGCTGAACGAAGAGGAACTACCGCCAAAGACGAGCCGCGAGCTAGAAGAGGGCGACACGGTGACGGTCAACACGCCGGGCGGCGGCGGGTACGGCAGACCTTCCTGAGTAGGTCCCGGCTAACACTCCGCCCCGTCCAGGACTTCGAGGTTCAGGGTTTCTCCTTCTTCGTCGAGCGTCAGGCTGATGTATCTTCCGGATTCGTCTTCCACGATAAGTACCGGGTCTCCGTTTTCGCTGGTGAATTTCTTCTCCGCCGGTAGCTCGTCGGCCGTGCCGACTATCTCTTCTCCCACGGGGACCCCGGATTCTCCGAGCTTTGTCTCCATTATGACTCCGGACCCGTCGATGCTGCGCAGAACGGTTCGGCCCTGCTCGTCGGTGGTTTCACCGAGCAACGTGTTGTCCGGCGGTAGATGCTCCGTAACCTCCCGCGGCTGGACGGCCTTCGCAGTCTCTTCTACCTTTTGCTTTTGGATCGCCCGGACCATCATGTACTCTATGTCTTCGTAAGAGCCGAGGAGCTGCTGAAGCTGCGGGCGTATATCCTCCTGAGATTCCGGAAGATGGTCCAGCAGGGTCTGTAACTGGGAGCGGTCTTTCTCCAACCGGTTTTTGAGGGAACCGACCGAGTTGCCGAAGAAGTCTCTCGCGCTGCTCATGGTTTGCTCGTGAACTTCCCTGATCAGACTTCGTGCATCTTCAGGCATTTATCCTCCTCTTCTACGGACCCCGGGCAGCCC
>JBARZM010000017.1:0-1831 GCA_049650095.1 Rubrobacteraceae bacterium | reverse complement strand
TGGTTATCTGGTGGAAGTCAGGGAAAGCGCGTCAGCGAAGGCGGTTCGGCGGGCGGCAGCCTGCCGGTTGTGGAGTCAGACCGGACACAATAGTCCCGTTCAAGGACGCGAGGGCGCTCGCCCTGGCGTCCCGTTTCTTGAAGTTTCGCTCTCGGGCGGCAAGCGAGAGCTGGCCGCTTCCGACGGTCGGCTTCTCGCTAACTCTCGCGTAGGGGCTCTGGGCGACCATCCGGGGCGCCCTGCGGCCCGCCGAACAGAGTTTCGCTTCGCGCTCGCACTCAGCGGGATCTACCGCAGGCGGCGTGTTAGCGGCGGAAGAGACGGGTCAGGGACTTGAGAGGTCCTCTGCCCGGCGACAATGACACGCCGAGGAACTTCTCTAATTCGCTGGCGTCGAAGACTATTACGTTGCCACGGGAGCCGGTGCCGTAGAGGTAGTCGGGGATGTCTCTTTTGAGCTTGGTGATGGTGCCGTGGATGTCCTCGGAGCGGAAGACGACCTTGTCTCCCCTACGGCTCCACGCTGCCGGGTCGTGGACCCACTGCTGGATGAGCTCGTCGCGCACGCGGTCGTGGCGGCCGTGGCCGTACTCCTCCATCGTCACCGTGCGGCACCAGTGTGGCAAGTCGTCAGGTGAGCCGAGATGCTCGGAGATTATCTCCGTCAGGACGGAGGATGAGAGTTCCAGGATATCCACTGGCTCGTCGAGTTCCTCCCGGATCAGAGGTAGCATTCGTTCGAGGTATTCGCGGTAGAGGGCGGTGCCGAGGTCTTTCTTGATGTTCTTGAGGCTGCGGCGAAGCTTCTTTGCTTCGCCGGTGTGGTCAGGGAGCGAGGCGCCGGTGTAGATGACGAGGGCGCGTTTGCGTAGCTCGGAGTCGAAGGTGTCCTGGCCGGCGTTCATGGAGAGGACGACGGGCGGGTACTCTTTGAGCCTGACGTGATCTTCTTTTATTAGAGCGTCGGCGTGTTGGCCGAAGCGGCCCTTGTCCATGTCGTCGAAGACGAGCGGGTAGCGGCGGTTCTGCTCCATGACGGCCGGGATGTTGCCCCGGGTGAACCAGTCGTTTGGCGGGAAGGTGTCACGCTCGAACATGGAGGCCAGGAGGGTCTTGATGAGCTCGGACTTTCCGCAGTTGCTCTTCCCGTAGAGGATGCCGTAGAGCGGGTAGTCCCAGACGTCGTCGCCCCGGATGAGGGCCGCGTTGCGAAGGTCGCAGAGGAAGGGGCCGGCGTAGAACCAACTCCAGAAGGTAAAGTAGTCGCGGGCGAGTTTCTCGTGCTGGCCGCGAAAGACCCGGTAGCCGTCGAAGTAGGCTACCCACGCCCGCACGTCGGCGGCGATCTCCTCTTCCGGCGCATCCAGGTTCAGGGGACAGCCGGAGAGGGAGATCTCTCCGGAGTCTACATGGATGCTGAGTGACTCTTCGGGGTTCTCCTCGCGGGTACGCCAGTTGCTCCTGACGTAGGTCACTGCGCGTTGGGCCGTGGTACGGTCGATCTTCGCCATACCGCTCTTCGCCTGGACTGCGGAGGAGATGCCGCCGTAGCGTTTGGGCGGCTTGGCGGCGGCGCGGTGAACTATGGAGGTTTCGGGGGGCGCATCCTGTACAAGGATCACCTTCGGAGCATCGGCGCCACGGCCTTTCTGAGACGGGGAGAAAGCGGGCAGGTTCTGCGGGTCGAACTCACCCTCTATCTGGGCCCGCTCGATGATGCTGGTTGTGGTGCGGGCTTTGATCCTCTCGTAGGCAGCGTTGAAGTGTTCCCAGGCCGCGAGGTCATCGTCAAAGCAGACGTAGCTCTCGTTCTGCACCCCGGAGAAAGCCC
>JBARZM010000016.1:0-21610 GCA_049650095.1 Rubrobacteraceae bacterium | reverse complement strand
ACGATCTCGGGTCTCGTGGAGAACCCTTTAGGCTTTACCTGGGAAGAGTGGAACGAGCTTCCTACCGTCGAGGTGAAAGCGGACATGCACTGTGTTACGTCGTGGAGCAAACTGGACAACGTCTGGAGTGGCGTAAAGGCGAAGGATCTCTTGGAGAAAGCGGGTCCGAAGCCGGAGGCCAACTTTTTCTCGGCTTTCTGCGATGGCGGGTATACGACGAACGTGCCGGTCGAAGAATTGTATGAAGAGGATGCGGTATTTGCGACGCATCACAACGGGGAGTCATTAGAGCAAGGGCATGGGGCTCCGATGCGGTTGGTGATCCCCCGTCTCTACGCCTGGAAGAGCGCCAAGTGGATCCGGGGCATCGAGTTGGTCGCCGAAGACAAACCGGGCTTCTGGGAGAACAACGGCTACCACAACTACGGCGACCCCTGGCAAGAGCAACGCTACAGCTTTAGCTTTTAGTTACCGGGTATCCGTAGCGGTAGAGTAGCGGCAAGGTCAATCCGGTGACCAGGTTACGGTCTTTCGGGTTCATCTTTTCGGTCCACTCTTTGTCGTGGCGGAGCGCCACGCTGCCGGTCTCGAAGCGGTTCGGGTTGCCGGAGACGGTATGGCTTACGCCGAGCTTTACTTCCTGGTCTCCGGTTAGCGGTAGATCCGCATCTTCTTCGTCTAGTAAGTCTAGTATCCGGGTGAAGCTTTCCCGGGGGTTGGCGACGAAGTCTTCGTAGCGGAGCCTCATGTAATGGTCGCCGCGCCAGAGGGCTTCGGCGGCGGCGTTCCACGAGTCCCAGAGGGCGGCGCTTTTCGTTGGGCTGAAGCGGTGCATGAATTCCAGGTCTTCGCTGTCGGGTTGGGGCTTCTTCTTTAGCCAGGAGTAGGCGGCGGCCCGAGGGTCCCGGACTAGATGCAGGACTCGCAAGTCTATATTCGGGACCATGCCGAGCGCGTAACCGTAGGCGGGCTCTTTGGAGGAGTCCACTATGACGCGGCTTCCGGTTACGCTTTGCAGTGCGTCGTAGAGCCAGCCCGTGTTTTCCAGCCAGCCGTTCAGGCGGCGGGCGAGGGTTTCGGAGCCGTTCTTCGTGAGCATCAGGGGGATGTGGCGGGTTCGGGCGGCGGAGTGCTGGAGACCGATCATACGCCGGGCGTCCACGCCGTCGGGGCCGCCGAATGCTTTCTCTACTACTTTCGTCCACACCGGGCAGTCGTAGAACGGCCGGCCGCAGCCGCAGAGGCGGTTCTCGATAAAGTTGTGCTTCCACATGTAGCAGACCTCGCCGACGGAGGAGAAACCCTCGATCTGGCCGAGGCTGTTGGAGAGGATAGTGCTCCCGCTCCGCCCGAGCCCGACGATGTAGAGGACTTTCGTCTGTTCGTGCTCCAAGGCTTAGCCCCTTCCTCGACGAAGTTTTCGTTGGGCCACGTCCCAGAAAGCCTGGAGGAACTCTTTGTCGGTGTCGCTCAGGCCGAAGAGTAGCAGCAGCGCCAGGTAACAGACCCCGAAAGCGCCACCCACCACGAGGAGGGCCAGTACCGCCGGCAGTGAGAGCACGAGCGACAGGACGTAGGCGACGGCGGCGGCGATGAGGCCGGCGGCGAGCGGTTTGATCCAGGCCAGGTTGTAGGGCCAGAAGCCCAATCGGTATCGTACGGCGATCAGGGTAGCCGTGTTCTCGGTGACGATGCCGGCGGCCATCCCGATGGCGGCGCCCAGTATCCTCTGCCCGGTCGTCGGGGCATTCCAGACCAGGACGATGCTCACGGCGAGGCCGGTGAGCGCGGCGGCCGCGGTGGCGACCATCACCACGTTCTGGTTGTCGGTCATGGCGAGCATCCGGGGCGTCGGGCCGACGGAGGCGCTGAACAGCTGGGCGAACGCGACCACGACGAGGGCGAGCGCGCCCGTCGCCGCCCGCTCTCCGAAACCCAAGACCAGCACGTCCTCGGCGAGCAGCAGGATCGCCAGGAAGATGCCGAAAGCGCCGGTGAAGACCCAGCGGGAGATGTCTTTGTAGAGAACGCCCAACCGCTCCCGGTCGCCCTGGGCGTGGAGGCTGGAGATTATTGGGGAGAAGATGCCGCTGAAAGCGAAGCGCACGATGGTCGAGAGCGTGGCGGTTCGGGCGGCGGCCTGAAAGATGCCCACCGGCGCCCCGGCCGCGAAAAAGCCCAGCACCCAGATCGCCGACCACGTATTGAGATACTGCGCGCCGGTCGTGACGGCCATCGGGAGGGAGACGGAGAAAAGCGCCTTCGTCTCGTACTTCGGCTCAACCTTCCGGTCCAGGAGCGGCGTAAAAAGCCGGTGCAGGAAGTAGACGGCGATTATGGACCCGAGCAACATCGAGATCCCGTAGGCCGAGATCACACCCACCAACCCGGCCCCGACGAAGTAGAAAACAGGCAGTAGCACGAGGTAGATGGCGGGCCGCAGCATCTGCTGGACGTAGGCGGCGTAGGTGACCGTCTGAAAGCCCTGGGTAGCCCAAAGAACCATCATCATGAACGTGAAGAACGGCAGCGTAACGGCGAAGGCGCGCAGCACCGGCGCCATCTCCCCGGCCTTGTAGTACCAGTCGGCCATGAAGCCCGCGCCGAAGAACATGACCAGCGAGAGCACGAGGCTCACGACGAAAGAGACCAGGAGGGCCTGGATGATCGTACCCCGCACCCGCGCCGTGTCGCCGTGGATCCGGTAGTGGGCGACGTAGCGCACCACGCCGTTCTCCATGCCGAAGCGGGATATTATGTGGGCCAGGTTCACCGCCGCCTCGCCCAAAGAGTAGAACCCGAACGCCGCGACCCCGAAGAACTGGGAGATCGCAGCCTTGGTCACGAAGCCGAGTATCCGCCCGACTCCCTGGCCTACGGTGCTTATACCGGCCCCCCGGGCGACTTTGGCGACGTAGGAGTCTCCGTTTGCGGAGGTCTCTCCGGGGGTCGTGCCCGCCGGTGGGTCCTGCGGAACTCGGGGGTTAGCCCGAGGGTCGTTGGGTCCTGGTGTTTGTTCCGAAGTCACGGCGACAGATTATAAAGGTACATTCCCGGATTAGCCCGCCCGGGGCTTCCGCCGGCCCCTCCAGGCCGCTGAGACCCCTTCCACTAAAAGGCTAAAACCGAGCCAGGCCCAGCCGGCGCCGAACAGTACCCAGAGCGTCGCCCCGATCGTCCCAAAGTCCGCCGTCACGGCCACCAACCCGCCTACCGAGAAGATAGTGAACGGCGCGACGCCCCACCCGGGCAGCGTCCGGGCGCGCAGGGCGGCGGCCCCGAACACTATGGAGCCGAGCGCGAACAGCAGGAAACCGATCCGCATAGCCCGGTAGGCCGGGGCTAGCGTCAGGTAAGTGTCGTCCACGTCGAGCCAGAACTTCCCCACGTCACCCACGACGATCAGGAGGAGCCCGGCCGCCGCCAGCGCGAAACCCACCCCGCCGGGCCATCCCGTCCGCCGGGGCCGCCAAAACCGCAGGCCGATCAGGCCGAACAACAAAAGCAGCGGGGCGGCGGGGAAGAGTTTCCAGAAGACGGCGGGGGTCGAGAACCGGTACTCCGAGAGCGAGATCCCAAGCGGCGTGAGAGCCCAAAGAACGCCGCCCGGCACGCAAAGTAGCGCGCTCCACCGGACGATCCCAGAGAGTAGCTTTAGCGGCAACGCTTCGTGTCCTTAATCTTCGATCCCTAATACTTGGGCAACGGGCCGCCCGCGTCCGCCAGCACGTACTCTTGGAACATTCGATCTACGATGCTGGGGTTTTCTCCGGCGAGGTTTTTGTTCATGTCCGGGTCGTTCTCCAGATCGAAGAGTTTGGCATCTGAGCCGTCGTTGCGGCTGAACATGAGGTAGCGATCGTCACGCGTCCAGGCGTAGTCGTTGTAGCCGAGGGTGAAGTGTTGGCGCGGCTCCGGGCTCCCGCCGTCCAGGATCGGGGACAAGTCCTGGCCGTCCATTGGTTGCTGGGGCTCGACGTTTAGCTGGCCCAGCACCGTGGGCGCCACGTCGTGGGTCGAGGCGTAGTAGTCGCTGGTCTCTCCGGCTCCCTTGCCCCCCGGATGCCGGATAAAGAACGGCACGTCCGTGAGTTCGGGCCAGAGGCCCCGGTCCACCTTGCCGGTGACGTTGTGCTCGGCCAGGGAAATGCCGTGGTCGGAGAGGACCATGAGCAGGGTGTTGTCGGTGAGGCCGAGGTCCTCGACCCGGTTCAGGAAGTTGCCCAGCCAGTGGTCGGCCATCGTGACCTCGGCGGCGTAAAGGGCGCGCATGCGTTCTAGTTGGCGGCCTCCGATCCAGTCGTCGTTACTGTAATTTGGGACGGTGGGTTCGCCACCCCGGTACCCTTCATCGTAGAGGTCCACGTACTTCTTGGGCGGGTCCCAGGGCTCGTGCGGGTCGAAGCTGTCCACGACGAGCAAGAATGGCTGGGCCTCCTCGCGGGCGACCTCCAGGTAATCCGCCGCCCTCAAAAAGACCTGCGGGGCGAAGTAGTCTTCCTCGGAACGGCGGCCGGCCGTGTTGGCGAGATACTGGCGGACTTTGGCCCGCATGCTGTCGTCGTTGCCGTCCACGGTGTAGCGGTCTACCTGGTCCGGCGAGACCCGCAGCGGCGACCGGTAGCGGTCCCGCTCCTGGCCGCGAATGAAGTCGAAGACATCGAAGCCGCGCTGGAAGTTCATCGAGGCCTTGAACATGTGCTGGGTATCGGTGACGAGGGCGGTGTTGAACCCTTCGGGCTTCAGGGTTTCGGAGAGGGTTACTTGATCCTCGGGGATTCGTTGCCAACCGGCCGGGAAGAACGTCTCCCCTTTTTGGGGGATCCAGTTCCGGAAAGGCCAGGTCCGCTTGCCGGTATGGATGGCCCGGCGGGCGGGGATGGTTGGTATGGACTCCGGGTAGGCCCGGGTGAAGCGCAGGCTGTCTTTGGCGAGGGCATCCAGCGTGGGGGTTTGGATCCAGTCGTTCCCGTAGACTCCCACGTGATCTTTACGAAGGCTATCCAAAATAACCAGTATGACGTTCATCCTCGACCCCCCACTCGGAAGATAGGTACTACACCCCGCCCCGAGCGCCGACGTGCCGAGCAGGGAAACGCCCGCCACGCCGGCCCCGGCGGTCTTCAAGAAACCTCTGCGTGTTACGCCCCGCCTCAAACAGTCTCTACTCCCAATAACGCTCGGAAAACCATATTCTAAAGGATGCCGCCCGGAGACCGGCTCCGGAGACCGGCTACCCGCCGTCTAAGAACCCGCCTCGCCCGGGCGAACGCCGGGACGAACGCCGGGACGAACGCCGGGGCGAACGCTAGGGTGGGCGTTGAACCAGCGCAGGGTGGCTTCGAGCCCCTCCCGGGCCTCAACCCGAGGTTCCCAGCCCAGAACCTCCCGGGCGCGGGTTATATCCGGGCAGCGTTGTTTGGGATCGTCGGCGGGCAGGGTTTCGTGGGTGATCTTGCTTCTACTGCCGGAGAGTTCCAGTATGAGCTCCGCCACCTCGCGTACGGTGTACTCTACCGGGTTTCCGACGTTCACAGGCCGGGTCTCCGGGCTGCCCATGAGCTTCAGGACGCCATCTATAAGGTCATCCACGTACTGGACGCTCCTGGTCTGGCTTCCGTCGCCATAGATCGTGAGAGGTTCACCCGCCAGGGCCTGGGATATGAAGTTGGGGATCATACGCCCGTCGTCGGGGCGCATCCTGGGGCCGAAGGTATTGAAGATGCGTACTATGCGGGTGTCCACGCCGTGATGGCGGTGGTAGGCCATCGTGATCGCCTCGGCGTACCGCTTGGCCTCGTCGTAGACGCCCCGGATGCCGATGGGGTTGACGTTTCCCCAGTACTCTTCCGGCTGGGGGTGGACCATGGGGTCTCCGTAGACTTCGGAGGTGGAGGCGAGCATCAGGCGCGCGCCTTTGGCCTTCGCCAGACCGAGCGAGTTGTAGGTACCGAGGGCCCCGACTTTTAGTATGGGGATCGGGATGCGCTCGAAGTCCGCCGGGCTCGCGGGGGAGGCGAAGTGGTAGACCTCGTCCAGCTTTCCGGGACAGTCTATGTGGGTGGTAACGTCGTGGTTCACGTACTCGAAGTTCGGGTCGTTCCGCAGATGCTCTATGTTCTCCAGAGATCCGGTACGGAGGTTGTCCACGCAGACGACGCTCCGCCCCTCCGCGAGCAACCGCTCGCACAGGTGGCTCCCGAGAAAACCGGCTCCCCCGGTAACGAGCGCCCGGCTCTCAGGCACGTCCGAAGCCCCGATACGAAAGGCCGTTGTCCCGGGCGGCTTCGGCGTCCAGTACGTTGCGGCCGTCCACCAGGAGCTTCGGAGATTCCATGAGGCCGGCGGCCCGGCCCAGGTCCAGGCTCCGCAACTCGTCCCACTCCGTAACCAGCACGGCGGCGTGGGCCCCGGCCAGGGCTTCGTAGGGGTCGAAGGCCACCTTGAGATCCGGCCGCTGGTAGGCTGCGGCCTTGCCCGCGACGGGGTCATACCCGACGACCCGGGCGCCGAGGGAGGCCAGGGCGCGGGCAATCTCCAGGCTCGGCGCCTCCCGAAGGTCGTCCGTGTTCGGCTTGAAAGCGAGGCCGAGCAGGGCTATCCGTTTACCTTTGAGGGTGTGGAGGTCCTTTTGGAGCTTGGAGATCACCTGCTTGCGCTGCCGGACGTTTACGGCGACGGTCGCATCTAGTATGGCCGGCTCGTAATCGTACTCGCGGGCGATGGACCGCAGCGCCGATACATCTTTGGGGAAGCAAGAGCCGCCCCAGCCGATACCGGCGTTCAAAAAGCGCGGCCCGATACGCTCGTCGAGGCCCATGCCGGCGGCGACGCTCGACACGTCGGCGCCGACCAGCTCGCAGATGTTGGCGACCTCGTTTATAAAGCTGATCTTGGTGGCCAGAAAGGCGTTGGCGGCGTATTTGATCATCTCTGCGCTGACCAGGTCCGTGGTGACGAACGGGACCGCAACCCGGGGCCTCGGGTCTATCTCCGACGGGAAGCTCTGCTCGATTATCGGTTCGTAGAGCGCCCGCATCCGGTCCAGCGCGTCACGCCTGTTGGCCCCGAGTACGATCCTGTCCGGAAACAACGAATCGTAGACCGCACTCCCCTCCCTCAGAAACTCCGGGTTCGACACGACCCGGTAGTCCACCTCCGCGCCGCCGCCATCTTCCGCCCCCTCCTGCACGAGCATCGAGACGTAGTCCCCGCTCCCTACGGGCACGGTGCTCTTGTTGACCACCACGAGCGGGTTTTCCCTGCGGGTCCCGGGCTCCGCTTCCGCCTCCGCCAGGGCCCGGCCGATGCTCCGGGCGACCGACGCGACGCTCGAAAGGTCCGCCGAACCGTCGTCGCCTTGCGGCGTGTCCACCGCTATGAACACGATATCGGATGCGCGCACCACCTCCGGTAGGTCGGCCGAGAAAGAAAGCCGGCCCCGGCCGGCGCCGCGCGAGACCATCTCCTCCAGGCTTGGCTCGTAGATCGGCATGACGCCGTCTTCGAGGTCGGAGACGCGCTCCTCGTTCTTGTCTACGCACACAACCCGGTGGCCGACGTGCGCCAGGCAGGCGCCCGTGACCAGCCCGACGTACCCGGCCCCGACCACTCCTACCCTGAACTCTTCAATCACCGATTTAACTCCAAACGCTTGCGACGCCCGCGGGGTGGGCCGTACAAACCCAAAATTCACATCCAGTTCGTATAGCTTACAAGAGAAATAAGCCCGGGAACACCGGGCTAGTATGCGCCCTCGCGCCGGAGTACGGCGCCGAGGGTCTTGACGATGATCTTGATGTCGAACGAGAGCGACCAGTTCTCGATGTAGTACAGGTCCAGACGGACCATGTCCTCGAACGAGAGGTTGCTGCGGCCACTGATCTGCCAGTAACCGCTCATCCCCGGAAGCGCCGCCAAGCGCCGCTTCTGCTGCTCGCTCATCCGTTCGAAATCTCGCACTGGCAGCGGCCGGGGACCGACCAGGCTCATCTCGCCCTTCAAGACGTTTATGAGTTGCGGCAGCTCGTCCACGCTCCACTTCCGGATAAAGTACCCGACGCGGGTAATACGGGGGTCGTCCTTGATCTTGAACACTGCTCCGTCGGCTTCGTTGCGGGCCTCTAGCTCGGCCTGCCGCCGCTCGGCGTCCTCGTACATCGAGCGGAACATGTAGCAGATAAAGACTTTTTCATCCACCCCGGCCCGTTTCTGCCGGAAGAGTACCGGTCCCGGAGAATCAAACCGAATCGCCACGGCTGCCGCCAACAGCACCGGAGAGAGCACGAGGATACCGACCAGGGACCCTGCTACGTCCAGGGCGCGTTTGAGAGCCCGCTGGGTATTGTCCAACTGGGGATAGCCTACCTCCAGAAGCGGCAGTCCGAGGTTGTTGGAGAGCACGGGCCGTCCGCGCATCAGGGAGAGCGCGCCGGGCACGACCCTCATCCGTACTCCCCGGAGCCGCACGGAGCGCAGAAGGTCCAGCAACTCCTCGTCCGGCAGGCGTTCGGCGCCGGCCAGGATGACGCTGCTCGCCCCGGTCCGGTCCAGCGTCTCCCGGAGCTCCGGCAAGTCAATGGTTCCAGCACCGAGGTCCATCTCGTCCACGCAGTAATAAGATCCCGCACCACCTTCGAGTGTCCGGCGTACCCGGCCCCGCTCTTCGGGGTTCCCGATCACCACGGCGGGCGTGCGCCCCAAACCGCGCCGGTAGATCCACTCTATCCCCTGCTCGTAGAAGAACCTCAAAACCCCGGCGAGGACCAGGGCGAACAGGGCCGCCAGCAAGACCTCCCCCAAATCCAGGCCACTCTCGGGATATACGACGGACCCGAGCACCACGAGCCCGGCCCACGAGAGCACCGCCCCGAGCAGCGCGCCCGGGTCTCGTCGGGTACGCGCCCGGTCGTAGAGGTCGTGGGCCGCGAAGATAACCACCCAACCACCCACCAGCAGCGGCACGAGCACCCGAACCTCCCCCACCCGGTCGCCGCCGCCCAAGAGGTATTCCGCCCCGAGGACGCCCGCCGCCAGGGAGCCCGCGTCCACGAGTATCAGTACCGCGACGCTCAAGAAACGCCGCAAGGTCGGGATGTTGAGTAGTTTCTTTAGGGTGTCTCTCATGTTCCGCGTTAGGCTCCTTCCCGGGGCAGTATACCGCCGCCGCCCGGGGTGAACCCGGTATTACGAGTTTTGCTTGTTCTTACGCCGGGCCTCGCGCCGGTTATTCAGCCTCTGCCGGATGACCCTCGACAAGAAGACCGGGTTGCCCACCACGTAGCGGCGCCAGAGCCGGCGGGGCTCCACGATCATCCGCGCCAGCCACTCGAAACCGTTGTCGGTCAGGGTGCGCGGACCCCGGCGCAGTTCGCCGGAGACGTAGTCGAAGACGGCCCCTCCGGTGAGGGCGACGCGGGCGTCGATCCGGCGCCAGTTCTCCATCAGCCACCGCTCCTGGAGCGGCATGCCGAAACCGACCAGGAGTATGTCGGGCGCAACGGCGTTTATCTCCTCTATCACGGCTTCGTTCTCGGGGCTGCTAGGGGATCGGTCGAAGTAGCCATGCCGGATTCCGGAGATTTTCAGGTCCGGGTACCGGTCTTCGAGCTTCCCGGCGGCTTTCTCCGCGACGCCGGGCCGGGCGCCGAGGAAGTAGAGCGTAAACCCTTCGGCGGCGGCGTAGGCGGCGAGATGCCAGATCCAGTCGGCGTAGGTGATGCGCCCGGGGATGTATCGTCCTAGTAGCCGCGCCGCGAGCATCACGCCAGCCCCGTCGCAGAAGACTATTTCGGCGTCGTTTAGAAAGTCCCGCAGCGCGGGGTCCGAGTGCGCCAGGTTCAGGCAGTGGACGTTGGCGTTGAGGACGAGGGCGTGACCGTCTCCCCGAACCTCGCGCCCGATCTCCGCGTGGAGTTCGTCCACCGTCAGGGGATCTACGCCGACGCCGAGTATTTCTATACGGTCTCTAGAACGTTCCATATCTTTCCTTCGATCTCCTCGAAACGCGCGTCCCAGGAGTTCCTCCGGGCGAGGTCCAACCGCGCCCGGACTTTCTCTTTGGTCTCCAGGCTCTCCAGGTTTTTCAGCGCCGCCACGAAGTCCTCCGGGGCTTCGCAGAGATACAAATGGTCCCCGATATCCCGTAGGGCGGGGAGTGGGCTCGCCACCACGGGCTTGCCCGTCGCCAGGCATTCGTAGGTCTTGGCGGGTGAGATGCCCCGGGTCAAGCGGTTGTCCCGGTAAGGGAGTATGAAAGCATCGACGCCTTCGAGCGCCGCCGGAAGCTTCCGGTGCGGGACTTCCCCCACGTGATCTACTCTCGGATTGTCCAAAAAACCCCGGTCTACGTCGCCTACGTCCCCCACTAGCCGCACGGTAAAGCCGGCTTCGGCAACGGCCCGCAAGGCGGCGAAGTCTATGCGCTCCCGGCCAAGATGGCCGAAATAACCGACGGTTCGGACCTGCCCGGGATCTTCCCGTTGCAGAGCCGCGAACTGCCCGTAGTCTACCCCCGGACCGCTTGGAAACGCGTCGGGGCGCAGAGGTTTTACCTTCTCGATCAGGGAGGGAGAGGTGCAAGAGACCACGTCGGCGCGCCGGAGAAGCTCGCGTTCGGTTGAGGCTATGTCTTTCGGGACGCCGGGGAACCCCTCATAGTCCTCCGAGCAATCGTAGTAGAGCAGCCGGGGCTGGAGGCCGGAGATGAGATCCAACGTCGTCCGGGTCGGCGGATACGCTACTACTATGGGGACACCGCCACAGATGCCTCGTACATCCCGAGCCACCCGAGGTAGGAGGAGCCGCCGGTTCGAAAACCGAAACGCTTTCCAGGTCGGTGGTGCGACGAGTGGCGAGTAGACGGTCAGGTTTGGTTCTCCGAGATACCTCTCGCCCCCGCCTCCCGAACGCCGGAGGCGGGAGGCCACCTTACGGAGCGTGGAGATATCCAATCCAGGCGTAGAGAGGCCCGTCGTCTCGACGAACACCGTTTTGTAGCCGGCGCGGGCGAAGCGGGTAGCGAGTATCTGATGCCGCTGCCAGAGAAAGTCCCACCGGATCCCGGAGAGAACTACCACCGGCGGGGGATCCAAAACCGCCCCCGGCATCATCCGGCCTTCGCCAGCCCGCGAACGCCTTCCGGATCGGGCATGGGATCTGGACCATAGATCCGGTCGAGCCCGAAGAGCGCGAGTATTCCGGCGGCCCTCTTTCGCCGGGAACTACCTACCGACCGCGTCCAACTATCTACCGAACGCCCTCCAATCACGACCGCGCTATCCCGGCGACTCAAAGATGAAGGCCTTCCGATGCCCCGGTAGACCTTTTCATCGAGGTCTTTACCAAGAAAAGCGACCAACCGTCGTACCTCGTCCTCGGGTCGCACACAAAGCGACTCGTAGAAGGCTATGTGTACGGAATCGGAATCAATCTGACGTAAAGGTACATAGTTCTCGATACACCAGAGAAAGACGCTCCGGTCGAAGGGAGTTTTGGCGGCCCGGATCTCCTTTTCAAAGGGCTGCAGGAAGTCTTCTACCAGGTCTTTTTGCTCCATCGTCTCGTCGAGTATGTCCTTCCACCCTAAGGTTAGCCTTGAGTTAGTCACGGCACAGGGATGTCGGAGCAGCAGGATTTGGGGCATACCGGGGAAGTTGGCGCGCATCCAGCCCAGCAGGAGGTTGGTCCTTATGTCTTTTATGAGTCGCCGCCGGGCAAGATGTTTCCGGTTGAAACGGTCCGACCAGGCGTTTCTCAGGCCGCCGGAGAGTACGGTCCTGGCGGGCCCGAGATATTCCTCCCTCGTATCGTCCGGCCTCAAGTACTGCTTGCGCCGGAAGTTCTTGCAGATGCCTACTTTGTCCGGGTAAAAAGGCTCGAAGATGTAACGATACTCGTTGTCGTGGTTGATGATCTCCGAGAGCCAGGTGGTACCGCTCCGTCCACTACCGGCCAGAAATACCGAACTCCGATGATCCCGGTCCAAGTCCAGGTATAAGCTTCCGGAGAGCCTGCCCCCGGCGCGCCACAAGCGGTTAACCTCCGTCAAACCTTAACGCTCCGCTTGAGGTTACGCCGAACGGCCGTCCAAAAAGAGGTGAGAAATTGCCGGTCGCTGGGGCTGAGGCCCAGCGCGGTGAGCGTCGCCGCGAAGGCTGTTAGAAACACCGGGGTAAAGAGGGCTAGCGCCGGAAGCCCCTCGTATCCGGGCAGTGCGAGCCGCGCCAGGTATACGCCCGCGCAGGCGGCGAGCCCGGCGGCCAGGGGTTTGATGTAGCTGCGTTCGTACGGCCAGAACCCCAGGAAGCGGCGCACGAAAAACAGGCTCAAAGTATTCGACACCACGAGGGCCGTTGCCGTGGCAATCGCCGCGCCGAAGATACCGAAAGGCGGTACGAGCAGGAGGTTTGCGGCTACGGCTACTATGGCGGAGCTCACGGTGGCAGTCATCACCATCCTCTGGCGCCCGGTCATCGCCAGTACGCGGGCCGTGGGTCCGACGGAAGAGTTGAAAAGCTGGGCGGCGGCCACGATCACTATCACCGGCCATCCGATTATGAAGTCCTGGCCGAAGAATGCCATGATGTCTTTGGCGAGAAGGGCGGTGATCAGGAAGAAGACCAGCGCGCCGGTGAACGTCCACCGGGATACATCCCTGTACAGGTAGCCCAGGTCGTTCGTCAGGCCCTGTTGGTGGAGGCTGGAGATCATGGGCGAGAAGATACCGCCGAAAGAGATCAGGACCAGCGCCGATAGGGTGGCCGTCCGGGAGGCGACGTCGTAGATACCGACTTCGCCCGCGCTCGTAAAGATGCCGAGCACTATGAGGGCGGTCCACAGGTTTATATACTGGGTAAAGTTGGCGATGATCATGGGCCCCGATACCGAGAAGAGCGCCCGGCTCTCGTAGATTGGGGCCGTTTCCCGGTCTAGTAGTTTCGGAAACACCCGGGTCAGGTAGTAGAGCGCGAGCCCGGCTCCGAGGGCCATCGAAGCGATGTAAGCGACCACCGCGCCGAGGATTTGCTCGCCCGAGAAATAGAAAACGAAGACCAGGATAAGGTTGACCAGCGGGCGGAGGATGTCCCGGACGAGCGTGGCGTACTTGACGGTCTGGAAGCCTTGGGTAGCCCAAAGCGCTATGCTCATCAGGGTGAAGAACGGCAACGCCACGGAGAAGAGGCGGAACATGGTTTCGAGGAAGGGCTTGTTGAAGACCGTATCCGACAGAAAGCCCGCGCCGAAGAATATGATCCCCGAGAGGACCAGGCTGAGACCGAACGTCACCCCGACAGCCTGTAGTATCGTGCCCCGGACCCGGGCGGTGTCGTCCTCGGACCGGTAGTGGGCCACGTAGCGGACCACGCCGTTGTCCATCCCGAACTGGGAAAGTATGTTCGCCACCTGCAGCACTACGATCCCGAGCGCGTAGAAACCAAGCTGGGCCTTACCGTGCATCTTGGCGATAGCCGCCGCCGTGGCGTAGCCGATCAAACGTCCTACCCCCTGCCCGGTAGAGCTCATACCGACGCCCCGGGCTATACGCCCCACGTACTCGTCGTATTCTTCTTCCTTTTGGGAGCGTGGACCGATACTCACCGGCGAAGCCTACTGATGGGGCTCGGGATGTGGTTGGAGGTCACGGTCATGGGGCACGATAATAATCTTTTGGCCGCAAGCCTTCAACGGACACCCCGGGCGTCGCTATTTACCGGCGCCCGGGTCCACGCCGTCGTCGGACGAAGTCCACTGGGCGTGGGCGGCGAACTTGACGGCCACGCCGGCCAGGATGAAGAAGAGTAGCGTCGAAGCGGGGATGTACCAGTGCCACTCCAGGATCGAAGAGAACAGATACACCGATAAGGCGGCCACCAGGCCCGAGAGGAGTACACGCCGGTTGCCCAGTGGGGCCGAACGCCAGGCGGCCAGCGCGGTATAGACCAGCAGCAGACCCGTAAAGCCGGCGACGGCCAGAAAGGCGAGCACGCCCGTCTCGGTTCCCTGCTCCAGATAGAGGTTGTGGACCTGTTTTACGTTGCCGAACCCGGGGCGGTCTTCGAGCCAGGCGATCTGAAAGGTGCCGGCGCCGGTGCCCAGCAAGGGGTTCTCTTTCCAGGAATCCCAGGCGACCTGCCAGTACTGAGACCGGGAGTTGGAGCTTACGGAGGTAAGCCGCTCGTTGGCGTTGTCGGGCTGCTGCATCCGGCCGGTTACGGACTCGGAGAAGTTGTCCGCGAGGAGTTGTTCTCCAGCCACGTATACCCCCGCCCCACCGACCAGCAAGACCGATACCAAAGCCGCGGCCCCGAGAAGTCGTCGGGCTTCGGGCACGAGCTCGTAACGTCTCGCCAGGAGTGCGTAGACTACCTGCAACAAGAAGGCGCCGGCGGCGGCCAGGAGCAACTCCGTCCTAAACACCGATCCATCGGCCAGCAACTGCGCGTCGCTAGCCTGCTCCGTGGCAAAGAGCGCTTCGAGATCCTGGATCCTATAGAGGAGCCACCCAAGCGGTATCGCGGCGAGCGTCAGGCTGACGAAGGTCTGCAGCCGGTTGCCACCCAAAACGAATAAGACTACGATACCCACGCCGATGGAGATCAAGCCTCCCCGGGAGAAAGTGAAGTACAGGGCCGTGCCGAGCAGCAAGAGGAGTACGGCGTAGACGCCGCGCCCGAGAGGGCTACGCATCTCGGCCATCCTCGCCAGCACCAGTACCATTCCCATGCCGGCTATCATCGCCACCGTGTTTGCATATCCTATCGTGGAGCCGATCCTGGCCGCGTCCGGGGTTGTCGATGTGTATTGCAGCGGGTTTATCTTTTGCATGATCCCGTAACCGGCGACCGCGGTGGAGATCAAAACCGCCGCGTCTACCAGCGGCGAGACTTGCCGGCCCGAAGAGAGTGAACCCAGCGCCAGCACGAAAACCGACAGGTACATCGCCGAGCGCAAAAGCTCCCTTATGGTTAGCGTTTCGCTCGCGGTCCAGGTCATCGAGAGACCTTTTACGAGTACCAGGGCCGCCAGCAGCGAGACCAGCAGCCAAACCCATCCAGATAGGTTCTGGTAGTAGCCCCGGGCGAAGAGGGTGATAAAGAGCAAGAAGAATATCCCAACCGAGAACGGCAACCAAAGGTCGTCCAGATAGAGCCCTCTTCTAAGAACGCCGTAGGCGGTAACGGCGACCAGCGCGAGCAGCACGAAGGCTTTCACGGCCGCCAGCGCACGGCCCGTACGCCGGTTCTTGGGCTGTTCCTGGTCTCCCCGGTAGAGGGTGTCCTGGCTCAAGATCCCCCGTTCAAGACCACGCCCAGAAGGTTCACGCCGGCTTCCAGCAGGTCGTCCGTCACGGCCCGGGCGGTGTTTTTCGAAGTCCGCGAAGCGTGAACCACGAGCAAAATCCCATCAAAACCCCTCGAAAACGTCGGCGAAGATAACACACCGTCGGCTACCGGCGCGTCGAGCAACACCACGTCCCGGCTCTCCTCCAGGGACCGGACGGCTTCGATGAACCCCCCGGTCTCCAGGCAAGAGGCCGGGTCTGTCGGCACGGGGCCGGTCGGGACAACCAGTAGTTCCGGCGCGGCCTCGAAGCCAGACTCTTCGAGCGGCTTGCCAACCTCGAGGCTGCTGGTGAGGCCGACGAAATTCGGTTCGCCGAGGATCCGGTGAAGGTAGGGCCGGGAAAGGTTGCAGTCCACGACGGCCGACCGGCGGCCCAGCCCGGAGAGCGCGGCGCCGAGGCCGAGGCATATGCTAGAACAACCAGCCCCGGCCTCCGGGCAGGTAACCACCACGCTGCGCACGGGGCTTTGATCGCCGGCCGAAAGCAAGTTATTGGCGAGCTCTTCGAAGTGGGGTCTCAGAGGCGAGTATGGGGCCAAAAACTTACGCACCCCGGTGTCACGCGTGGTCTCCGGGTTCATCCTTCCTCACCGTCCTGGGCATACTCCGGTATGACACCCAGCACCGGGGCGCGAAGCGTCATCTCGGCATCCCGCGCTCCCCGCCAATTACGGGTCCGGGTATCCAGAAGCAGGGCGCCGCCTCCCCCGGTTGCCACGCCCGCCACCAGGGCGAGCGCCCCGTACAGCAAAGGCCTCGGACTCGACGGCCAGCCTGGCTCCTGTGCGCCGCGCTCCACGTCCGCCTCCGCGGCGAGCGTACCACCGGCCAGCCGGTCGTTGAGGTCTCCAACCCGTTGCACGAAAAGATCCGCGTAGGCATTGGCGCCCCGTGCCGCCTCCTGGGCCCCGGACGCCGAGAAACTCACCAGGAACCCGGCCTTCTGGCTATCCTGCCGGATGAACTGGCTAACCTCCAAACGCTGCTCGAAATCCACGTCAGCTTGCCTCCCGGCCCGCCCATCAGCCCGTACACGGGCCTGCCGCGTCGCCTCAGCGAGCAACTCGTCCGTGCTAACGGTTCCTTGTACCCCTTGCAAGAAAGACTCCGTGTCCTGGTCCGGGCTCGAACCTCCCTGCGGCGTCACCATGATAGTTGCCTCGGCGGTGTACACCCGCTCCTGCAGCGAACTGTAGACGACCGATGCGATCACGAAAACGATTACGGTTCCCAGCACCAGCCGGCGGCGGCTCCACAGAACGTGCCGTGCCTCAGAGAAAGTAAAGTCATCCCGTTGCCCGCTCCGCCAACCCTGATCGCCCACCGGTACGCTAATAGATCTCACTGTCCTCTACGGACTCCCGGTACATCTCCGGGTCCGTGTCCAGAAGCATCAATATCGCCGGGGCCTGCTCCGAAGTGCTGTTCGCCACTATCTCCCGGGCCTCGTCGTAGCGTCCCTGTACCACCAACGCGTCGGCGATAGCCAGTTCTATGGACTGAATTAGCTCTTCTCTTTGTTTGCGAGACTCCTCGCCGAGGCTCTCTATACCCGCCTGGGACCGTTGTTTGGCTTCCTGAAGCACCTCGCGACCCTTTTCTGGTTCGCCAGTACGCACGTAGATCCGTCCCAAATCGTAGAGCCCCTGCGGGGCTATGCTACCGGCCTCCCGTAGCCGTTCGTACTGCTTCCCGGCTTCTTCGAGGTCACCTTTTCTTACCAGGGATTGCGCCAGACCCGTCCTCACTAGGCTAGTCTTGGGATTGAGATCCAACGCCTCCCGGAAGGTCCGCGCGGCAGCATCGTAGTCGTTTAGCCGGTTCATCTCCACGAACCCCAACAGCATGTACGGTAGGTAATTGTTCGGGTCTCGCCGGACGGCCTCCCTCAAGGTCTCCGCCGCAGCCTCGTTATCCCCCTGGCGTTGGAGTAGTACGGCCTTTTCCTGCAGTGGACTTATGCCGAAAGGGTCCAGCCGGGCCGCCGTGTTCAAATCTTCCAAGGCCCCGTTCGTGTCCCCCGCCGCCGCCAACCGGCGCTGTTCGTCGAGGTAGTAGCCAGACAAAGACAACGACCCGGCCAGCAGGACCAAAGCTCCCACCAGAAAAGCCGCCGAAACTCTAAAGATCGCACCACTCAAAGCTCACTCACCGCACTTGAGGATATCTACAACACCCATCGAATACAAGTTCCCGCAGCCGCGAAGTGACGCGAAAGCACCGGGAAGAACGCACTAAAAAGACGGGCCCCCGGAGGGACCCGTCCCAGTAAACCCTTTGGGTTACTTGGTGTTACTGCTTAGCTAAAGATGCGGCGGGCGAGAAGGCCACCACCAACAAGCAGGGCGCCAGCGCCGAGCGTGAAGAGCGAAGCGCCACCGGTGTCCGGAAGCGTGGTGACGGCGCCAGCATCAGCGCCAGCGTCGGCCTCAGCAACAACGGCGGCCTCTTCGGAGCCGTCAGCCTCGTCGACAACGCCGTCAGCGTCGTCGTCAACACCGTTCTCGTAAACAACTACTCCACTGTCGTCGACAACTTCGCCACCGGTACCGTCGGTACCGAGAACAGCGTTCACGGCGCTATTGGCATCTTCGCCAGCCTGCACCTGGTTTATGATCGCCTGGCACTGCGCGCCGGTAACATTGATGCCCGTGACGATATCGCCACCAGCGTCACCGTACTGAGCGTTGTTCACATAAGTCCGACAATCCTGAACGATGGCCGCAGTCTGGTTCTGGTACTGCGTATCGGTGGTGGTTACGTCTCCACCAGTGGCCGTGCCATCGTCGCCAGCAGTCGCGTCCTGCGCGAGGGCCGGAGCCGCGGCTACCAAAACCATAGCCAGCATCGCTGCCAGCAACATCAACTTCCTCAACTTACTTACCTCCTATGTCTGAGGGTTTACCTTTACGGGAAGTAGTTTTCCATCTTTATCCTCCACTGTCAACACCAGAAGTCGTTTTTTTTCCGAATTTCTTAAACTTTCTTAATGTTTGTGTGTAAGACAGCCATCGAAAGGCTCCGGGGGTGGTTTCGTGTAGTGGATAGTTTCTCTTGCTATTTCCTGCGGGCTCCGAAGTCTACCGTATACATTGTGACGCCTTTTTTGCCCTTGAAGGTTCCGGTGTAGGTCCCCACGCCGATCTCCCGAAATTTGCTTTCGAGTATGTTGTTCCGATGACCGGGGCTCTTCATCCAGGAGTTCATCCTATTTTTGGGGGCGCCGTAGGAGCCGGACCCGTAGGCGATATTCTCACCGGTCGTGTAGCTTTTGTAGCCTTTCGGGCTATATCCGAAGCGGATCAGACGCCGGTCGAAAGTGTACCGGCCTTTGGTGTCGTGGGAGAAATAGTCGCGGCGGATCATGTCTCTGGAGTGGGCCCGGGCCGCTCTTTGAAGAGCGGGATTCACGCAGAAGGCCCTGAGGTTCCGATCGCGGCGAATTTTGTTGTGCCGGAGGAAGGTCTCTTTCTCTTTGGCGTTCAGAAGGATCTTGCCGCCGCCGCATTTCTTTACGTAGCCCTTGCTGGCCGCCTCTGCAGCCGGCGGGGCGAGGCTCATCCCGCCCACCGCGACTAGCGCGGCGAGGAATATAGACGCGAATACCATCATCACATGTCTCATCGGACCGTCCTTTTTTCTTTGTAACTCTTTACGGGGAAGGTGATCGGCGTGGGAGGGCGGGTACTTTAATCGTTCTGCGGGCGCTACGCGGGCGCTGCGCGGGCGCCAGGGCCTTCTACTTATTGATCGACCGGATGAAGGTCACTATAAACACGGCGGAGACCAGCATCAGGGCCCCGGCGGCGACGAGGCCCAGTGAAATAAAGAAGATGGCGCCCGCGCCGGCCTCGCCCCAGGCTCCGGTCGCCCACACGAAGGCAAAGAGCGAGGCGAAGAAGGTCAGGAGGATCAGGATCATGCCGCCGGGCAGGTCCCGGATCTGGATGGCGGTCTTCTCGACCAAGTATGGGAAACGGCCTTTCGGGTAGCCGGTGTCTTGCACGTTGTCCACTGACCACCGGAACTCTTCCTCGCCGGCGAGCCCTATGACCCTGGAGAGATAGTAAGCCTCGTTTGGCGGCTTCCCGAGCCGGAGCAGCTGGAGGTAGTTACGGCGGTACAGGTCAACCGCCCCGGAGTGCGGGGAGGCGAGTTGTTTTAGAAAAGCGTGGGTATCGAGGCGGGTGGCGTAGCGCCGGGCTTCTTGCTGGGCGAGACGGGCCTCTCGACCGGATAGCGCCTCGCTGGAGATCTCCGCAACTTCGAGGAAAAACATCTCGCGGGAGAACTCGATCGCGCTCTGGCGCTCGCGGCGGCGCGAGGAGATCTCCGTCCTTATTCCTCGTGTCCGGTATTCCTCCCGCCGGAGGCGGTAGACATGCTCCTGGTAGAAGTCCCACGCGGGCAAACCCTCGGCTGCATCCCGCAACCGATAAGCCTCTTCGAGCGTCTCTGGGATTCTATGTTCTTCCATAAATAAACCTAAGGTCTCTGTCTACGCTCCCGCTCGCGTGCGCCGAACCCTTCTGGACCCTGAATAATACCATGACGGCGCAGTTTCCAAACCTTTTTACCGCCCCTCTAGCTCCCCGGAAGCCCCGGTGTCTTCCCGGTCCCACAGGGCGTAGAAAAGTCCCCCACCCCGCACCCGGACCTCCAGGTGCCCCCCCTCGGCCAAACCGCCCAACATCTCGTCCGCTTCGGCGACCGTCAGCGAAGTCTCCATCGCGGCCTGGACCGGGGTTATTTCGCCGTGGTTTTTGATCGCCCCCAGCAACTCGCGCTCCCGGCCATTGGCCGGCGACATCTCCGGACGATCCGGTTTGGAGTCGATCAGGCCGGCTACTCCACGGGCGAACACGCCGAAAGCGGGAAAGACCGCCCACCCGAACACGAAGATCAGCCACCACATCTGAGGGACGGCAATCAGGACCGTCGCGGCCGCCAGCAGGATCACACCACCGGTCACGATGCCCGTTACCGCCTGGGCTTTCGGGCTCATGCCTTCTATATCCACGCCTATGCCCGACCAGAATTCGTCCATCTCGCCAGACTTCTGGACGCGCTGTCCGCGACGGCGTGCCGGCTCGTTTCCAGGTCTTTGTTCGTCAGGCATAAGGTTATCCGTAAATATATCAGTCGGCACAAACCTTCATCAAGCCGCCGTTTCACCCGGACGGTCCCCGGCGGGCGGTGGAGATGCTAACCTCTCGGCAGGCGATACGGAGGATTCTAAGATGAGCCTGGAACAACGTGTAGAAAGACTCGAAAACGACTTTCGGGACGAGCTGGAAGAGTTTTTGCGCATGCCCTCGATCTCTGCCCAGCCAGAGGGCGCGAACGGCTTTGGGAGATACGCGGAATGGGTCCGCGGAAAGTTGGAAGAAGCCGGGGCCGAAGCGCGTTTGATGGAGACGAAAGGGCATCCTGTGGTCTACGCGGAGATCGGGGAGGGCGAGAAGACCCTTCTCTCCTACGGCCACTACGACGTGCAGCCGCCGGACCCGCTGGAGTTGTGGGAGAGCGACCCGTTCGAGCCCACGGTGCGGAATGGTTCGATCTTCGCCCGCGGCGTCGCCGACGACAAGGGCGACGTGATGGCCCGCATCCAGGCGCTCCGCCTATATATAGAGGAGCACGGCGAGCCGCCGTTCAAACTCAAGTTCCTGATCGAAGGCGAAGAAGAAGTCGGCAGCCCGAACCTGGCCCCGTTCGTCCACGAAAACGCGGACCTGCTCGCCGCCGACGCCTGCATCTGGGAAGGCTCGATGAAGGACGATGCCGGGCGACCAATGATCTTCTGCGGCACCAAAGGCATGGCCTACGTCGAACTCCGCGCAAAAGGCGCGAGCCACGACCTGCACAGCATGTACGGCGGCCTCGCTCCCAACCCCGCCTGGCGGCTCGTGCAGGCGCTACGGACCATCAAAGACGAGGATGGTGAGATCACAATAGATGGACTAAATGAGCTGATCGAACCGTCTTCCGAGAAAGACCTGGAAGCTATCGAGAAGATCCCGTTCGACGAAGCCGGCCTCAAAACTTCCTGGGGCGTCGAGTCCTTCGACCGGAACCTCACCGGCGAAGACGCGCTGAAAGAGATGCTGCTGCGCCCGACGGCCAACATCGCCGGCATCGAATCCGGCTACACCGATCCGGGAGCCAAGACCATCGTCCCATCCGAAGCGTTCGTGAAGATGGACTTCCGGCTCGTGGCCGGCCAGAGCCCTGGTCCGGTGGTCGAGTTGCTGCGCTCGCACCT
>JBARZM010000015.1:0-9419 GCA_049650095.1 Rubrobacteraceae bacterium | reverse complement strand
TACGCGCTGTGGGTCTTCCGGCTCTTCGGCCACGATAACGTCCGGGTGATGGACGGTGGGCGCATCAAGTGGGAGGCCGAGGGACGCGAGATGACCCAGGAAGTGCCGTCCTTCGAGCAGAGCGAATATCCGGTTCCCGAGCGGGACGACGAGAAGATCCGGGCCTTCAAAGAGGACGTGGAGCAGCACCTGGAGAAGCAGGGTCCGATGGTCGACGTGCGGAGCCCGGGCGAGTACTCGGGCGAGCTGCTCCACATGCCGGACTACCCGCAGGAGGGCGCCATGCGCGGCGGGCACATCCCCGGCGCGGCAAACGTGCCGTGGGCGCGGGCCGTACGCGAGGACGGCACCTTCAAGAGCGCCGACGAACTGAAGGAGATCTACGAGGGCGAAGCCGGCCTCTCCGAGGGCGATGAGGTAATAGCCTACTGCCGCATCGGGGAGCGTTCGAGCCACACGTGGTTCGTGCTCAAGTACCTGCTCGGCTACGACAACGTCCGCAACTACGACGGTTCGTGGACCGAGTGGGGCAACGCCGTTCGCGCCCCAATAGAGCGGTAGAGCGGCGAGAATTTGGACCGCAAACAGCATTTGCAATCCGGGTGTGTTGCCGCCAACACACCCGGCCGGTTCCATCCTTACCCGTGATCGGAGACAACGTTTGAACGGCATCACCATCAGCACTGACCCCATGATCGCCCAGTGGGGACCGTTTATGCTCAGTTGGTACAACCTCTTCTTCATGCTGGCCGTCCTCGCGGGCGGCTGGCTCGGGCTGCGCGAGGCGCGGCGCAAAGGCATCGACACCGAGAGGATGCAGGCGCTCATCCTATGGGGTCTGCTAGGCGGGATAGTTGGGGCGCGGCTCTTCCACGTGATCGACCGCTGGGACCTCTACGCGGACGAGCCCGTGCGAGTCCTGTACGTCTGGGAGGGCGGGCTCGCGGTCTACGGCGGTCTCGTGGGGGGCGTCCTGGCCGGCTTCCTCTACGCTCGGCTGAACGGGCTCCCGTTCTGGAGAACGGCGGACGCGGCGGCTCCGGGTCTGATCCTGGGCCAGGGCCTCGGACGGCTCGCCTGTATCCCCAACGGCGACGCCCTGGGCGCCCCCACCGACGTCCCGTGGGCCTTCGTCTACACCAACCCGGCGACCATGGTCCCTCCGGAGCTACTCGGCCAACCGCTCCATCCCTACCCCATCTACGAACTGCTCTTCGACTTCGCCGTGCTCGGGCTGCTCTGGAAGCTGCGGGGCGTCTACAAAGCCGACGGGATGCTGTTTTTGACATACGTCGGTGTGTACGCCGTGGGACGCTTCCTTCTGACGTTCTTCCGGACCGAGCAGATCTGGTTCCTCGGGCTCCAAGAGGCGCAGGTGGTGGCCCTAGCGCTATTGATCCTGACCGTGCCGCTCATCTCCTGGCGGATGCAGTCCGCCAGGCGTCTGGACCGACAACCCGCGTGAGGGCCGGACACCGGGAACGCAAAAGAAAGTGTTGTACGCAAACCAACTACTCCGAAGGAGGACAAACGTAATGCGGATGTTGAAGATGTGCCTCAACTGGAAGGTGATAGCCGGGCTGGGGGCATTGGGCGCCGGGATCTACGCCATTGCCCCGGACCTGGCGGTGGCGGCGCTTCCGTTCTTGGTGCTCGCCATCTGCCCGCTCTCGATGGTCTTCATGATGAAGGGCATGCAGGGTGATGGCGGCGAAGGTGATGAGTCGCAGACCCCGGAAACGGACGCCGGCCTGACCCGCGACGAGCGACTCGCGCGGTTACGGACGGAGCAGACGAACCTCGCCGAGCAGATCAGCGCCATGGAGCGGGACGAGACTCGGTCTTCGAGGAGCGGGGACACGCGGTAAGGAGTAACGGAACGCCCAGACCGGGCGCGTAGAGGAAACTGTCGGAACGAATCGGAGAGGAACGATCTTGAGCGACAAAATGAAGAATAAGGGGCCATCGGACCGGAAGACGCGAGGCATCCAACAGCGGCAGCGGCTCGACGCCGAGGCCGCTCGGCAACGGCGGAGGAACGTCGCCATCTGGGGGTCTCTCGGGGCGCTCGTACTGGCGGCGTTCGCGGTGGTGGTCTTCCTGTCCGCCGGACCGGGAGGATCCGGCGCGGCGAGCCGACCCTACGTGGGCGGGGACTTCCACGCCATGGCGGTGGACCCGGTGGAGACCGGAAGGGTGATGGTCGGCGGCCACGGCGGCGGGGCCGTCAGCGAGGATGGCGGCAAGACCTGGAAGCAGATCGAAGACCTGAGCGGCGCGGACCCGATGGGCTGGGTCGTCAATCCAGACAATCCCGAGCAGGCGTACATCGCCGGCCATCCCGGCTTTTTTCGCTCCGAGGACGGCGGCGAAAGCTGGAGCCTGGACAACTCGGGCCTGCCCGCCACCGACGTGCACGGCCTGGGCATAGATCCGCGGAACCCCGACACTCTCTACGCCTACGTCGCCGGCGCGGGCTTGTATCGTAGCCCGGACGCCGGGGATAGCTGGGAGCAGGTGAACGGTGAGGTGTCCGTCATGGGACCGATCCTGGTAGATCCCAAGAATTCCAACACTCTCTACCTGGCCGCAATGGAGGGTGGATTCCAGAAGAGCACCGACGGAGGCAAGACTTGGGAGCAAGCCGGGACCATACCGGGCGGCATGGCGACATGGGTCTCCCAGGATCGAGCGAACCCCGACACTTTCTACGCCGCCAGCGGCGGCCAGGTGTACAAGAGCACCGACGGAGGCGGGAACTGGCAGCCGGCCGGAGACGAACTGCCCGGCTCTATATCGACGGTGGCGGTAGCTCCGGGCAACCCGAAAGTCGTCTACGCTGGCGCGCTCGACGGTGAAGAGGCGCTCATGTTCCGTAGTGAGGACGGTGGGAATAGCTGGAAGGCGATGAATTAAAGGACTCGCGACAACCAACTGTAGATACGGCTCACGCCAGGGAGGGTGGTGCGGGATGCCAGAGTCTCCTTGAAGAGAATCGTTCCCGATCCCGTCCCCGACGCCGAGGATAATGGTAAAGACAAACTCAAGGGTTACGCCAGCGTACACCCCACGGGCATGGGCTTCCCGTGGCGGGAAGAGACGAATTTTGGATGGAGTCTACGGACGGGGCGGCCCATGATTGTTTCGTGGATGAGGGTTTGCCGTCCGGCAGACTAGACGATAGACTTCGGTCCATTGTAAGCATGAGTCGCCCACTACTTCTCTTCCTCGCCGCTCTAGTGGCCGCCTTCGTAGCTTTATATCCCTACCTGGACGGGGCGGGCCTCTGCGACGACGGTGGCTGCCCGGAGATTGCGCAGGTTTCGTCCGCAGCTTCCACCGGGTCATCGGCTGCGTGTTGCCCGCTCGCCGTGTTGGCGGTTGCCACTGCGACGTTCGCATTCCTCCCGTTCCGCGGGCATCGTCCCGCGGCTGATCATCCGAGGCTCACCGGTCTCTACCTTTCACCCGATCCTCCACCTCCCAGAGCCTTCCAAACCGTCTAGCGACCGCTAGGCTATTCGCCTTCTTTCCCGAAGCAGAACAGGCTTGTCCGTTCACGCACTAACCGCAGGTCAGACGAATCCTCGCGTTCATAACGGTTCGTCCGAAGGAACGTAGTCGAGACCTCGCGCGGAGACCGGATCGCAAGCGTTTCGCACGGACCTTCCGCGCCAGATCATCGGGGCAAGAGGAGTGAACCCGTACGGTAGATGAATGGACATGGTGTCGAAAGGAGTTCACGAAGTGGACCAGAAAAAAGATACAGAGACGAGGCAGGTCAAAGGTTCCGGCCAGCCCATCTCCTTGATGGGTCTTGCGCTCGCCCTGCTCGCGGCGTTCGGCGTCGTCGCGGTGTTTGTAGGATTGATGCAGATTGGCGGTTCGGACGAGGGTGCACAAGAAGGTGAGACTGCGCCTGCGTTCGATCTGCCCTCGACCACTGGCGAGAGCGTGTCGCTGAACGACTACAGGGGAAAGCGGAACGTATTGCTCTACTTCTACGAGCACGCCGGGTGAGCACCCTGCGAACAGCAGCTAGTTGAGCTGCAAAGCATGCGGGACGAGTTCGCCAAAAAATACGATACCGCGGTGGTGGCCGCCACGGTGCAACCGATGCAGATCACGGACCCGCTGGCAGAGAGACTGAACATCACCTATCCGATCATGACGGACACCTCTAATGAGGTCTCCAAGGCGTACGGGGTCTACGACCTACCGGGTGGCATGGGACCGCTCTCCGCGCACTCGATGTTCCTGATCGATAAGGAGGGCCGCATGCGTTGGAAGGAGGTTTCGGTGCCCGAGATGTACATCCAGCCCGAAACGATCAAAGAGCGGGTCAGCGAGCTCGCGGCGCAGGAGGAATAAGCTTTGTCACGGGACACCACGGGCGGAACGCCGACACTCGTATATCCTACGCTAGCCGATCCCAGGCTGATGCAGATAGCTATCCTGGCGAGCTTCACCCTGCTCGGTAAGTTCGTTCTCGGGTTCGATGTGTCGTGGCTCCAGGTCGCAGCCGCCGTTCTAACGGCGTGCCTGCTGGACGCGGCGCTCTCCTACTCGCGGTCGGGTACCGTACTGGTTCCCGCCAGCGCCCTGATCTCCGGTCTCAGCCTGGGCTTGCTCCTGCGATCGCCGGAGCTCTGGCCTTTCCTGCTGGCCGGCGCAGTGACGGTTCTCGCCAAGCACTTCATCCGCGTGCGCGGTCGCCACGTGTTCAACCCTTCCAACTTCGGGCTGGTCGTGGCCCTGGCGATTCCGTGGGCGGAGGGGCGCGTCACGCCCGGACAGTGGGGGGATTCCTGGGTAATGCTCTTCCTGATCCTCAACCTCGGTTTCTTCATCATCTACCGGGTAAGGCGGCTGCATCTCGTGGCCGCCTTCGTGGCGAGCTTCGCCGCGTTCGGCCTCGCGCGCAGCGTGCTGGAGCTCACGAGCATCTACTCCGTGTACGCCAGCATGGTGAGCGGCGCTTTCCTGCTGTTCACGTTCTTCATGATCACCGACCCCATGACCTCACCGGGCACGTCATCGGGGCGCGTGCTCTACGCCGTGGCCGTTGCCGCCGTCGACGCGGTGCTCCGCTCGTTCGGCGTGCCTTACTCGATCTTTCTGGCGCTGGTCGTCGTGTGCGCGGGCTATGCGGTCTGCCGCTCGCTGTACCCGGAGGCCACGCCGCGGTCGGTCTGGCTGACAAAGACTTGGGGGAACCGGATTGGGTGAACAGACCGCGTCCGCCAGCACTTCGAGGACCAGCACGATGTACGGACACGAAAGAAAAAAGGAGGTACTGCCAAATGGGTAGAAGACGTGGAGTCGGCGGGGAGCGCAACTGGGGCCTCATAATCGTGGCGGTCGCGGTGGTGGCGGTGATCGCCGCCTTCATCGCGGTCGTCGCGGTGGATTTCAGGAGCGGGGCGGCAAGCGGCCCACCAGGCGGTGTGGAGGACTTTGAAGTCCCGAGCCGCCAGCACGCGGAGGGAACGGTAGGCTACGCCCAGACGCCGCCCGTCGGCGGCAACCACAACCCCGTGTGGCAGAACTGTGGGTTCTATTCCGAGCCCATCCGGAACGAGAACGCCGTGCATTCCCTGGAACACGGGGCAGTCTGGATCACCTACCGGCCTGGCTTGGCGCAGGAGCAGGTGGACCAGATACAGCAACTGGCGAGCGATAACTCCTACGTCCTCGCCAGCCCTTACCCTGATCTGCCCGCACCGGTGGTCGCCTCGGCCTGGGGCAAGCAGCTACAGCTCGACTCGGCCGACGCCTCCAGCCTGAAGCGGTTCGTAAGCGCCTTCGCGCAGGGACCGCAGACCCCCGAGCCCGGCGCGGTCTGCACCGGCGGAACCGGAACTCCGGAATGAGGGGAGATTCCAGCGGTGCCCCTGCCCTGCTGATTACGGTCCTTGGCGGGGCCGTGGTCGTGCTCTTCGGGCTCTCGGTGTGGCTGTGGCTCTCCGCCAGGGAGCCCGGAAACGACTCCGCCGAGGCCGGATTCGCCCGGGACATGATCGTCCACCACTCCCAGGCTGTCGAGATGGCCGGGATAGTGCGCGACCGGACCGAAAACGACCGCATAAAGACCCTCGCCACCGACATCTCGCTCACCCAGCAGGCCCAGATCGGCCAGATGCAGGGGTGGCTGAACCTGTGGGGTCTTCCGGTCACCGGTACGGAGCCCGCGATGGCCTGGATGGACATGTCCACCGAAGGGAGGATGCCCGGAATGGCCTCCCAAGAAGAGATCAACCGCCTGCGCAACCTACCGCCAGAAGAGGCCGACAGGCTCTTTCTGAAGCTCATGATCCCCCACCACAATGCCGCCATCCCGATGGCAAACGCCGTGCTCGAAAGGACGAGTAATCCCGCCGTCGAACGCTTCGCCGAAGCGGTCGTGGCCTCCCAGACCGCCGAGATAAAGGCCATGCGGGAGATGCTCCGCCAGATGGGCGAACAGCCGCCCCCGGAGAAAGACGGTATGGACATGCCCATGGGGTGATCCCCGCCGTCCGGCGTACCGGAGACCCAACCCCCTCAAACCCAGAGCCGTTGACAACCTCTACTCCTCAATGTAAGTTTATTACGACGATTGTTCAATTATAGGAGTATTGTGGAACGAATCAATGGTGAGACAGCGAGGGACGTCGGGCGCGGGGCGATCGAGGGTATGTGCGAGGTGGACGTCGTCCACGCGGATGCCGTGAGAAGGGCTCGGGAGGCTTTGCCGGAGGAGGGTGTTACGCGGAGGGCTACGGAGATCTTCGGGGTGCTCTCCGATCCCACGCGGGCGCGGATCGTCTACGCCCTCTCGACCGAGGAGCTGTGCGTCTGCGACGTGGCGGCGGTGGCGGGGCTCTCCATTAGCGCGGCGAGCCACCAACTCAAGAGGCTCCGCGACCGGGGGGTCGTGAGCTACCGCAAGCAGGGTCGCCTCGCCTTCTACCGCCTCGAAGACGAGCACCTGCGCCGGCTCCTCGAAGGCTGTGTCGGGCACGTCCTCGCCGAGCGTGAGGCGGCCTCCGCCTAGGGCTTTTACCGTACGCGGATCTCGAAAGGAGTAGGACAACGTGAGTAGGGAACAGCTTCGCGAGCACGAGGACGCGGAGGTTGAAGATAGAGACGATGACGAAGAGGTAGAGAGCTTCGAGGGGCCGTGGTACCTCTTTCCGCCGATGCGCAACGCGCTGGTGGCGGGCGCGCTGCTGCTAACCGGTTGGCTGGTCGAGCGCTTTACGGACGCGCCCGAGTACGTGCCCATAAGCATTTTCGTCGTGGCTATCCTCGTCGGAGCGTACTTCTGGGCGAAGGAAGGCCTGGAGGAGTTCGTCGAAGAGCGGGAGATCGGCATCGAGGCCCTGATGGCCGCCGCCACCGTGGGGGCCATGATCCTGGGCGCGTGGTTCGAGGCTGCTTTTCTGGCCTTCCTCTTCGCCGCCGCCGAGTCCCTGGAGGAGTACACTTACGCCCGCACCCGCACGGCGATACGCTCGCTTTTGGACCTCGCCCCCGAGACCGCTACCCGCCTGGAGGACGGGCGGGAGGAGACGGTGCCCGCGGAGGAACTCGAAGTCGGAGACGTGTTTCTCGTGCGCCCCGGCGAGAGGATACCGACGGACGGGGAGATCGTCGAGGGGGCGAGCAGCCTGGACGAGTCGGCGGTGACGGGGGAGTCGGTGCCGGTAGAGAAGGGCGAGGGAGGTAAGGTTTTTGCCGGGACGATAAACACCACCGGGGTTCTCGAGGTCCGGGCCACGACCAGCTTCGAGTCGAACTCGTTGCAGAAGATCATCCACCTGGTAGAGGAGGCCCAGGGCGTAAAGTCCCGGGCGCAGCGCTGGATCGACCGCTTCGGCGAGCGCTACAGCCCCTCGGTCCTGGTGGCGGCGCTGGCGCTCCTGGTCGTCCCGCCGCTGTTCGGAGGTCCCTTCGACACCTGGGCCTACCGCGCCGTGGTCTTGCTCGTGGCCGCTGCTCCGTGCGCCCTGGTCATGTCCACCCCCGTGGCGGTTGCCGCCGCGATCGGCCGGGCCGGCAAGGAAGGGGTGCTGATCAAGGGCGGAATCCACCTGGAGAACCTCTCCGGCATAAAGGTCATCGCCTTCGACAAGACCGGCACCCTCACAAAGGGCAAACCGGTGGTTACGGACGTCGTCTCGCGCGACGGCGACGCCGGCGCGATACTGCGCGCCGCCGCGAGCGTCGAACGTCTCAGCGAGCACCCGCTCGCCCGGGCCATCGTAGATAGGGCGCGAGAAGAGGGTGTTGAGGCGGTCGAGGCGCGAAGCTTCCAGGCGCTAACCGGAGCGGGCGCGAAGGCCGAGGTCGAAGGGCGGAGCGTTTACGTGGGCAGCCCCGCGCTGTTCCGGGATCTCGATGTTTCCCCGAACGCGTCCTCCGACGGCGTTTTGGGGGATAAGGAGGTCGAGCGACTGCAAGCTGACGGCAAGACGGTCGTTCTGGTCGGTGACGAGGAAGGTGCTTGGGGCCTGTTGGCGTTGCGCGACGAGCCGAGGCCCGAGGCGAAACGGGCCATCGGAGAACTGCACCGGATGGGCTACGAGGTGGCGATGCTCACGGGGGATAACGGGCGTACCGCGAAGGCGATAGCCGGGGAGCTCGGCATAGACGAGGTCCGCGCCGACCTCAAGCCCGAGGATAAGGTAGAGGCCGTGAAGGAGCTGGAGAAGGAGCACGGCCCCGTGGCGATGGTCGGGGACGGCATAAACGACTCGCCCGCTTTAGCCACCGCGACGATCGGGATGGCGATGGGGACGGCGGGCACCGACGCGGCCATAGAGGCGGCGGACGTGGCGCTCATGGGCGACGAGCCCGGCAAGGTAGCCTACGCGCTAAAGCTCGCGAAGCGCAGCCGCGGGATCAGCCTGCAGAACATCGTCTTCTCCATCCTGATCCTGGCCGTCTTGATCCCCGGCGCAGTGTTGGGACTACTCGGCATAGCGGCGGCCGTCTTCGCCCACGAGGTGAGCGAGCTTCTGGCGGTCGCCAACGGCCTGCGCGCGGCCCGTAGGGTTGCGTAACGGTGGGCCGCCTGGCCATCGCGGTCGCCGTTCTTACCGTCTCCGCCGCCTGGGGGGCGCGCCTGTGGGCCGAGCGGAGCCTCGCGTTCGGTGAGCCGGTGTCTCTAGTCGGTAACGCCCTACGCCTGACCCTCGGCGAGAATGCGGGCGTGGCTTTCGGTCTATTGCGCGGCTCTCCGCTCGTGCCGTGGCTGGCGGCGCTCGCGCTCGTCGTCTTCGCGCTGCTTCTCGCCCGGCCTTTGAGGGGGAGCCGCGCGGGCGGCGTCTCACTCGGCTTGATCCTGGGTGGCGGCATCGCCAACCTGCTCGATAGGCTAGGCGACGGGCGCGTCACCGACTACCTGGACGCCGGCCTGGGGAACTGGCGCTGGC
>JBARZM010000014.1:0-2581 GCA_049650095.1 Rubrobacteraceae bacterium | reverse complement strand
GGATTAGACTCCAAACTCATACCGCACGCGTTGCTCACGCTCGGCTACGCGGAGGGAGACCCTCCCAAACGTCGTGGACGCCGGGGACTCGAAGAGTTGATCGTTTATAGAGACTGACTGGATGCGCTCTCTTCACGGGGTGTCGCCCTAGCCCCGCAGGAAATCACGGCTTAACATCGCTTAACATGAGTTGCGTATAATCAACGATGTTCAGGGACTCAAGTAAAGGTAAGCAGGGGGCACGAGAATGAGTCGAAGGTACGTCGCGGTGCTGATACCCGATCCAGAAGACGGAGGCTACGTAGCTTCTGTGCCAGCCGTACCCGGCGTTTATGGGCAGGGTGAGACGGAAGAGGAAGCCTACCAGGACGTGACGGAGGCGCTTCGCCTAATGCTCACATACCTGCAAGAAGAAGGCCGGGAGACGCCTGTAGACCTACCTCCTGAGGGACGCTCGCGAGAAATAGAGCTCGCAATATAGGTTGTGCCAAAGCTTCCCTCTGTCTCTGGTAAAGAAGCGATACGGACTTTCAAGCGGCTGGGATACCAGCAAGTCCGGCAGACGGGTTCACACGTCATAATGGACTGCGAAGGTTGCCGGCCTATAGCCATACCTCTTCATCGGGAAGTAAAGCGCGGTACGCTCAGGAGCCTCATAAGGGATGCAGGCTTTACCGTGGAAGAATTCGTGAAGGCTCTCTAACCACCTGGGCAACATTTCCCCTAAGATCTGATCATTTGCCGGGATCGATCGACTTCATATGCCCGGAGTCGGAGGCGATACTTGTGGTGGTCCGGGTCGGGACCCAGAGAGAACAACCCCGAACCCTCACATAAGCCCGTTCGCCGTGAGGAAGTCTCTGGATGCCCGTCTATCGGAAGCTCGGGAGAGAGTCACGCCGGTGTCTTATCCAGAGCCCTGACTCATCCGGCGCCTCGATGGGTTTTGAACCAGTCTACTTCTCTAGCCGCAGGATGCCGCGCTCCAAAGCCACGTTTACGGCGGCGGTGCGGTCTTCCACTTCTAATTTCCTGAAGGTGTGGATCAGGTGCGTCTTTACCGTAGCTTCGCTGACGTGAAGATTCCTTGCGATCTCTTTGTTGCTGAGCCCCTTTCGTACGAAGCTGAGAACTTCGATCTCCCGCTGGCTGAGCGTGTCCCGGCGTGGCTCCCGAATGCGCCGCATTAGCTTGTCCGCCACGACGGGCGCGAACAGTACTTTGCCCTGCGCCGCGGCCCGGACGGCTTCGTAGAGGTCTTCGCGGGGCGAGTCTTTCAGCAGATAGCCCGTGGCGCCGGCTTCGACGGCTCGTAAGATGTCGGCGTCGGAGTCATAGGTGGTCAGGACCAGCACTTGGATATCAGGGCTCTGGGCTTTGATCTCCTCTATGGCCGCAACCCCTTCCATCTTCGGCATCCGCAGGTCCATGAGCACCACGTCCGGGCGCAATCGGTCGGCCAGCTCTACCGCTTCGCGTCCGTCGCCGGCCTCCCCGACGACCTCGAAGTCCGGCTGCCGGGAAAGCATGCCCTCGAGGCCCGCGCGTACGACGGGATGGTCGTCGGCGATCAGGAGTCGGATGCTCGCGGGTACGGTCACTGCGAATCTTCCAGGGTACTGGACGTCTCGCCTACGATTTCGAGCGGTAGTTGGACGGCCAGCGTCGTTCCGTCGCCGGGCGCGCTCTCGACCGTCAACCGGCCCCCGAACTGCTCGACCCGCTCGCGCATGGCCTGCAATCCGAACCCGCCCTCTGCCACGTCTGCGGCGGCGTCCGGGTCGAACCCCACCCCATCGTCCTGTACGTCCAGGACTACGACGTCCTCCGCGTAGGAGAGCGTCACCGTTGCTTCACTGGCGCTGGCGTGTTTGCGCACGTTCGAGAGGGCTTCCTGCGCCACTCGGAGCAGGGCGACCTGCAGCTCCTGGGAGAGGCGCTCGCAGTCTCCGGTTACGGTCAGTTTCGCGGAGACGCCGGAAGTCTCTGACCAGCGATTTGCGAGCCGTTCGAGTGCTTCGGGGAGCGAGGAGCCTTCAAGGATCTCCGGCCGGAGTGCGGCCACGAGATGGCGGGCTTCGACCAGGTTCTCCCGGGCCGTTTGACGAGCTTGATCCAGATGACGCTGCGCCGGCTTGGAGCCCGGGGGCAACTCCTCTTCGGCGGTTTCCAGGTGGGTAACGATGCTGATAAACCCCTGCGCCAGGGTGTCGTGGATCTCCCGGGCGAGGCGGCCCCGCTCCTCCAGCATCCCGGCCCGCCGTTCTTCCTCGGCCAACTCCCTGCGGGTAGCTTCGAGTTCATCGATCAGGCGCTGTCGTTCCGCGCTCTGGTCGATAATAGCCCCTATGTACAGCGCCAGCACGCCAGAGACGGCGAGGGTTATAGCGAATACGCCAAGGAACAAGGGGTCCGGCGGCCAGAACCCATCAAGGCCATCATTTATCGAAATCTGGATTATCGTCAGGGCCGCAGCACCGGAGATCGCCCAGCGTATAGGCCAAAGTGAGAAGTTGTACCAGTAGAAGAAGAACGACAGGAACTGGTAATCCGGGTTGGTCCACACGAGCCCCATGTATAG
>JBARZM010000013.1:0-14362 GCA_049650095.1 Rubrobacteraceae bacterium | reverse complement strand
ATCCGGCAATGTGCGAAGGATTATTCTAAACCCTATCGGGCCGGGCGTCGAGTCTACGGGCCAACGGCTTCGGCGACGCCACCGGATTCTAGGGAACGCAGGATCTGGACTCGTTCTTCTATGGGCGGGTGCGTAGAGAAAAGTCCCTTGGAGCGTTTCTCGAACTTCTTTATGGGATTGGCGATATAGAGGTGGGCCGTGGCCCGGTTGGCGACTTCTAGGACTTCTTTGTCACCGGCTATCTTCTCCAGGGCGTCGGCCAGACCTTTGGGATTGCGGGTGAGCTTCACGGCGGTGGCGTCGGCCAGATATTCGCGCTGGCGGCTGATGGAGAGCTGGAGCAGCCGGGCGAAGATCGGGGCCAGGACGGCGAACAATATGCCGACGACCATCATGATGAGCTGTATTTGTCCTCCCCCACCTCCGCCCCGGTTTCCACCCCCTATCCGCCGGCCGCCCCCGAACCACAGGCTACGGAGAAAGAAGTCGGCGATGAGTACCGTGGTACCGACGAGGACCCCGACGAGCATCGCGTAGCGGATGTCGAGGTTGCCGACGTGAGACATCTCGTGCGCCATGACGCCCTGCAACTCGTCCCGGTCGAGCTTCTCCAAGAGGCCGGAGGTCACGGCGACGACGGCGTGTTCGGGGTCGCGGCCCGTGGCGAAGGCGTTGGTGGCCGTGTCGTCGATTATGTAGACCTTCGGCATTGGTAGGCCGCCGGCCAATGCCATCTCCTCGACGACATTGTAGAGAACCGGGGCTTCGTCGTGTTTGACTTCGCGGGCACGAGAAGCGCCGAGGACCATCCGGGCGCCGCCGTAGTAGGTGACGAGTCCGGATATGGCGCCGATGACGAACGCCAGGACGAGGCCGAAGAGGGCCCCGGTTGGGTCCCCGATCCAGGCGAACCCGATCACGTACCCGAACACAGCGACGAAGGCGATGAAGACCGAGATCAGGAGCAGGCTGTTCCGCTTGTTCGCGGAAATCCTGTCCCGGAAAGTCCCCTCGAAGGCGTTTACATCCATCTCAGTCGTAGGTTACGGTGACAGATTCCCGCTCGGGACCGGCGGCCTCAAAGTACTCGCGCTCGGTAAAGCCCATCGGTCGGGCAAAGATCACGGCCGGGAAACTTTGTATTTTCGTGTTGTAGCCCTGCACGGAGTCGTTGTAGTGCTGGCGGGCGAAGGAGATTTTGTTCTCCGTGGAAGATAGCTCCTCTTGAAAGTCCACCACCACCCGGTCGGACTTGAGATCGGGGTAATTCTCCGCCACCGCGAACAGGTTGCCGATGGCGCCGGAGAGGCGCGCCTCGGACTGCGCCTGGTTCCCCGCGCTCTGGGGCTGCATCGCCTGGGAACGGGCGCGGGTTACTTCCTCCATCACCTCTTTCTCCTGGCGGAAGAACTTCTTCACGCCTTCGAGGAGGTTGGGGATCAGGTCGTACCGGCGCTTGAGTTGCACGTCTATCTGCCGGTAGGCTTCTTCGACCCCGTTGCGCCGCTTCACGAGCCCGTTGTAGGTAGAGATGGCGAAGATCACGAGTATCACGATCGCCGCTATAAGAAGGATAGTAAACAGCGTGCCCATCCAAAACCTCCGCATCATAAGTGAACCTTTATGATTATATACGTCCGGTACCGTCCCCAGTTTCAGGAAAGAGCCTTGCCCGAATACGACCTTCTAGCCGACCTCTACGACCTGGAGTACGTCCACGACTACGACGTGCCTTTTTGGCTCGCCCGGGCGCACCGCGAGGACGGCCCCGTGGTCGAGTGGGGCGCCGGCACGGGCCGCATAACGATCCCGCTCGCGGAAGAGGGTTTCCACGTAACCGCAGTAGAAGTTTCCGAGAAAATGGTCGAGAAAGGACTGAGCAAGAGCGATGCGGTGGAGTGGATCCGCGACGACATGCTGGACGCGAAGCTCGATAGAAAATACCGGCTCGCAATCTGCGCCTTCAACTCTTTCTTATGCCTGACGAGCATGGAAGACGCACTGGCCTTCCTGAGCAACGCGCGGGAACACTTGGAGGCTGGCGGCTTGCTCGGGATCGAAGTCTCGGCTTTCTCGCCGGAGGAGCTTGCCGAAGAGCCGGATGGCCCGTATCGTCAGCACGACTTCACCCGTGAGCTACCGGAAGGAAAACTGGAGCGCTTCAGCCTCTCCCGCTACGACGGCGCGTCGCAAATTATGGAGATGAGACTGCTCTACGAGCTATACGGAGGAGACGACGAACTGCGAAGCCGCAGGGCGCACGACCTGAAGATCCGCGTCACGAGCCGGGACGAGTTGATCCTGATGCTCCGCCTTGCGGGATTCGAGGTCGAGGCTGTTTACGGTGGGTTCGAGGGCGAGCCGTTTACCGCAGAGAGCGACCACCTCATCGTTCTGGCCCGTCGTCCGTAGGCTCTCGCGACGTTTATCCGACGACCTTTCGTCCCACGAGGTGAACGAGGCGGGCCACGCCCCGGTAGGGGTCCCGCCGTCCGGCTTCCCACTCGGCTTCCAGCACTTCCGGTAAGTCCGGGCCGGGAGAACGGTCGTCCAGGTGGTCGGTGAAGACCCGGACGCCGTACCACTGCTCCAACTCTATGCTGTACCTTTCTAGCTTTGCGGAGAGTTCCGGTACCGTGTCTGTCCTGGTGTCGAGGCCGAGACGGTTTGTTTCGCGGCCTGAATCGAAGGAAGCCAGGGTTTCTTTATAGCGGCCTTCCAGGGCGGGGCGCATGGCGAGGGCGTCGGCGTTCTTGGTTAGGATGGAGATCACCGCTCCGGGACGGGCGATGGAAGATAGGGCTTCGATAAGCGGGTCGGGGGCCAGGTAGATCAGAACCCCATGACACAACACCGCATCGAAGGACTCCGCCCCGAAGATGCGCGGCGCGTCCTCGCCGACACCGCTGACGAGCTCCACCCGGTCGCTCACGGCTTCGTCTTCCGTGGTGAGCGTTTGCCTGGCCTTGCGTAGCATCTCTTCGGAGGGGTCCAGGATCGTTACTTCGTATCCCCGGCGCGCGAGCGGGATGGAGTTGTGGCCCGCGCCGCCTCCCACGTCGCAGATGCGGGCCGGAGGCTTTGCGAGATGCTCTGAGAGCTGACGTTCCATTAGCGTCAGGCGCACGAGCCCGCGCAGTGTCTCATAGTGTTCGAGAAAGCGACCGGAAGCCTCCGGCTTCCAACGGTTCATGACAGATCCCGGCCGTCGAGCTCCTTCTGTGTCACGGGTTTGAACCTCGGGACGAAGCGCGGCACTACCTGGCAGTAGCGACGATATTGGCGCCCGAATCGCTTTCTCAACTCGCGTTCTTCGAGCGGGAGTTGGAGGGCAAGTTGCGCCAGGTAGAGCACGGCGAGCAGTATGAGGCCCCAGCTGCGCGCGAGCAGGGCGGTGCCCAGGATCAGAAGAAAGTCCGTATCGTAGAGCGGGTTTCGCACGTAACGGTACGGTCCTTCCAAAACCAACCGCTGTGGAACCTGGTTCGCCTCGGCCACCTCTCCCGGCGGAAACAACGCCCCGGCGAAAAGGAGCCGCGCCCAGCCCATCTTGAAGCAGGCCCAGGCGCCGATGGCGACCGATCCGACCAGCAATAATCCGCCGACTAACTGAAGCGGTAGCGTCCCCGACCACCGCCACGCGAGCCACCACGGGGCCAGAATAAAGATAAGCAGCGTAGTCCCGCCCCAAAGCCCGACTACCTCGACCAGGTACCAGGCCCAGAGCCCCCGCCGCCGTAGCCAACTACGCCAGAACGAGAGTATCGGGTAAGTAACGAGGTCTATGACGATCATGCCGCCGTAGAAAGCCGCCACGAAGAGCGGAGTCAACACCCACCGCCCGAGCACCGCATCCCCGATCCCGCAGATGACGAAAGCGGCGACCCAGGCCAGGGCCGGTCCCGGATGTTGCTCCCCGCTCGCTCCGACTCTTACTCCCATGCCGACTATTGTACAGTCATCGAAGGGTTTTTAGCTGAGGGCTGACAAGCTGCTGGCCGAAAGTTAGCCAGGCAGCAAGCTCCGGCCCATGAGGTGCTGGTCCACCTGCCGCGCGGCTTTGCGGCCTTCGGCGATGGCCGTCACGATGAGGTCCGCCCCGAGCCGGGCGTCACCGGCGACGAAGACACCAGGGGCGCTGGTCGAGTAACCATCCTCGGAAGCGATGGCGCCTCTGTCGCCGAACTCCAGGTTTAGCTCGTCGAGCAGCCGGTCGCGGACCGGGCCGGTGAAGCCGATGGCGAACAGGACGAGGTCGGCGTCTATGTCGAACTCGGTGCCTTCTTTTTGGACGGTCCGGCCATCTTCGGTCCGCTCGGTCTCGATGGCGTGCATCTTCTCGACGCGGCCGTTTTTGCCGGAAAATCCGGTTACGCCGACGCGCCACTGACGCTCGCCGCCCTCCTCGTGGGCCGCGTAGACGCTGAGCACGAACGGCATCTCGGGCCACTCCATCGGGTCCGGGGAACCCGGCGGCTTTGGGCCGTGGGTGAGGACCTTGACCGAGGCGGCGCCCTCCCGATTCGCGTTGCCGAGGCAGTCGGCGCTCGTGTCGCCGCCGCCGAGGATGATGACGTTCTTGCCCTTAGCCGTGATCTCCTCTTCCTCCACCGGAAGCCCCGCCACCCGCCGATTCTGCTGGCCCAGGTAGTCCATCGCCAGGTGAATGCCGTCTAGTTCACGGCCCGGCACGTCCAGGTCCCGGCCCTGCAAAGCCCCGACAGCGAGCACGACGGAGTCGAAGTCGTCCTGCAACTCTTCGGCGGTTATGTCGGCGCCGATGTGGGTGTTCGGGGAGAACTCTATGCCTTCCTGCTCCATGATGGCTACCCGGCGATCGACGACCCACTTCTCGATCTTGTAGTCCGGGATGCCGTACATCAAAAGCCCGCCGATCCGGTCGCTCTTCTCGAAGACCGTTACCGTGTGCCCGGCCCAATTCAGTTGCTGGGCCGCCGCGAGTCCCGCCGGCCCACTACCGACGACCGCTACCTTCTTGCCGGTCTTTATCTCCGGCGGCGGAGGTTTGGGGACGACCCACCCCTCGTCGAACGCCCGGTTGATGATCGAGAGCTCTATCTCCTTGATGCTTACGGGATCGTCGTTTATGGCGAGCACGCACGCCGACTCGCACGGCGCGGGACAGAGCATCCCGGTGAACTCGGGGAAATTGTTTGTCGTGTGCAGGCGGTCTATGGCTTGTTTCCAGTGGTCCCGGTAGACCAAGTCGTTCCAGTCCGGGATCAGGTTGCCCAGCGGACACCCCACATTACAGAACGGCACCCCGCAGTCCATGCACCGCGCCGCCTGATCCTTGAGGTCGTCTTCCGGCATCGGCTCGTAGACGTAGCGGTAATCGTGGACGCGCTCCTCTATCGGACGCTTCGGGACGGGCTTGCGCCCGATCTTCAAAAACCCGCGTGGGTCTCCCACTACCGTGCCACCTCCAACTCCGCCTCTTGCCGCTCTTCCAACACCCGCTTGAGGTCGTTCGGCATCACCTTCACGAACTTGCTGAGAGCGTCTTCCCAATCTTCCAGCAAACGCTGTGCTTTTTCGCTGCCGGTCCACTCCAGGTGACGCTCCACGAGCCCCCGGAGCGTAGCCATATCTTCCTCCGATTCGACGGCTTCGAGGCCGACCATGTCGGGGTTGTAGAGCTTCTCGAACTGCTCCTCTTCGTCCAGCACGAACGCTACGCCGCCGCTCATCCCGGCGGCGAAGTTGCGGCCGGTCTCGCCGAGCACGACCACTATACCCCCGGTCATGTACTCGCAGCCGTGGTCCCCGATACCCTCGACGACCGTCTCCGCACCCGAGTTGCGCACCGCGAACCGCTCCCCGGCGTAGCCCCGGAAGTACGCCTCGCCCGATGTGGAACCGTAGAGGGCGACGTTGCCGACGACGATGCTCTCTTCCGCTTTGTACGCGGCCTTCTCGGAGGGGTAGACGGCGATGCGGCCGCCGGAGAGTCCCTTGCCGACGTAGTCGTTGGTCGTCCCCTTGAGGGTGAAAGTCGCGCCCCGGGTGAGCCAGGCCCCGAAGGACTGGCCGGCGACGCCCTCGAAGTCTATCCGCAGCGTGCCGTCCGGCAACCCTTCTTGACCGTAGCGGCGGGCCAACTCACCGGAGAGCATGCCGCCGACCGTCCGCTGGGTGTTGTAGACCGGGGTCTCGAAGCGGACCTTCTCTCCGTCCTCCAACGTTGGTTTGCAGCGCTCGACGAGCACGGTGTCCAGTGAATCGTCGAGGTGGTGGTCTTGTTGCGTGGCATGCCGGATGCTGCCGCCCTCGGATATTTCGGGTTTGTGCAGCACGGGCGTGAGGTCCACGCCCTGGGCCTTCCAGTGCTCGATGGCCTGCTTCGTCTTGAGCTTGTCGGCCCGCCCGACCATCTCGTCGAACGTCCGGAACCCGAGCTGGGCCATCAGTTCCCGCACCTCTTCGGCGAGGAAGAAGAAGTAGTTGATAACGTGCTCCGGCGTGCCGGTGAACTTCTTGCGAAGCTCCGGGTCCTGGGTGGCGATGCCGACCGGGCAAGTATTCAGGTGGCAGACCCGCATCATGATGCAGCCCGTCGCCACGAGCGGGGCCGTCGAGAACGCGAAGTCCTCCGCGCCAAGCAGCGCCGCAACGGCGATGTCGCGGCCCGTCTTTAGCTGGCCGTCGGTCTGCAAGATGACGCGTCCGCGCAGGTCGTTGCGTACCAGGACCTGCTGGGTCTCGGCGAGGCCGAGCTCCCACGGCAGGCCGGCGTGCTTTATGGACGAGAGCGGCGAGGCGCCCGTGCCGCCGTCGTGGCCGGAGATGGTTATATGGTCCGCCTTAGCCTTCGAGACGCCAGCGGCTATCGTGCCGACGCCGACCTCGGCGACGAGCTTCACGCTCACGGCTGCCTCCGGGTTCGACATCTTCAGGTCGTGGATCAGTTGGGCCAGGTCTTCTATGGAGTAGATGTCGTGGTGGGGCGGCGGGGATATAAGGCCGACCCCCGGCGTCGAGTACCGTACCTTAGCTATGTCTTCGGAGACCTTGTGTCCTGGAAGTTGGCCGCCTTCGCCGGGCTTGGAGCCCTGGGCCATTTTGATCTGCAACATGTCCGAGTTGACGAGGTATTCGGTCGTAACGCCGAAGCGTCCGCTGGCGACCTGTTTTATGGAGCTGCGCCGGTCGTCGGCGAACCGCTCCGGGTCTTCGCCACCCTCGCCGGTGTTCGACTTGCCCCCGATTTTGTTCATCGCCAAAGCCAGCGTCTCGTGCGCCTCCTTGGAGATGGAGCCGAACGACATCGCCCCGGTAGAGAACCGCTTGACGATATCCTTCGCCGGCTCGACCTCGTCCAGATCCAGGGGGTTCTGGGATTTATCGAACTCGAAGAGGCTGCGGAGCGTTGAGAGCTGGGCGCTCTGCTCGTCGAAGTGTCGCGTGTAGTCTTTGAAGGTCTCGAAGTTGTTGGTCCTTACGGCCCGCTGCAACGAGACGATGCTCTCGGTGTTCCACTGGTGGTACTGGCCCTGCGCCCGGAGCTGGTACTCGCCCCCGATCTCCAGCTCCTCCGGTCCGTCCTCGACGCCGCCAAAGGCCCGCCAGTGGCGGAGCAATACCTCGCGCCCGACCTCCTTGGACCCGGCGCCCCCGATCTGGGTGGCGGTGCCGGTGAAGCGCCGGTCCACGAACTCCTTATCCAGCCCGACGGCCTCGAATATCTGGGCCCCGCAGTAGGAGAACAACGTCGAGATCCCCATCTTGGAGATAACCTTGAGCAAACCTTTCTTGATAGCCTTGACGTAGTTCTCCGACGCCTCTTCGGCGCTAACACCTTCCAGCAGGCCCGAATCGGCCATGTCGGCCAGCGTCTCGAACGCCAGGTAGGGATTTACGGCCGTCGCCCCGTAGCCGACGAGCAGCGCGAAGTGATGCACCTCCCGGGCCTCGGCGGTCTCGACGACGAGCGTCGTCCGGGTGCGGATGCCCCGCCGGACGAGGTGATGGTGGACGGCGGAGGTGGCCAGCAGGCTCGGTATGGGGGCCTGCTGCTCGCTCACGCCTTTGTCGCTCAATACGAGAACCGTGGAGCCGCCCCGCACGGCCTTCTCGGCCCTTTCGCAGAGACTCTCCACGGCGGGGTCCAATCCATCCTCGCCCTTGGAAACCGGAAACAGCGTCGAGAGCGTCGCGGCGGCGAACGGGGCGGACTGGAGGCGGCGGATCTTCTCCAGGCCCCCGTCGGAGAGGACCGGGTGGTCGAGTAGTATCCGCCGGCAGTGCTCCGCCGTCTCGTCGAAGAGGTTTTCCTCCGGCCCGAGGCTCATCTTGAGCGACATGACCAGTTCCTCCCGGAGCGGGTCTATCGGCGGGTTCGTGACCTGGGCGAAGTGCTGCTTGAAGTAGTTGAACAGAAGCTGCGGCTTCTCGGAGAGCACGGCTAGCGGGGTGTCGGTGCCCATCGAGCCGTCGGGCTCTTTGCCCCCGGTAGCCATCGGCCCCATTATTACCCGCAGGTCTTCGATGGTGTACCCGAAAGCCAGTTGGCGCTCGAAGAGCGAGGCGGCTTCCGGGCGGTCGCCGTTGGGTTCGGCGTCGGGGAGCGTGTTCAGGTGGATCTCACCTTGCCCAACCCACTCTTTGTACGGCTGCCGTCCGGCGAGCTCTTCCTTGATCTCCCCATCGTGCAAGACTTCGTTCCGCTCGGTGTCCACGACGAGCATCCGGCCCGGCCGCAAACGCCACCGCTCGATGACGTCTTCCGGGTCGAGCCGCAGCGCGCCGTCTTCGGAGGCCATGAAGACCCGGCCGTCTTTGGTCACGGAGTAGCGGGCGGGCCGCAGGCCGTTCCGGTCGAGGGTCGCGCCTATCTGCTTTCCGTTGGTGAAGGCGACCGCCGCCGGTCCGTCCCACGGCTCCATCATGGCGCTGTGGTACTGGTAGAAGGCGCGGCGCTCCTCGTCCATGAGATCGTCGTTCTCCCAGGCCTCGGGGATCATCATCGCCACCGAGTGCGGCAGGCTACGCCCGGCCAGATGCACCAGCTCCAGGGCGTTGTCGAAGGCGGCCGAGTCGCTCTGGCCCGGCACGATGACGGGCGAAAGCTTACGGAGGTCGTGGCCGAAGAGGTTCGATTCCAGCCGGCTCTCACGGGCCCGCATCCAGTTGACGTTGCCCCGCAGGGTGTTGAACTCGCCGTTGTGGGCGACGTAGCGGTAAGGGTGGGCCAGCGCCCAGCTACCGAGCGTGTTCGTCGAGAAGCGGGCGTGGACCAGGGCGATCGCGCTCTCCACACTCGGGTCCTGGAGGTCCGGGTAGAACTCCGGGAGTTGGTCGCCCGTGAGGAGACCCTTGTAGACGATGGTTCGGGTCGAGAGGCTGGCGACGTAGCACTCGTTTATATCCTCGACGGCCTTGTGGAGCCGGCGACGGATCACGTACAGCTTCCGCTCGAAGTCCTGCTGCTCTTCCTCGCTACACGCTATAAAGAATTGCCGGATGCGCGGCATCACGCGCCGGGCCAGGTCCCCGCACTTTTCCGCATCCACCGGAACGTCCCGGAAGCCCAGGAAAGTCTCGCCCTCTTCCTCGATGATCTCCCGCAGCGAGCCCTCGCAATCGGCGCTCTCTTGCCCCTCGAACAACATGCCGACCCCGTACTTACCGGCCGGCGGCAAGTCTATGCCGATCTCTCCGCACTCCCGGCGCAAGAACTCATCCGGCGCCTGGAGGAGTATTCCCGAACCGTCCCCGGTATTCGGGTCGCTTCCGCGCGCCCCCCGATGCTCCAGGTTGTGGAGGATTTGAAGCCCCTCTTCGACCGTCTGCCGGGTACGGCGACCGTCTATTCGGGCCACAAACCCGAAACCGCAAGCATCGTGTTCATAGTCGGGGTTATAAAGGCCGTAATTCGCGGTTGTCAAAGCACCTCCTGGGGCAAATGGCACGGAGCAGCGGAACGCTCTTTTTACACGAATTTCCCCAAAACCTCAAGTAGAAAGACGCCCGTTTGTCCACCGGGAGTACAATTCCACCAAAGACAACCGCTTTTGGCGTCTCGATTTCCTACTTTGGGCCAACCCGGCACGGCCCGAGGCATGCCTATAGCTCTTCTAATTCACTCCGGAGCTTTTCTTCTTCCTCCAGCAGTTCCGAGAGGCGTATCCTGATGTCCGCGGCCTCGGTTTCGACTTCGGCCAGGCGGAGGGTTAGCTCCTTCTCGCGGGCGGCGGTCTCCGGGGTGCGCCTCTTTGTCCGGTAACGGTTTCGGATGTTCTTCAGACGCTCGGTAGCTCCCTGTCTTACACGCTCCCGGTCGGCCTTGAACTCTTCGCCCTGGATGTATTTGAGGCTTCTCTTGACCCGTTCGTCGGAGAGCAGGTCCGAGATGATCTCCGCCGAGCTCTGTTTGAAGTCCTTGCCGCCCCTGCCACTCGTCACGATAGTCTCCTTCCGGTTCGCCCTATTCTAATCTGTCGGCGATGGAGTTGTGAAGTCTCAGGCTTGTTTGGCGGCCCGCTGCACGTCCCGGGCGATGATCCGCCCGCCGGACCCGCTCCCCTCTATCCCGGACAGGTCCACGCCCAGGTTCCGCGCCTTGCTCCGGGCGGCGTCGGTCGCCTCTATCTCTCCGGCATTCTCGCCTTCGGGACCCGCTTCTTCTTGGGCTTGGGGTTCTTCGCCGTCGAGGTCCGTGGCGTCCCCCTCCAGCGTGTTGCCGGAGTTTCCCGACAGTTGCGCCAGGCTGTCGATAAGATCGGGGTTGTTGTCCATCGAATCCAGCGTTCGGCCCAGGATATCCCGGACGTTCTCCAGGTTCGCCTTGAGCGTCGCCTGGGCTTCGAGCCCCTTGAGGTCCAACTCCACCTTTTCGAGAAAAGCGTCCACGCCCACGTTGATCTTGACCATATCAGCGAGCTCCGCCTGGAGGGATATCTTGGCCCGCAGGTTATCTACCTGGAGCCGCGCCTCTTCCACGTTGAGCGTCGGTACGTCGAGCGTGACGTCGGTGACCTCTTCCGCAGGCTGGGCCCGCCGCGAGGCGTCTCCCTGAGATTCTTGCCCGGAGGCCCCGGTCTCTTCGCTTTCAGCGGTCTCCCCGGTAGACTGCTGGCCCTCTTCTCGCGCGTTGGGTTCTTCCGACATAACCGGCGACTGACTCCCTCTGTCTTGGCTCCCGTTGGCTCTTAGTGCCCGTCTCGCGGTCATGGTAAACGCCGCACCCCCGACGCCCCCGGCCTACTTGCCGCCCAAACCGGGTATAGAGATGCCGGAAAGGACCGGCAACAATGCCCCAGAGAGGAGCTTTATGTCAGAAGGTCAACAACAGGAGGGCCAGCAGCAGGAGGGCCAGCAACAGCAGCAGAGTCCTGTCCAGAATTTGACACAGGCGTTGACCAGCGTCAGGAAGGTACAGAGCATGTTCGAGCTCAACTACCCGCAACAGGGACAGGCCATCCAGATGCTACGCAACGCGGGAGACCTGGTGTGGCAGGAGATAGAGAGGATGCAGCAGCAACAGCAGCAGGGCTAGTCAGGCGGCCCTCAGCGGTTGCGAGGCCCGGGGTTTCGGGGGACTTTTAGGGTATCCCGGTTGCTGGTCGCCCAGGAGCCCATCGTGTCTTGCCAGGAGCGGAGAAAAGGGTTCGCTTCCCGTGCGCGGTGGGTGGACTGGCTGCCGGGACGCCGGGGCTTGCACATTTGGTCTTTGACCGCGCAGGCGAAGACGAAGAGTTCGGGGTCCCCACCCGCGTCCGGGTGCAGCCGCGCCAGTAGCCGCCGCCACAGGCGCCGGTCTTCGAAAGATGTGGTCTTCCCGGGTCCCCAGGATGCCGCCAATGCACAACCTCCTTAGCTTTGGCGCATTCTATTCCGGGGCGCCGGGCACTGTAAACCCGAATGTTCCGCAAACACAACACCTTGGGTAGCGGCGCCGGCCAAGACACATCCAACCCCGAAAGTTTGCGGTTTCTCGGGGTGCGGCCGGGGCGTCCCAGGCCGGGGAGGCCCAGCCTCGCGCTTCGTTACTCCTCGAAGGCCTGGTCTTCCATCTGCTCCACCTTCTGGTCGGCATGCTCGGTCATATCCCCATCCGCATCCGTGTCGTCGGTCATCTGTTGCGCCATTTCGTCCGACTTCGCTTCGGCGTGCTCGTGCGGGTCGCCTCCGGAGTCCGTTTCTCCGGTCACCCGTTCGGCTAGGTCGTCGTGCGCGCTCTGGGCATCGTAGGGCATCTCTTCCTGGAGGGGCATGTTCTCTTGCATATCGTCGGGCTCGTCTTCTCCGGTTACCCCGCTCACCGTGCCGGCCGACTCGATGGACTGCATGGACTCCATCGAGCCCATCGACTCCATCGAACCCATCGACTCGACGGAGTCTTCTCTAATACCGGGGAGCTGGCGAGGCTGCACATCTCCGACCTCGATCCTCCGCATCTCCTCTTCGGACCTCTTCATGGCCTCTTCCTGCCGCGCCCGGATGCCACCCTTGACGTGCTTGTCCGCCTGACGCATGGCCTCGTCCATCCGGCGTTCGGCTTGCCGCTGCCGGCGTTCCTGGTCCCGGACGCTCACGCTACCTCCTTTGTCCCCCGTTGCCCGGCAGGGTCTTTATCTCCTTGACCCGCTGCTCGAACTCTTCCGCGGAGTTCGAGTTTCTGAAAGCCCACGCGAGGTCTTTGATGTTTTGCTCATTGGATCGCAGGAAAACTAGGGCTTGCTTGAGCGGCATGTCCTCGAAAGCGGCCACCGCCATTCCGGTAACCTCCAGAATTTCGTCCACCTCGGCCTTCTGGCACATGGCGTACATCCGGGCCGCCTTCACGAGTTGCCGTTTTTGATCCTGCATCATGGCTCCCGTGTTTCCCGGGTTACGGTCCATCCAACCTCCTTACTCCCCGGCGCCCATCACGTCCTTGACGGTAATGCGGCCGTCGGCCCCCGTACCTTCCAGCCCGGAGAGGTCCACGCCCAACTCTTCGGCCTTCTGTTTGGCGGCTTCGGTGGCGTCTGTCTCCTGCTCCTCTTCCTCTTCCTCGGAGCTTTCGAGGATTTGAAGGTCGACCAGGCTCTCGTCTTCTCCGAGCGTCAAGCTGAGGAGGCTGCCGGACTCGTCTCTCACCTTGCGGATCGTGTTTCCCTCTTCGTCCTGCTCCTCTTCCCCTTCGGCTTCGAGGTCGGTGATCTTACCGGTAATGTCCTCGCTGAGCAGTTCGCCGGCCTCGTCCAGGGTGGTCTCGATAATGTCCCCCGACTCGTCCACGGCCCGCTGGACGACCTGCCCCTCCTCGTTGGCAGCCTCGCTCAGTAGCTGGGTGCCCGGCGCCAGGTTCTCGGCCGACGCGGCGGCGCCTTCGACGGCATCCTGGGCCTCCCCGACCACGCTCTCCGCGGTCTCCTGGGCTTCTTCCGCCACTTCTCCGACCTGCCCGGTTGCTTCTTCAGCGGTTTCTTCGGCGGTCTCTTCAGCTTCTTCGGCGGTTTCCTCGGCCTGCTCGGTGGCCTCTCCGGCGGTCTCCTGGGCTTGCTGGACCAGGTCCTCTACGCCCTGGGTCTCGGCGGCCTCGTCGAGGGCGCCCAGGATGGAGTCGTAGGAATCTACTAGCTCCTGGATCTCGTTCGCGGCCTCCTCGCCTTCGGGGAGTTGCCCCAGCAGGTTTTCGAGTTGCTCGCGGCTGCTTTCTAGCTGGCCCTTGACCTGGCCCAGCGCGTCGCCGTAAAAGTCCTTCGCGCTGTCGAGGGCCTGCTGTTGGATCTGCTGCGTCAAGTTCTGTACTTGCTCGGTCATTTGTTGCTCCTTTTCCGCGGGTTTGTCTGTAGTTGTTTACCCTGGTTCTCACCGTTTACTCTAATCAGGCCGAAGGGGTTTCCTCTCGCTCGTCCTCCGGGCTTTTCTCCGCGCCGGTTGTCTCCGCGGTGATCTTCAGTCGGATGCGGGCGTCGCGGTAGACGACGCCCCGCTCGACCTCTTCCGGCAGGTTCTCGCGCACGGTCCCGCTCTCGGTCTTCCGCTCCTGTTGGCCCCAGAACCGCGTCCCCGTCTCCGGCACCCTATCGAAGTGCAACCTCCGGACCTTTGCTCTAGCGGTGAGGGAGATGCCCGGGTTCCGTCCCTTCGGGTTCCGTCCCTTCGGGGATCTTCCCACGGCCTCCTACGCCCTCACCACGTCTTTGACGGTTATGAGGCCGTTGGCGCCGGTGCCCTGTATCCCGCTCAGGTCCACGCCGAGCTCTTTTGCCTTACGCAGGGCGGCGTTGGTGGCCGGGGGGGCCTGCTCTTCCTCCTCTTCACTACCGGATTCCGCGGCTTCTCCCGGCGACTCGCCACCCATCGCTTGCCCGGCCCCTTGCTCTTCGGCTACTTGATCTACCTCTCCCTC
>JBARZM010000012.1:0-29667 GCA_049650095.1 Rubrobacteraceae bacterium | reverse complement strand
CGGCGGTTGGTGAAGGACTACGAGAGGTTGCCCGAGACATTAGCCGGACTGCACTTCGTTGCCTTTGTGTGTTTGATGCTCAACCGAGCTACTGGACTCCTCGGTTGAGGTTCATAACACGCTCTAGTGTCGCCGCCGGATGTGGCGGTGGAGAATCCGGAGGACAACAGGACTCCAAACAGAGGACCTCCCAGGCAAAGAACGGCGGAAGCGGGAACCAGGGGGGGAATGCACCGCAGGCCAAGATTGCGGTTGGTAAGATCCTCGCGGTAAACACCGAGGGACGCAGGTTCGTTCTCAAGCCTAGCAAAGGTGATCCGATAAAGTTCAAGGCTCTACCGAAGGCGAAGATCGAGCTCGACGGCAAAGAGGTAGATCTGGCGTCCATGAAGAAAGACCAGAATGCCCAGGTTAGATACGTCGTAAAAGATACAGGCGTCAAGGAGCGGGCGCAGGTAATAACGCTCTTTAGCAAAGAGGGGCCGGGCGGCACCACCGGCTGAACTCCGGACTCAACAGTCGCGGCCGTACCTCGACTCCAAGGCTCGTAGAATGGGTACTTTGAATCCCCGAATCCCCGTCACGACTTCGGGGCCGGTACACGTGAGACCATAGACTGGCACATTGGGGCCTACCGTTTCCTCAACTCTTCCAACCTTTGACGGGCGGGCGCAAGGTCAGGGTTTGCCTTTAACGCCCGTTCGTAGGCGGCTGCGGATTTCGCTTCTTCTCCGTGCCGCTCGTAGAGCTTGCCGAGCGTGAACTGCGCCTTGGTACGCTGGTCCCTAGTCGACGACCGTGAACTGTAAGCTTCCCGCAATTTTTCTTCGGCCATCCCGAAAAACTCGTTGGTGTCGTTCTCTTTACCCGACAGTTCGGAGTAGATGAGGCCGAGCTGCAAAGAGTATTTGGGGTTATCGGGGTCTATCTCCAGCGCCTCTTTGTAGAACTCGGCCGCCTTCTTCGGGCGGCCTGTAGATAGGTTGATCTGGCCCGCCAGGCCATGAGTTTGGGGGGAGAGCGGGTCTAGCTGGATCGCCCGCCTGAATTGAACATCAGCGGCTTCGAAACGCCCCACCATATTGAGGGCTTTCCCGAGTTTCAGACGGTAATTGGGAACCTCCGGGAACCGTTCCACTACTTCCCGGTACGGGCCAAGGGCTCCCTGCTTATCTTGTAGCTTGAGCAGTAGGTTTCCGAGCTCGAAGTGTAGCTCCACTTCCTGGGGTGACAGGGATACAGCCTTCTCCAGGGCAGGTCGGGCCGAAGCTGGCTCTCCCGCTGCAGTGTAAGCTTCGGCGAGAAGCGAGTAGGCGGCCGCACTCTCGGGGAAGACCTGAATCGCCTGCTCGTAACTGGCCGCTGCCCTAAGTGGCTGGTCCAACCCGGCATACGCTTGTCCCGTACCCAGGTACGCCAGGAATCGCTCGTCGGCGCCACTTTGTAAAAGTGGTTTGTAAACTTCCAGGGCCGCCTCGTAGTCGCCCCTGTTCAGGGAGCCGTTCGCGCTAGACAACGCTGTGTCAGCAAGTTTTGACCGGTTTACCTCGTAGACGCGGTATCTACTTCCCGGGTTATTCATCGCGGTGAAGCCACCCAGGTGCTGGAGTTGGGTGTTCAACGGAGAGTTGGCGGAGATCAGCACGTAATCCACGGCGTAACGCCGGAGGGAGGCGACCATTTCGCTGTCTACAGAGACGGCGTCGAAAAACTCTTGTTTGTCGGACACGATCTGGGGAACCTCGGAGGCTTGCGAAGGATCCTGACCAGTGTCGGACGGCGTGTCCTGGTACGAGACGCTCCTGTACCCTACGGGCACTCCTTCGGGCATGTAAGCAGAGAAGCAACTAGTCTCTTTGTCGGGAGCCAGTATCACGGAGTCCGGCTCGGTCAACTCGCCTTGCATCCAGGAGAAAGTCGGTGAGGTACAGGAGGTCTGGCTCTGGGATATTTCACCGGAACGATCGATCGAACGCGCGCCCGCCCAGATCGTAGGCCCCGAAGCGGCTATCAGGACGATGACGACGAGCAAGGGGAGCAGTGGGACGATCGAACTCCCAAACCTGAACTTTTCCGCGTAGCCGCCCAGATACCGCAGAAGCCCCCAGGACATCCAGCCAACGGCCAGGACGGACGCCAGAGGAATCGGCCAGGCCAGACGCCAGAGTGTCCAGGGGCCCACCACGGCGCCGGCAGCCGCGGCCAAAGGCGGTATGTATACCAGGGCCGCCGAAAAGAGCAGCATCCCGAGGAGCAACTGGGCTGCCAGGCTCCGTTTTGCTTTCCAGACCAGGAAAGGCACCCCCAGCACGTAAGATATGAATATTACCGGATCCAGCAGGAACGAGGGGTCCATAATGTACTTGCCGTCTCCGAGGTCTATCAGCCGGTCGATCGCCAACGAGCGAGACAGTAGCGCATCTTCCACGGCCGGGACCTTGGAGGTCATGACGGATGGGAAAGAGCTACCCGTGACCAGCAGGTAGATCAGCGGCGGCACACCGATGCTCGCCGTGGCCGCGCCCAACGCTACGAACGACGTCCAGGCCCTGCGGCTGCGGATGTTGGCCGTAAGGTGGACCAGACCGAAACCCGTCATGGATATCGCGATGAGCACCAGGCCGATCGGATGCACCGAGGTCGCCGACCAGCACACTAGTGCGAAGAGGACCAGTGCGCGTAGGCTCCGGCCTCTGAGATATTGAATGGCGAGGCTCAACGCAACGGGCAAAAAGATAAAACGGGTGACGAACTTGTCCTCCGCGATGCGTCCTACGAAGTAGTTGCCGAGCGATTGGTAAGAAGCTTCCAACTGAACCAGAAAAAACAGCGTCGCCAGGCAAGCGGAGAACAGAGCGATGGTCTTGTTCTCGAAAAGGACGAGAGCCAAAGCGTAGAACGCTAGTACGCTCACGACGACCAGTGCAGGGCTCAAATACTGTAGCACCAGGGGTACGGGATCTATGCCGGAAATCCCGGAGAGAGACGCCTGTTCCAACAGCCAGCTACTCAAAGTGGTCCGGCTAAATCCTTCCCGGGCAAAACCGTTGATCCGGTCTAGGCCGAGGAATTTTTGTACGTACATTAAGTAAGCCCAGGTATCGGAGCCCGGGGGGTGGAAGATCTTGCGTGAAAGTAACGCCAGGACAGCGGTCGACGCTGCCATCGGAAGCCAGAGCCACTTCCCGAGACCGTCTACCTCATAACGAACCGAACTTCCCGTCTTCCGCAACGCCAGCAGGAACAACCCCACGAGAGAGAGCGCTACCACGACCGCGCAGGCTAGCAGGTAAGTCTCCAGTCTCCACCTCAAAAGAAGCGGTGGAAAAGCCAAAAACCCGAAGATGCCGGTGCTCAGCGCAAAAACAATCGGCACCTCCGCTGGCCGGTCGAGGATACTGCCCGTTTTGCCCGAGAGCAAACCGAGCAACGCGGACCCCGGCAACACGAATAGCGTAAATGCCGCCGCCGTCGCCACGGCAGGCCCGGTAGAGAGCGTAAGATCGCGTAGCGGCCCGAGCAAAATCAGGCTGACAACGCCCAACAAAAAAAGTATGCCATGGGGCAAACTAAGCCTGTCCGCTCCGTAACGTTTGTTGTAGAAGAGTTTCATGTAGCCCAGCCGGGATTAAATCACGTACTGTGGTCGGGTTCTACGAACACGCCTGTACGAAGAAAGATGTACGCTCCCGGGGCACCGGGTGACCACGACAGAGGGTGTTGCAACGAAGGTGAACTCCTCCGCCTTTCGGAGCTTCTCAAAAAGGAGCCCCTCATAACCGCAAGTCCGAAACAGGACCCCGCCGATTTGGTAGCCTTTGCTATCAATGGTCGAGGATAACCATTGAATATGACAAGATGCGAGCCTAGCGTACCCGGGATAGAGATGGCATGAAAGATAAGAGAGTTTTGATCACGGGCGTCTGCGGCACCGTCGGTCGCGAGCTTCTGCGGCAGGTGGTCGAAGAGAAGCCGGCGGAGATTATCGGTCTCGACAACAACGAGAGCGAACTGTTCTTTATGATGGACGAGTATCGTTCCATGCCCCACGTCCGGCTCTATCTGGGAGACATCCGCGACCGGGACAACATGATCCGCAAGATGTCTGGCATCGACATAGTCCTGCACGCCGCGGCCTTGAAGCACGTAATACTCGGCGAGCAATCACCCCGCGACGTGGTGCAGACAAACGTCCTGGGCACCCAGAACATAATCGATGCGGCCATCACGAACGAGGTCGAACGGGTGCTTTTCACCTCTTCGGACAAGGCCGTAAATCCGACGAACGTCATGGGGACCTCGAAGCTCATGGGCGAGAGGCTCATGACGGCGGCGAACTCCGTGCGCCGGGGAGACCGACCTATCTTCGCTTCCACGCGTTTCGGTAACGTGCTCGGCTCGCGGGGATCGGTGATCCCGGTCTTCAAGCGTCAGATCCAGCGCGGCGGCCCCGTGACCCTGACCGAGCCTTCGATGACCCGCTTTATCATGACGCTGGAGGAGGCCGTGGCGCTCGTCATGCGCTCGGTGTTTCTCGCGAAGGGCGGAGAGGTCTTCGTCACCAAGATGCCGGTCGTCCGCATAGCCGACCTGGCCGCTGTCATGGTCGGGGAGCTAGCGCCCCGCTACGGACACAGTCCCGACGAGGTCCGAATAAACGTCGTCGGCTCCAAGGCGGGAGAGAAAGTCTACGAGGAGCTGATAAACGAGGAAGAGACGCGCCGCAGCGCCGAGATAGAGCGCTACTTCGTCGTCCTTCCGGCGTTCGAGTCCGTTTACGAGGACATAGATCATACCTACCCGGGCATGGAGGAGGTAGGCGTGAAGCTCCCCTACAACTCCTCCGTCGAGCCGCATATGGACAAAGAAGAGTTGCGCAAATACCTGACGAAGAACCGCCTGTTGGAAGGAGAGTAACCGTGCGCGTACTGATACTCGGTGGGGACGGATACCTCGGCTGGCCGACGGCGATGGCCTTCTCCGCCAAAGGGCACGAAGTCTGCGTGGTGGACAACTACCTCCGGCGGAACATCGCCATGGAGACCTCCTCCGAAGCCCTAACCCCGAGCCCGAACCTTAACGACCGGGCCGCGGTCTGGAAGTCTGTATCCGGAAAGCAGATAGAGGTCGTGATCGGGGACTGTCTCGACTACCGGATGCTCTCCGGGGTCTTCCGGGACTTCCAACCCGAAGCGGTTATTCACTACGCCGAGCAGCCCTCGGGGCCGTACTCCATGATCGACTTCGACGCCGCGAAGCGTACCCTGGACAACAACCTCGGTGTGACCTTCAACGTCATCTGGGCCGTCATGGAGCACGCGCCGGAGTGTCAGATCATCAAGCTCGGCACGATGGGCGAGTACGGCACCCCGAACATAGATATCGAAGAGGGCTGGCTGGAGGTGGAGCACAACGGCCGCGGCCACACCTTCCTCTACCCGCGCCAGGCCGGGAGCCTCTACCACACGACGAAGGTCCTCGACACGGACCTACTCTGGTTCTACGTCAGGACCTACGGCCTGCGGGTGACGGACCTTATGCAGGGTCCGGTCTACGGCCTCTCGACAGACGAGGCCGACCAGGACGAACGCCTCTTGCCGAACTTCCACTACGACGACATCTTCGGGACGGTGGTAAACCGCTTCCTCGTACAGGCGGTCGCCGGCATCCCGCTGACCGTCTACGGTAAAGGAGGCCAGATCCGGGGCTACCTCAACCTCAAAGACACCCTTCAGTGCGTCGAACTGGCGATGAACAACCCGGTAGAGAGGGGCGGCCTCCGCATCCTGAACCAGTTCACCGAACAGTTCTCCGTCAACGAGCTCGCGGACCAGGTACAGCGGGTAGGCAATGAAATGGGACTTGGCGTAGAGGTCAAATCCATAGAGAACCCCCGCAAGGAGGCCGAGGAGCACTACTACAACCCGAAGCACTCCGGCCTTTTGGAACTCGGCCTTGAACCTCACTACATGACCGATGAGGTAATAGGGGAGATGCTGGAGCGAGTGATCCGCTACAAAGACCGCATCGACGGGCGCAAGATCCTGCCTCGGGTAAAGTGGTCCTAAGACTACACGCCCCATCACACGAATTTTCCGGGCCTGGAAGCTGTCCGCCGCTTCGGTGGCACCGGCCGCGATGGACTCAGTCGATCTAATACAATGGGGGCATGAATCCACGTGTGGAAGTGTCCCAAGAGGCCCTTGAGCGGCTCTGTCGACGGTACCGTGTTCGGCGGCTCGCGCTGTTCGGTTCCGTGCTGCGGGGTGAAGACTTCGGGTCGGAGAGCGACCTGGACATGTTGGCAGAGTTCGAGCCGGGACACACGCCCGGTCTCGCCTTCGTCCGGCTACAACGGGAGCTTTCCGAACTGATGGATGCTAGGGTGGATCTCCACACTTACAAGAGCCTCAGCCGCTATTTCCGGGACGAAGTCCTGGAAGACAGTCAGCCTCTGTATGAGTGGGTCCCGCAGCTCCCGTAGGCCGGGCGACGAGGCTCGGATACGGCACATGCTGGACGCCGCGTGTCAAGCGGTCGAGCTATCCCAAGGCAAGAAGGTGGGCGATCTTGATCCGGATAACGAGACAGCCCTGGCCCTTGCGCGGTTGCTGGAGATCATGGGCGAAGCAGCCGGACGCGTTACTCTCGAGCTTCGGGGACGCTATCCCGAGATACCCTGGAGGGACATTGGAGATACCCGCAATCGCGTCATACACCAGTACTTCGATGTGGATATGGAGATTGTCGAGGCTATCGTCCGGAATGACCTGCCACCCTTGGCGGAGCGCCTGAAGGTCATCGTGGGGGAGATGGAGCAGACCGGCGGAAGCGACGATGTTTGAGCCCTTTGCACTTACTATACTCACTGCTCCCATCAAAAGGCACACGGGTTGCACGAACGCGCGGAACGAGGGCCGTGGTGACACTCACGTGCCCCAAAGTCCCCGGCCCCGTCTCCGGCGCTGCCAGAGCGCAGCCTCCAGAGAAACAAGGACCGTGAACCAGAGGATGGTGCGGTCGTAAAGTGGCTCGTAACCGGCGTCAGCGGCTTTCTGGGTACGGCCCTGGTCCGGGACCTCGTAAAAGATGGCGAACATGCCATCCGGATGGTGGACAACTTCGCCGTCGGCAACCGCGAGAATCTGTGTCTGGCCTGCGAGTTCACCAAGGAAACCGTACAGGGTGTGGGTGAGATTTGACTATTTGGTGGTTGATTTTCAACCATTAGATGGGCATAATTCATCTATGTACCGGAGAAATATCACTGCGTTGCTCAATGAGGCTCTGCTCGATACTCCGGTCGTGTTGCTCAATGGGGCGCGTCAGGTAGGGAAGAGTACGCTGGTGCGAAGCGGGATGGTTGAGGATCGCGGAGCCCGTTACCTTACGCTAGACGACGCCGGAATCCTGGCGGCGGCCGAGACGGACCCCGCCGGGTTTCTTTCGGGGCTCGAAGGCCCGATAATTCTGGATGAGGTGCAGCGGTCACCGGGGCTCTTTCCGGCGATCAAAGCGGAGGTGGATCGCGAGCGCCGTCCGGGGCGCTTCTTGCTGACGGGCTCGGCCAACGTGCTGCTCCTCCCGGAGCTTTCGGAGTCTCTGGCGGGAAGGATGGAGATCCTGAACCTCTGGCCGCTCTCTCAGGGTGAGATAGAGGATGTCGAAGAGGGATTTATAGACGCAGCCTTCTCCGGGGATTCTCTTTCTACACGGATAGGTCCCGAAAGAGTCTCGGAACTCTTCGAACGCCTGCTACAGGGAGGTTATCCCGAGGTTATCGGCCGGCGATCGGAGGCGCGGCGGCGGGCCTGGTTTGGCTCCTACGTCACCACCATTTTGCAGCGGGACGTGCGGGACCTGTCCAACATCGAGGGGTTGACGGAGTTGCCGCGCTTGCTGTCGTTGCTTGCGGCGCGTGCCGCGTCGCTCGTGAATTACGCCGAACTATCACGCAGCGCCTCTATGCCGCAAAGCACCCTGAAGCGCTACATTTCTCTGCTGCAGGCCACTTTCCTGATACAGATGTTGCCGGCGTGGTCGAGTAACTTGGGCAAGCGGCTGGTGAGGTCGCCGAAGCTTCTGCTCTGCGACACAGGTCTGATCTCCAATTTGCAGGGCATTAGCGCCGAACGACTGGCGTCGGAGCCGGTGCTCGTTGGTCCACTGCTGGAGAACTTCGTCGCGATGGAACTGACGAAGCAGTCGGCGTGGAGCCGAACCCGGCCCCGGCTCTTCCACTTCCGTACCCATACCGGCCAGGAGGTGGACATAGTCCTCGAAGATGCGGCGGGGCGCATAGTCGGGATCGAGGTCAAGGCAGCCGCCACGGTTGGTGTCCGAGACTTCAGGGGACTGCGCGCCCTCGCGGAGGTTGCCGGCGAACGCTTCCAGCGCGGTGTCGTTCTCTACACGGGTGGAACTGACATCCCATTCGACAAGAACCTGCACGCCCTCCCGGTGGGTGCTCTATGGAGAACGCCCCGTTAGCCTGTAACACGCCACCTCGCCGAATCGCCGGCGAGCCGGGAGCTAGACATCCCCGCTAACATCTATCAGGACAAATCCCCAATGAGAACCGTACCCACCAGTGTAGTAGAGTTGCCCTGTGAAGCAGCATGGCACCGGACATGGGATTCAGCAAAGTTGCCGTCCACGGCTACCAGAGGCCCAACCCGGCAGTCGCAAAGAGCATCCTGGGGAAACACCTGGACGATTTCCGGGCCTTCTCGTCAACGATACTGTGCCAGGAGACCAAGAAAACGTGAACCAGGGAATGAGATCGTGAAGTGGCTCGTAACCGGCGGCTGCGGCTTTCTCGGAACTGCCCTGATCCGGGACCTCGTGGAAGAGGACGGCCACGCCGTCCGGGTGGTGGACAACCTGGCCGTCGGCACCCGTGAAGACCTGCGTTCCGCCAGCGAGTTCACCGAGAAAGCCGCGGAGAACCTGGGTGAGATCTCCACCGGCGTCGAACTCGTCGAAGGCGACGTCCGGGATGGGGAGCTGGCGCTCGGGGCCGCGAACGGGGCGGACGTGATCGTCCACCTCGCGGCCAACACGGGCGTCGGTCCTTCGATAGACGACCCGCGCGCCGACTGCCTGACCAACGTCATCGGCACGCTCAACTACCTGGAGGCCGCCCGACACAACAAGTCGGGACGCTTCGTGTTCGCGTCGAGCGGCGCGCCGGTCGGGGAGGTGGAGCCCCCGATACACGAGGAACTCGCGCCGCATCCGGCCTCCCCATACGGGGCCAGCAAGCTCTCCGGCGAAGGTTACTGCTCCGCCTACAACCGTACCTTCGGCGTCGAGACCGTGGCCCTACGCTTCGGCAACGTCTACGGTCCGGGTTCGGGACACAAGAACAGCGTGGTGGCGAAGTTCGTAAAGAGAGCACTCGACGGAGAAGCCCTGGAAGTCTACGGCGACGGCACCCAGACCCGCGACTTCATCTACATAGACGACCTGATCCGGGCCGTCAGGCTCGCCGCGGTTACGGAAGGCGTAGGAGGAGAGACCTTCCAGATAGCCACCAACGCCGAAACCACCGTCGGCGAGTTGGCCGGCAAGCTCGTACCCATTCTCGAAGCCTCGGGCACAAGCGGCGTCGAAGTCCGCCGTGCGGCGCCCCTCTTCAAGGAGGTCATGCGCAACTACTCCGACACCTCCAAAGCCCGGCGGATGCTCGGCTGGCGGTCGGAGTATAAGTTGGAAGAAGGACTCTGGAAGACGGTGGAGTGGTTCGTGAAGTCGGAGAAGCATGCGAATTTTTAGCAGATCTGCCACACAATGAAGACCCGGCCCGAAAACGAGTTAGACGCGCTGGTGGAGAGGCTCAGGGAAGAGTTCCCGGCGTTACTCGCCGTCTACCGCTTCGGCAGCTTCGGGACCGAGTACGAGCGTCCCGAAAGCGATCTGGACCTCGCCGTTTACGCCATAAAACCATTGCCGGCCGCGAAGCTCTGGTATGTAGCCCAGGAGTTGGCGGCGAGCATTGGGCGGGACGTGGACGTCGTGGACCTTGCGGCGGCCTCCACGGTGATGCGCCTCCAGGTTATACGAGGTGGCGGGCGCATCTACTGCGCCGATCATATAGCCTGCGAGACCTTCGAAGACTACGCTTACTCCTCATACGCCCGACTCAACGAGGAGCGGCGCGGTATCCTGGAGGACATCCGGAGTCGGGGGAGCGTGTATGGCTGACGAAGTGGTCCTGAACAAAGCTGCCGTTATAGAACGTTGTCTGAAGCGCATCAACGAAGAGTACGAGAACCACGAGGGCGGGTTGGAGACCGACTACACTCGGCAGGACGCCATCGTGCTAAACCTCCTGCGGGCTTCGGAGGCTGCCATAGACCTGGCAATGCACACCACACGCGTCGGGAAGTTGGGAGTGCCCCAGGAGAGCCGAGAGTCCTTCGCCCTGCTCGAGCGGGCCGGGTGGATAGAACCGGACCTCTCACGCCGGATGCAGGCCATGGTAGGATTTCGCAACGTTGCCGTCCACGACTACCAGAAGCTCAGCCTCGAAGTCGTAAAAAGCATCCTGGAGAATCACCTGGACGACTTCCGGACTTTCTCGTCGGCTATAGTGAGCCGGGAGCCCCGAAGATCATGAACAAGGCACTGCTGACTCAGGCCAAGCTTTCGAATGGTGCCCAGAACGGCAGCGACTCGTATATGCAATGAGTGAAGGAAGTATTACTTCTCGCTTGCGGCGCGGGACCGTCGAAGCGTTCGTTTTGCATGCCGCCGGGATCGGCCTGCTGTTTCTCATGCACACTATCCTGGGCCGGGCGCTTGGAACGGAGGGCTACGGGACCTTTAGCTATGCCCTGACGCTCGCCGGAGTATTGGCGATAGTGGTGCCTCTTGGGTGGCCTACGGCCCTCATGCGCTTCATCGCGCAGTACGTAGAACAACAACGCTGGGAATTGTTGAGGGGCGCTATACAGAGGGCGTACCAGATCACTCTCTTTTCGGCCGCCCTGGCTGCCGTTGCGCTATGGGCGATCTCGCACTGGAATCGCGTATCCCCTGATCTGGCTACCAGCCTGCGCTTCGCCGCCCTTCTGCTCCCGCTCCTCGCGTTCGTCGGGCTGCGCCGCAAAGCTCTGCAAGGGCTGCAACGGGTCAAGGCCAGCATCGCCGTGGAGGAGATTTTCCTACCCCTAGTGGTGATCGCCGGGATGTACTTATTCGCCATTACCAGTTCATCCGGGGCGTTGTTGCTGTACGCTGGAGCCGCGTTCCTGGCTTTCCTGGTCGGTAGCGTCTGGTTGTGGCGGAGTCTGCCCGCGCAGAGCCGCGCCGCCAAGCCCGAGTTCAGGACCCGGCCGTGGATGGCTGTGGCTATCCCGATGATTTTCGGGGGACTCGGCCAGATCATCTTGAACCGCACGGACGTGATCATGCTCGGCGCGATGACGGACATGGAGTCCGTAGGGCTCTACGGCGCCGCAACCCGCCTCGCCACGTTGAATACTTTCGTGCTCGGGGCGGTAAACACCATCGCAGCACCCATGATCGCCGCCGCTTTCTACGGCAGCCGTTACCAGCAGGTCAGAGAGATCATGGTCAAGGCTATGCTCTGGTCTACAATCGGGGCGCTTCCCCTGTTCGCGGTTATGCTCTTCCAGCCCCAGCTTTTGCTCAGTCTCTTCGGAACGGGCTTCATCCAGGCCGGGGCGTTGCTGCAAATACTTGCTGTCGGGCAGTTCGTGAACGCCGCCACCGGGCCCGTAGGTTTCGCGCTCCAGGTAACGGGTCGGGAACGCATGTTCGCCCTGGCAATTGGCACCGCGGCGACGGCAAACGTGGTAGGTAATCTATTGGCGATACCGGCCTTCGGGGCTATCGGCGCGGCTTACGTTACGGCGGCGAGCATAATGCTGCTAAACTTGATCCTGCTCGCGCTGGTTTGGCTAAGAATTACTGCCTCAAACCACACCGGAGAATAAGATTGCTGGAAGAGAGAAACGAATAAATCTCGCAAATCTTACAGTTCGACTATCGGTCATTATGGCCTCTTTGGGGCTAATTCTTGCTTGGACTCTGCTCTTCGTCGCTGAAAATACTGGAGCGTGGCAGTTGGTTTTCCCCTCTATATTGCTTGCTGCTTGCGCAATAGGTTGGGACGTGTCAAAAGAAGGATACTTTCATCCAGTATTTCTCTTCGGTGTTTTTGTGTTCAGCATGACCGTGGTAGGCGAGATCGGAATGGCTGCGAATATGAACGGCACACTGATGTTCTTCCGAGCTTACGAGCTAGCGGTTAGTCCGGGAGAAATGTTTATTTTAGCGGAGGAGCAACTACTCTTGTTCACGGCCGTATACGCCGGCTACGTGATGGTGCGAGGTGTTAGAGAACAGGAGTTTGAGCATACACGCTGGGAGCGTACTACCCTCGATTACCTTTGGCCGGTATTCTACTTCGTTGGGATAGCTGCTCTACTGTATTTGATACTGAGCGCCGGTGGTTTTGGTGAGCTTTTTGGCAGCCTGGGTGAAAAGTACGAGCGTGCCGCAGGCAAAGGCGAGATAGTTTTGCTCGTCCAATTCGCTTACGCCGGTATTCTATTTTGGTACAGAAAAAACATCGCAAGACCAGTCTGGCAACGCTATGGTGGGATAGTAGCCCTCAACTTACCACTGCTGCTGTCAGGCTCTCGGACAGGAATGCTGATCTCGTTACTCGCGGCAGGATATATGGATGAGCGGACAGGCCGGCGGATTGACTTGAGGTTTGTCGCGGGCGCAGGTTTGTTGCTTGCAATATTCTTTGCTGCTTACGGAACCTTCCGCGGTCAGATACCTTTTGATTTCTTCTCTCAAATCTCTAAAAATTTGTCCATGGGCATAGGGTATGTAGTTGCCGTGCAAACTGGAATTATTGGTGAGCAGTTCAAACCTGAAATGTTGTTACTAACCTTCTCTTCGATACTTCCCGGAGCATTGGAGTCTTTTGCGGGTTTCCCCGAGAGCCCCAATTACATCTTCTCTCAAGAGCTTCTTCCTGGAACACCAGTTACCGTCTCGATGGGTGTTATGGGTGAGGCAAACTTTGTCCTGCATTACGGATGGAGCTTTTTCTATTATCTGCTTCTGGGGATTACGTTGACCTGGATAGGATCTTTCGGTTGGAAAAAATCCTTATTGTTAGCAGCAGTAGTAGCCGGAGGTACGGTTCGCGTCGCCAAGGGTGGAATCACCGCAGGGGGAGCAAACATAATAATGATTGCTCTGCCAATAATATTGGCTTATTTGTTGGTTTTGCTGTGGTCGAAGTATTCAAAAGATGAAAAACTACTCCGGCGACAATGAGGCGTCGGCCGTGAGCGAACAGAAGCGCGCATCCAAGACTCCCGTGACGCGAGCAATTTACGTTCGCAACCCCAGCCGGGCGCATAAGGTCTTACCGCTTTTGGAAGGCATACCCGTTGAACTGATTAAGAGTTGGCGCGACCTACTGAACCTGAAGCGCGCGCCGGATGTTGGAACCGTAGTTTTAGTAGACAATTTCGGTCGCTGGGGAGTGCTGGGGGTCCTTGCGGCCTTTTCTCTCCGGGCTCCGCTGGCTATCCGGCTGCGTGGGGAGTATTTCCGTGAGGAACGTGAGCGCGCCGTGGTCCGTACCGGCCTGTTCCGATGGCCGCGCTACCTGGGCAACATTCTGCTGGCGAGGCTCTGTATCCACAGGTCCCGCATGGTCGTCTGCAACTCTCGTTATCTAGCCCGGGCGATGGAACCGTATCTTTCGGGCAAGCTGGTCAGGGTGGTGCACAATCCGTACACCGAGCCCGGAAAGACTCTAGTCCGGAGCAGCGTACCCCAGGTGCCTGGAAGCGGCTTTTGTCTTCTGACCATTACCAACATGAACCTGTACTCGAAAGTACAGCCTACTGTGGAAGCTATCAACGAATGGATGCCCCTGTCGTTATGGGAGGAGTTGGATGTCCATTGGGTGGTCTGCGGGTCCGGCTATCACAAAGAGCGGTTCGGGGCGCTGGTCCGCGAGAAAGGGCTCGAAGACCGCGTGCATCTGCTGGGTCGGGTGGAGGATGTATCTGGACTGTACGAATGGTGCGACGTTCTCGTACACCTTACCAGGATGGACGCCTTCCCGAACGTTCCCATGGAAGCGATGCTGTACGAGAAGCCGGTAATCACCAACTCTGACAGTTGCGGAACCCGCGAGCAGGTGCGGGATGGCGAGAACGGTCGCATCGTGGATGCCGCGTCTTTCGTGTCCGCACTCAAAGATTATGCGGAGGACCCGGCGTTACGTAAACGCCATGGCCGGGCCGGGCGGGAGTTCGTCCGGGAACATTTCTCCGTAGAGGCGCAGCGGCCAGCCATGAAACGGGCCTTGAACGAATTGCTCCTTGCCGACCGTGGGGAGGGAGTGGCGTGAAGGCGCTGTATATCGTTGGGGATTCCAGGAGCGGCTCTACGCTCCTCCAGCACCTACTGGCGCTCCAGGATAGCGTAACAGCCCTAGGCGAGGTTCACCGGCTTGAGGGACTGGTTCATGCCGGCGAGCTTTGTTCCTGTGGCCGTCCCGTGGACGAGTGTCCTTTTTGGAGACGGGTCGCCGCCCACGCGGGTCTGCCTTTGGAGGAGGTCCGTACGAGCACCGCATCCCCACTACTCCGCCGTTGGCTTGCTCAGGTGTCGGCCTGGGCGGCTCTCAGGTACGGGTTGGAGAGGCCGGTTCGTAAGTTGCTGGTGCGAGAGCAGCAGGTCGCCGCGAACTGCCTGGCGCTCTACAAAGCAGCCGGTCAGTTAACGGGTAGCCGGGCCGTCGTGGACACTTCGAAGCTCCCCGCGCAGTTTCTCCATCTCTACCTGACCGGCGGCAACCTAGTGCGGCCAGTACTCCTCGTGCGGGACGGGCGGGCGGTGGTATGGTCGAAGATGCAGCGGAGAGGGGATCTCAGCGTAGCCCTGATTGCTCGGCGGTGGCTGAGGGTGTCCAGGGCCATGCTCGCACTACAAAGAATCTTACCCAGCCCAGACCGCAACTTCGTCTACTACGAGGATCTGTGCAGAAACCCTATTAAAGTTCTGGAGAGTATCTTAGGCCGGGTGAACACAACAGTTCAGTCTACAGAGTTGGGGGACTTGTCAGACGAACGCCACGACCTCGGTGGAAGTCCCCGCTTCCGCAAGAGAAGGTCGGTGGAGATTCAAGCGGACGAGCGCTGGCGAACCGAGATGCCCAAAGACGCACTCGCCACTTTCGAGCGTATCGCCGGACCAATGAACCGGAGGCTAGGCTATGCCTGAGCGCAAGACGGGCGCCATGAACCTGCCGGCCAGAAAGCTCAACGCGCTCGTCCGGTCCGGGATGGTCCGCTCTTTGGCGGGGATGATCCCGTTGTACATCGTCAACGAGTATCCGAAGTCCGGCGGTACCTGGGTCGGGCAGATGCTCGGCCGGGCTCTTGACGTGCCGTTCCCGAGAAACCGCCTGCCGGTCTTACGGTCCTCGATCATGCACGGACACTACCTGAGCCCGAGAGGCATGAAGAACGTACTCGTAGTCTGGCGGGATGGACGGGACGTGATGGTGTCCTGGTACCATCACTGCCTGTTCCCTAACGAACGGGGAAATGGTCCTCTGGTCGAGAAGGCGCGTCGAGACCTTTCCTTTGAAGACTACGACGATATCAACGGAAACCTGCCCGCTTTTATCGAGTACGCTTTTACCCGACAGCAACACCCGCGCTTCTCATGGTCCGAGTTCGTGCGCGGCTGGTACTCCCGCAAAGGCGTAGTCTACGTTCGCTACGAAGACCTGCGGCGAGACACTCCCGGCGAACTGCAAAGGGTCGTGGCCGGGCTATCCGGGAGGCGCCTGAACCCTGAGCGGGTGGCAGAGATAGCGGATGAGTTCTCGTTCGCGCGGCAGTCGGGCCGCCAACCGGGTCAGGAAGACAAGGGAAGCTTTATGCGCAAGGGTATGCCAGGAGACTGGCGCAATCACTTTAGCCTGGAGGCGCGGCAGGTGTTCGACCGCTACGGTGGCGATGAACTCATCACGCTCGACTACGAACGAGACAGGTCTTGGGTAGCGGGAAGAAACGGTGGTTTTGGTGGCTGATTTTGTGGTGATTACTGACCCGTGAAGGTTGTAAACGTTCTCTTCGATGACCGCTACGGGGGACCGCAGAAGCGGGTGCTGCAGGTCGCGAAGAGCCTGGCCGGGTGTGGGGTGCAGACCGTCCTCTGTCTGCCGGAAGGAAAAGGAAACACGGCTTCCATCGCTCTTGAGGGTGGAGTGGATGTCTCGCGAGTTCCTTTTGGGCGGATACCGCGACCCAGGGAGTTGACGAACGTGTTGCGCTGGCTTTTCGGGCTGCCGGGAGATGTCCGGCGGTTTATGGAGTTGTTCCGGCGGGAGCTTCCGGATGTGGTGCACGTAAACGGTGCTTTCTTTCTCGCCCCGGCTATAGCCGCGAAGTTGGCTAAGATTCCACTCGTCTGGCACCTGAACGACACCGTCGTTCCATCGCGGGCCGCGGTTGTCTTCGGTGTCCTGGTCCGCGGGCTCGCGGATCGTATCGTCGTGGCGGCGGAGGCCGTTGCAAAGCACTACGCGGTTACCGCTTCGTCCTATACGGTTATCTATGCCCCGGTGGACATAGAGGGCTTTCTTGTTGCCGGTACTGAGCCCGGTGGCACCGAGTCCGGTGGTACCGTGGCCCGGGTAGGGTTGGTCGCCAACTGGAACCCATTGAAGGGGCTAGAGTACTTTGTCCGGGCGGCGGCGCTGGTCAGGTATGAGTTAGGAAGTGAGGTCGAGTTCGTGATCGCCGGGGCCCGTCTCGACACTCATTCAGGATATGCTCACCGCGTCGAGGGTTTGATCGGCGAGCTGGATCTACACTCCTCCGTCCGGGAGCTGGGCTTTCTTCCTTCCGTGGCTCCCATGCTGGAGACTCTGGACGTGCTGGTGTTGAGCTCTACCGCCGAAGCCTCCCCAATGGTGGTGTTGGAAGGGATGGCCGCCGGTGTGCCGGTGGTTGCTACAGACGTAGGCGGCGTGCGCGAGATGCTTCTCGGGGACCTGGCAAGACCCGCCGGCGTTGTCGTGCCACCCCGGGACCCTGAAGCTATGTCCGGGGCGATCCTGAGCCTGTTGAATAACCCGGAGGAGGCTGGCCGCTTGGGGAAGAATGGACGCCGGTTGGCGGAAGAACGTTTCTCACTGGAGATCTGTGCCCGGCGACACCTGGAAGTCTACGAAAGCCTGGCCGAAGACCCGATGAGTTGAAGTGTTCTATGGCGCGTGGAAGAATAGTGCTACCGAACCGGCTCTGTCGTTCCAAGTCTCAGGGTGTTCGCACAACCGATGTGATTCCATAGCGGTTGGTGGGAGCCCGCCACTTCGGCCGGATTTTTCGCGAGCCACAGATGTCACACGGGCTGCTAAGTGGCACCGCGGGCCTCCTCTAACGCGGCGACCAGCTCGTCCGGCGCATAGATGCGCAAGGTGGACTTGGAGAAATGCTTCGGATTGCGGGTGGTCAGGGCATCGGCGCCCACGGACCTTCCAGCCTCGTGGAGCACCGCGTCCTCGAAGTCGGCGAAACCAGAGGCCAGTGCTCCTTCGACCACGGCCCGGTTCACCGGTGCCACCTCGAAAATGCGGAGTAGATCCCGCATCATCCTGTCGGCCGTACCTGCGCCCTTGTTTCGGCGGGCTATGTAGTAGACGGTGGTGATCGTCGTGGCCCCAAGGTGCCCTACCAGCTCACCCGACTCGACCTTGGCGAAGAGTACGATGGCCGCCTCGGCCCACGGGTCGCGCTCCAGCAGTGCATCGAGCACGACGTTGGTGTCGAAGAGGACCCTCAACGAACCTTCAACCGTACTTGCGCTCCAGGTAACGCCGATAATCCTCTTCGTCCACCGAAAGCTCCGCCCGGCCCTCCGTCAGGTCGTCCTCGGGCTTTATCGAACCCCGCAACCGGCGCGTAATCTCGCCGAGTTCGCTATCCTGTTTCCTTACCTGCGGGTCCTCGATGCTCTCGAAAAACCCCGCCACCATCTTCGACACCGACGTTCCGCGTTCTACAGCGGCCTGCTTGGCCCGGTCGATCAACTCCCCCTCCAACCTGAGCGTGAGCTTCTCGTTCTTCACCCGAATCCCTTCTGTTAGACGTACACAGTTACAAAAATTATACGTCTTGCAAAGCACGGCCGCAAGGGAGACTGGACGATACGACGATACAATCCCATATAGGAGCGTACGGGTGATTGTCTCGTGGACTCCTATGAGTGTGAGTGAGATGGTGCCACTTAGCACCTAAAGAAAGATGCCATTTGAAGGTCCAGGTGACAGCGCAGACGTTGTGGTCTCCGGGCGCGGGCCACGAGCCAAACCCGATTAGTCCGACGTATAGGGGATATAATCCTCTATATGTATGACGAAATAGACCACGATGGCCTCTACCGGCTTGCCGAGTCGCAGGCGGGGTACTTTACTGCCGGGCATGCGCTGGCGGCGGGGATGGACAGGAGCACCCTGCACTACCATGCCCGACCTGGCGGGCGCTACGAGCGGGTGCGGCGGGGGCTGTATCGGCTCCGGCACTTTCCTACGAGCCCGCACGAGCAGGTGGTGGCGGCCTGGCTGCCCGTGTGCGGCACCGGCGGGGTGATCTCGCACGAGAGCGCGCTAGAGCTCTACGATCTGTCGGACGTGATCCCGGATGCGGTGCATATCTCGCTCCCTCGCGCGAAGCGTGGTCAACGTCCGCGTGCCGGGGTCCGCTTCCATAGCCTCGAGTGTCCGCCGGGCGTCTCGGAACAGCGTAGGATACAGGGCGTGCCGGTGACCACGCCCGAGCGGAGCATCGTTGATTCGCTGGAGGCCGGCGTCCAGCCCGAGCAGATCGAGATGGCCGTCCGCCAGGCGCTCGAGCGTAGCCTCACCACCCGGCGTCGTCTGCGCGAGGTCGCGTCGGGGAGATCCGTCCGCGTGCGCCGCTTCGTCGACCGCGTGCTGGCCGGGGTGCCCGCGTGAGGTACCGGGACGCCGCTGCGCTGAGGCAGGCACTCGAGCAGCGGCTGAGGTCAAGGGCTGCGGGCGACGGCGGGCGCCTCGCCCGCGACAGGAAGCGGCTCGTCTTCGAGCGTTTTCTGGCCCGCCTTACCGCCGCGGCTCCCGGGCGCTGGCGGCTCAAGGGAGGGTTCGCGCTAGATCTGCGCCCGGCGAGGCCTAGAATCCTACGCGAGCCCGGCCGAAGACTCGATGAGTTGAAGTGTTCTCCGGCGCATGGAAGCACAAGTTTTTCGAGCCAGCGACGCGCAGTGGGGCTTCGTGGCCCTCCGAGCTTGTTTTGTACGGCAAGAAGCCGTACAATCAGAAGTATCGGCGCCGATCAGAGGAGTAGGAGATGACCAGTACGATACGGAACAGCAGGCTCGAGTTGCGAGTCGCCAGGCACGAGAAGGACGCCATAGACCGGGCGGCCGCCCTGAGCGGGAGCACCACGACGGATTTCGTGCGCAGCACCATGCTCGCTGCCTCGGAGCAAGCCGTCCGGGCGCACGAGGTGCTGGTACTCACGAGCGAGGGATCGGCGGCTTTCGCAGAGGCTATACTAAATCCTCCGGAGCCAAACGAGGAGCTGCGCGCCCTTGCCCGGGAAGCCCGGGAGATCCCGGGGCAGGCAGAGGCCGCCTCCAAACGTTAGCTCCGAAGCGGTATTTTCTTGGAGACATCTTTCCGGTTCGAGCCGTTCGGAGATCATCACCGGCGTCTCAGAGACTTCTTCTCTTGCGGAGAGAAGGACCTCGACGAGTATCTGAAGACCCGGGCGCGCAGGGAGATGGATCGTCGCATCGCTGTGGTCTATGTGCTCTACGACGCTGTAGAGGAGCGAATCGCCGGTTACTATACGCTTAGTTCTTTGATCGTCGAACGGGTCGAGCTTCCAGAAGATATGAAGAGAGGGTTGGCGAAGTATCCGGTATACCCGGCGACCTTGATCGGCCGGCTGGCCGTTGACGAGGGCTACCAGGGCCAGGGGCTTGGCGGGAGGCTTCTACTCGACGCCCTCGGGCGCGCGCTCGTGGGCTCTCGCGCGGTAGCCTCCTACGCGGTGATCACGGACGCCAAGGATGAGTCGGCACAGGCTTTCTATTCTCGTTACGGCTTCCTGCCATTGCCCGCTACGGGCCACGAGAGGCGGCTATTCCTACCCATGGAGACGGTCGAAAAGTTGTTCGCGGAGCGTTGACCCCTTTGACACTGTGCATACTTCGCACCAGAGGTTGGCCGGGATGCCACGCCATCGCCTCCTCGCCCTACAGGTTATCCATGCTCCGGTTGGCGGAAGAACGCTTCTACTGGAGATCCGCGCCCGGCGACACCTGGAAGTCTACGAAAGCCTGGCCGAAGACCCAGTAAGTTGAAGTGTTCTCCGGCGCGTGGAAGAATGGAGTTACCATATCGGCGACGCACAACTGAGGCTCCCTTGACCACCAAGCGAAATAAGATGACAATCTTCTGGTTCCTTGAGAATAATGCAGGGAGTTAGTTTGCGATGTCTCGTTACCGGCGGGGCCGGATTTATCGGCAGCAACGTGGCGCGCCTCCTGTTGGAGCGCGGGCACGAGGTAACTGTGCTGGACAACCTCTCCACCGGATACACCCTGAACCTGGAGCCGTACCCGGAGGTCGAGGTCGTCGAGGGGGATATACGGGACGAGGCTCTGGTGGACGGCGCTATGGCCGGGCAGGATGCCGTGTTCCACCTCGCCGCGAGCGTGGGCAACAAGAAGTCCATCGAGGAGCCGGTTTTCGACGCCTCGCACAACGTCCTCGGGACCATCAACGTGCTGGAGGCGATGCGGAAACATGGCGTGGGCACGGTCGTCTACTCCTCTTCGGCGGGCATCTTCGGGGAACCGCAATACCAGCCGGTGGACGAGGCTCATCCGTGCGAGCCGGACTCGCCCTATGGGGCCACCAAGCTGTGCGGCGAGAAGCTCGCCCTGAGCTACATGAAGCTTCACGGCATCAGGGCCGTATGCTTGCGGTACTTCAACGTCTACGGCGAGAACCAACGCTTCGACGCTTACGGGAACGTGATCCCGATCTTCGCCTCCCGCATAGCCCGCGGCGAGCCCCTGACGGTCTTCGGCGACGGAGAGCAGACCCGGGACTTCGTGGACGTGAAAGACGTCGCGGCGGCCAATGTCGCCGCCGCGGAGAATCCGGAGGCGCACGGAACGTTCAACGTCGGGACCGGGACGGAGATCAGCATAAACCGGCTCGTGGAACTCCTGCGCGGGGTGACGGAGAGGGATTTCAAGGTGTCGTATGGGCCACCCCGGCCGGGGGACGTGAGACGCTGCACCGCGGATATCTCCCGCTTGCGGGACGTGCTCGGGGTCTCGCCTGGCACCAACGTGGCGAACAAACTGGAAAAATACTATACTTGGATGGTGTCTGATCCCATCTCCGTCGAACAAGTTTTGTCTGCCCGGACAGTCTGAGCGACGGAGCTTTGAGGGTACTCATAGTTTCACAATACTTCTGGCCGGAGAGCTTCCGTGTAAACGACCTCGCCTCGGGCTTGATGGAGAGGGGCCATCGTGTAACCGTGCTTACCGGCAGGCCCAACTACCCCGAAGGTTCTTTCTTCCCTGGATACGGCGCTGTAAGGCCGGTCCGGGAGGACTACAAGGGCGCCAGGGTGCTCCGGGTGCCGCTTCTACCACGTGGCAGGGGCGGGCGCGTGAGGTTGTCGTTGAACTATTTGTCCTTCGCCCTCTCGGCCAGCCTGCTCGGCCCACTTTTATGCCGGGACCGATACGATCTCATCTTCGTCTACGAGCCTTCGCCGATCACCGTAGGCTTACCGGCTATAGTCCTCAAGCGTCTCAAAAACCTGCCTATCGTGTTCTGGGTACAGGATCTTTGGCCCGAGAGCCTCTCTGCCACGGACGCCGTGAGCTCCGAACGGGTGCTCGGATACGTGGGAAAGCTCGTGCGCTATATCTACCGCCGGTGTGACCGCATCCTGGTTACCTCCAAAATGTTCGAGCCGCGAGTAAGGGAAGCCGGGGCGGAGAAATCCACGATACGCTACTGGCCGCAGTGGGCGGAGGCTCTCTACCATCCGATGGAGCTTGAGGGGAACGCGCCGGAGCGCGAAGAGCTGCCCAAAGGCTTCCGCGTAGTGTTCGCCGGTAACATCGGCGCCGCGCAGAGCTTCGAAACAATACTAGATGCGGCCGCGAAGCTGAAAGAACATCCGGAGATAAAGTGGGTTGTTCTTGGCGACGGGCGAATGCGGCGGTGGGTCGAGCAGCGTGTGGAGCAGTTAGGGTTGAAGAAGAGTATCTATATCCTGGGCAGCCGGCCTAACGAGGAGATGCCGCGCTATCTCTCCCTGGCGGACTCCCTCCTGGTCTCGTTGCGCCGCCAGGAGATCTTCTCCCTTACGATTCCCGGCAAGGTCCAGTCTTACCTGGCGTGTGGTCGTCCCATAGTCGCCGCGCTCGACGGGGAGGGTGCGCGGGTAGTCCGGGAGTCGGGGGCCGGCCTCGTCGCCCCGGCCCAGGACGCGGACGCCCTCGCCGAAGCGGTGCTGGAGATGTACCGGATGCCGCCTGGAGAGCGGGAGGCGTTGGGCCGACGGGGACGGGCATACTTCGAGCAGCACTTCGAGCGCGAGAAACTCCTGGACCGGCTCGAAGCCTGGATGCACGAGTTGGTCGGGAAGCGGTAGTAAGTTGCGCGTCCTGATCCTCGGTGGCGACGGTATGCTCGGCCACCGGCTCTTCCTGCACCTGCGGGACCGGCACGAGGTACAGGTAACGTTGCGGCGGCCGTTGGAGGATTACGAGGAGTACGGCATCTTCGACCGGAAAGACTCCTACCCGGAGGTAGACGCCAGGGACGAAGACCGCCTGCTGGAGGTGATGGCGGACTCCCGGCCGGAGGCGGTGGTGAACGCCGTCGGCATCGTCAAGCAGCGCGACTCAGCGAAGGCCGCCATCCCGAGCCTTGAGATAAACGCCTTGCTGCCCCACCGGCTGGCCGTAATGTGCCGGGCCGCGGGCGCCCGCCTCCTGCACATGAGCACGGACTGCGTGTTCAGCGGACGTCGGGGCGGCTACACCGAAGAGGACGTCTCCGACGCCGAAGACCTCTACGGCAGGACCAAGTTCCTCGGCGAGGTGGCGGGTCCCGGCTGCATAACGCTGCGGACTTCCATTATCGGGCTGGAGCTCTCGCGCAAGGGCGGTCTCATCGAGTGGTTCCTGGCCCAGGAGGGCGAGCTCCGGGGCTTCACCCGCGCCATCTACACGGGGCTCACGACCGCCGAGATGAGCCGGGTCATAGAGCGGGTGTTGGTAGAGCACCGGAACCTCACCGGCGTGTGGCAAGTAGCCTCCCAACCGATAAACAAGTACGATCTTCTGGTGTGTCTGGCGGAGATTCTGGGCCGGGAAGATATCCGTATCGTGCCGGACGACTCCGTGAAGATAGACCGGAGCCTTAGCGGGTTGGCCTTCGAGAGGGCTACCGGGTATCATGCGCCGGGATGGAATGAAATGCCGCGAGAGCTCGGTGACGAGGTGCGCCGGAGGCGAGGAGCATAAGTTTTGGTGAAGAAAGTATTGGAAGGCAAACGAGTCCTGGTTACGGGCGGTACCGGCTCTTTGGGAAGACCGCTAGTACGCCGTATCTTGACGGGGGATCTCGGCCGTCCGTCCGGCGTCACGGTCTTTTCTCGTGACGAGGGCAAGCATCACCAGATGAAGGCGGACTGGATGAACGAGAGGTCCGCCACCCAGGACATCTTCTACCATAACTTCGAGGAACTTCTGGAGTTCCGGCTCGGGGACGTCCGCGACTACGCGGCCCTGGTCCCCGCCGTCCGCAACGCCGAGGTCATCTTCCACGCCGCAGCCCTCAAACAGGTGCCTTCCTGCGAATACTTCCCCTACGAAGCCGTGCGGACAAACGTAGAGGGGGCGAACAACCTGGTGCGGGCCATCCGCTCCAATAACACGCCGGTTGAGACGGTGGTCGGCATCTCGACGGACAAGGCTTGTAAGCCAGTCAATGTGATGGGCATGACCAAGGCGATACAGGAGCGGGTGTTGCTGGAGGGCAACGTCGGACAGAAAGATGTGGACTTCGTCTGCGTGCGCTACGGGAACGTCGTCTCTTCGCGGGGGTCGGCGATCCCTTACTTTCGGGACCAGATCCGTCATGGCGGCCCGGTTACGCTTACCACCCGCGAGATGACCCGTTTCCTCATAACCCTGGAACAGGCGGTGGACGCGGTGTTCGACTGCCTCTTGCACTCGCGGCGGGGTGAAATATTCGTGCCGCATCTACCGTCCGTGCTTATGGAAGACGTGGCGAAGGCGATGATCGGTGAGCGGGACATCGCCATGGAGGAGGTTGGGGTGCGTCCCGGCGAGAAGGTCCACGAGCTAATGGTCTCGGAGGAAGAGGCCCCGCGCACCCTGGAACGCCGGGGGACCTTCCGGGAGAGTTACTACGCCATATCTTCCATCATCCCGGAGATCTCCGGCGGCCTGGTGGAGGAGCCCGCCCTGGATAGCGAGTATTCCTCCAGGAACGAGGTGATGGGCTTCGACGGCGTAGTCGAGCTTCTCAAAGACGCCGGTTACATAGAGAAGGTCGGAAGCGTAGCTTGAAAGTACTGACGATCCTCGGCACGCGGCCGGAGATCATCCGTCTGAGCCTCATTATAGAGAAGCTCGACCGTCTGACGGACCATACCCTGCTCCACACCGGCCAGAATTACGCCCCAGAGCTCGACTCTATCTTCTTCGAAAACATGAAGATACGGAAGCCCGACGTGTATCTGGACTCGCGTTCGGAGACGCTTTTCCGGCAGATCGGCAAGATCCTGGAGGGCGCGGAGAAGTGGATCTCGGAGATAGAGCCGGACGCCTGCCTGATCCTGGGCGATACCTACAGCGGCCTCTCGGCGATGGTGGCCGAACGCTTCGGCGTGCCGGTCTTCCACATGGAGGCGGGCAACCGCTGCTTCGACCCCCGCGTCCCCGAGGAGAGGAACCGCCGGGTCATAGACCACACCAGCTCCTGGCTCCTGCCCTACGTGCAGAACAGCCGCCAGAACCTCCTGAACGAAGGGTCCGACAAAGAGCGCATCTTCGTCTCCGGCAACCCCATCTTCGAGGTACTCGAACATTACAAATCGGAGATAGATGGCAGCGGAGTTCTGGACCGGCTCGGCCTGGTGGAACGAGGATACTTCCTGGCGACCGCCCACCGGGCGGAGAACGTGGACGTGCCGGAGAGGCTTTCGGGGATCGTTTCGGCGCTGAATCGGTTGGCGGACCGGCACGACCTGCCGGTAGTCTGGAGCGTGCATCCGCGGACCCGCCAACGCATAGGGGGTGCGGGGCTGGAGTTGGACGCACGGATTCTGCTCAGTGCCCCGTTCGACCTCTTCGACTTCGTGAAGCTGGAGAAGAGCGCCTTCTGCGTGTTGACCGATTCCGGGACGGTCCAGGAAGAGTGCTGCATCTTCCACGTCCCGGCAGTTACCCTCCGCGACACCACGGAACGCCCCGAGACGGTGGAATGCGGAAGCAACGTGCTGTCCGGCTGCGACCCGGATCGTATAGTCCAGGCTGCGGGACTCGTCACGCAGACCGGATTCGACTGGAGCGTGCCGGAGGGGTACCTCGACCCGCATGTGTCGGACAAGGTGATCCGGTACGTCCTCGGCAATGTCGGCCGCCGGCCCTTGCTGGACGATGCCTAAGCTCTTAGTATCCGGAGGGACGGGTCTTCTGGGGCAGGGCCTGCTGGCGCTCCTTGCCGCTTCCGGTGATTACGAGGTCCGGTGCTTCGTGCGTCCGACGAGCCGGGTGGATCGGCTAGGGAACGTCGAGCTTGCTTATGGCGACGCGGGGGACGAAGAGTCTCTCTCGCGGGCGCTTCGTGGCGTGGACGCCTTCGTGCACGTCGCCGGCATCGAGTACACGCCGCAGGTCCTCCCCGCCATGCGCCGCGCCGGGGTCGAACGGCTGGTGGTCGTTAGCAGCACCAGCGCGCATTCGGCCTTCGAGCATCGCTCCGGTCCCCGGTTGAGCATGGAAAAACTGGTGCGGGAGAGTGGTTTGGAGTGGACTATCGTGCGGCCGTCAATGATCTACGGCTCCGAACTCGACCACAACATGCACAAGTTACTCCGTTTCCTGAACCGCTCCCCAGTGTTCCCGATATTCGGCCCCGGAGAGAACCTCTGGCAGCCGGTCTACTACGAGGACCTGGCCCGAGGCGTGCTGGCGGCCCTGGAATACCCGGAGGCTATCGGCCAGAGCTACGACCTGCCGGGCGCCGAACCTCTAGCTTACGTAGACCTCGTGAGTACGGCAGCCCGCGCCCTGAATAAGAAGCCGCGCATAGTTCATCTACCGTTGGAGCCCGTACGGCGAACGCTGGCGGCGGCGGAGAGGCTCGGGCTGCCGCTACCCATCAAGTCCGAGCAGGTGCTGCGACTCCGGGAAGACAAAGCCTATCCTTACGAAAAAGCCCGTCAGAAGCTAGGTTACACGCCGCGAACGTTCCCGGAGGGTATAGAGTTGGAGGCAGCGCGCCTGCGGGAGCTCGGGATGGTAGGTAGTCGTTGATCCCTGCGGGGTTTCAGGCTAGATTACGGCTAGTCTGAAAAGGAGCAAAGGCAGTGGAAGTAGAAGCGCATGAGGCGGAAACCAACCTGTCGTGGCTTCCGGAGAGGGTAGAGGGGGGAGAGGGCCACGCTGACCCGTCATAAGCGGCCGGTGGCGATGCTGGTCCCGGTTGAGGAGAAGCGTCCATCGGAGGAGGTCGAGGAGCTGAGGAAATTTCGCCGCGGACGAAGGCTTGGGGAAGTGGGATTGCGTGCGTTGTTAGAAGAGGGACGGAGGCTCTGAACTCTCTGTATGAGGCTTTGGCGGGCTTGGTTTTCCGGTGTAGTGATCTTCGGGTCCTTAGCGGTATATGTCACAGGGGTGAGAGATGGTCTCGATGGTAGAGGTGGTCGCAGGCGGCGTGGCTTTCCTCGTCGCGGGCTCCCTGGTGCCTTTGCTGGTCGAGTTGGCGGTCGGGCGGAACCTTCTCGACGTGCCGAACATCCGCAGCTCACACCAGGTTCCAACCCCCAGGCTGGGGGGTGTAGCCATAATTCTCGGGACCTGGGCCGGAGCTTTGGTCCTCCGCCCCGGAAGTGCCTGGCCGCTGCTAATCGCTGCCACCCTGATCGGGGCCGTAGGGCTTGCGGACGATTTCGGTGGCCTCCACTTCGGCACCAAGGCGCTCGCCCAGACGCTCGCCGCCGCGGGGTTGGTGCTCTTCCATCCTCCGGCGGTTCTCTCGGAGGCGCCTGGCATATTGAAGGTCATCGTCTTCGCCGTTGGGGTGTTCTGGATCGTGGCCCTCAGCAATGCCTTTAACTTTATGGACGGCATTGACGGCTTTACTGGAGGAGTATCGCTAGTCAATATAGTCTTCCTGGTACTTTTGACGGGACAGTCAGGGACGGCCCTCATAGTCATCGCTGGCGCGACAGCAGGATTTCTTATCTGGAACGTGAGCCCTGCTTCGATTTTCGTCGGGGATTCGGGAGCGTACTTTCTCGGTTTCGGCCTCGCGGCATTTGCGCTCTACGCTCCCGTGCCCGGAAGCGACTGGACGCCATTGATGTTCGTTGCCGGCCCCCTAATCTTCACGCCTTACCTATTCGATACTTCCTATACTTTGCTCCGCCGCTTGCGGGCCGGCAAGAACGTGTTCTCCGCCCATCGGGAGCACCTTTATCAGCAGATAACACCGACGCCCTCGATGCATCGCCGCACGAGCAACCTTTACTACGGGTTGAACGTCATCGCGGGGTTTGCCGCACTCCTGGTAGCCTCCGGTGGTGTCTCGATACTCGCCGGATCTCTGCTAGTGGTCATCTGCTGCGCGGGGATGGCTGCGCTTCCCGGCCTGATCCGGACAGAGAATAACGCAGAATAAACGAGATTGTCCTAGATTATTACTTCCATAGAACTTAAAATGGCGTAATGAGGGTTAACAAAGACGGGTTCTTGCGCGCCATAGGGTGGTTGCAGCAGACTTTCTTACGGTCGCCGCCGGCATTGCGGCGGTGGGCGGCGATGCTGGTAGACGCCGTAATAGTGATGGAATCTTTCGCCGTCGCGCTACTTTTCCGGTTCAACGCCGACGTACCGTCTGACTTTTGGCTTACGTTCTGGCCCTTCGCCGCTTTTGGGGCGTTCGTTTTCGTGGCGCTGCTCCACGAGAGTAAGGTCTACCAGAGCATCCTGCGGTACACGGGTATCTATCAGGGCGTAAAGGTGGCGAGCGCCACCGCCATAGCGACCGGAATTCTTTTCATAATAGACTTCGCGTTGGGGCCTGAAGGTATCGGACTTCTGAGGTTGAACCCTGTGCCGCTCGCGGTGGTGCTCGTGGGGGCCGCCCTGGCGTACCTGCAACTCGTGGCGGTGCGGCTTTATCCGCGGGTGTTCTACGAGCTGTCGTTGCGGGAGGTCGGACGGCAGACTCGGACGGTGATCGTGGGGACCGGCGGTGCGGGCGTCGCGCTCGCCGGACACATATGGCGCACGGCGGCAATGAACTCGCAGGTCGTCGGGTTCGTGAGCGAGTCCCCGGTGGACGTCGGCAAGCAGATAGAGGGTGTACCGGTGGTCGGGGTGGTAGACGACCTGGAAGAGGTGATCGCCCAGCGCGGCGTGGACCAGGTGATAATAGCCACGCCCCACGCGGACCAGGAGGAAATGGATAGCATCTGGCGGGCTTGCACCCGGGCTCAGGCCGAGGTGAAAGTCATGCCGGACCTTGGTGAATTTCTGGCGGAGAGCACCTTCAAGCTGCGCGAGCTCCAGATCGAGGACCTCCTGGGCCGTGAGCCGGTCGAGATAGACCTGAACGCCCTCTCTGGTTACATCAACGGGAAGCGCGTTTTAGTGACCGGGGCCGGCGGCAGTATCGGCAAGGAGCTCAGTCGCCAGATCTCCCGTCTCGGTCCGGCCAAGCTGATACTGCTCGACCGGGACGAGAGCGGGCTCTATTACCTGAACCAGGAGTTGCAGCGGGAGGACTTTTATGAGGCGGAGGTCTTTGTCGGCGACGTAACCGCCCCCGAGCGGATGAGCTTCGTCTTCGAGCGTTTCCGGCCGGAGATCGTCTTCCACGCCGCCGCCTACAAGCACGTCCCGATGATGGAGCTTCAGGGCACGGAGGCCATAGTAAACAACGTCTTCGGCACCCTGAACGTGGCCCGCAACGCCGGGGCCTACGGCGCCCACAAGTTCATAAACGTCTCGACGGACAAGGCCGTGGACCCGGCCAACGTCATGGGCGCCACCAAGCGCCTCGCGGAGATGCTCGTCAACAACGTCTCCGTCGAGTACCCGGAGACGGTCTACGCTTCGGTCCGCTTTGGGAACGTGCTCGGGAGCCGCGGCTCCGTGGTGCCGACCTTCCGGCAGCAGATAGAGGCCGGCGGCCCGGTAACCGTGACGCACCCGGACATGATCCGGTACTTCATGACCATCCCGGAGGCGGTCTCCCTGATCCTCCAGGCCGGCGCGATGGCCGAAGGGTACGGCACGTACGTG
>JBARZM010000011.1:0-12901 GCA_049650095.1 Rubrobacteraceae bacterium | reverse complement strand
TGGACACGAACATAACCTACCACTCGGTTGCGGCTGGTCACAGCGACCGTAACGTTCTATCCCCGTTTGCTTATCGTATCTCACCCTTTCACTTTAGCTTCCATCCATCGACTAATTTATCGATGGTTCATACTGAACGCTTCCCCAAAGCTGGGGGAGTTCATGTTAAAGTTTTTTAACTCTTTGGCGGACTTTTCCTTCGACGCTTCCGCTGCGAAAATGTCGCCGACAATAACCGGATCTTTTGACCCTGTCTAAGATAAATCCAGCCGACTCCTGCATCCTAGCTTGCGGAGCACGTTGGTCACGTGAGTGTTCACGGTGCCGAGGCTCACGTAAAGTTCGGCAGAGATCTCCGCGTCGGTGCGTCGTCTGCGCAGCAACTCGAACACTTCCAGCTCCCTAGGCGTAAGGACGTTCCTTTCTAGAGCTACTCTCAATTGGACGTCGAGCTCTTCGACTTCTTGGCCTATGCACCACGGCTTCCCACCGCAGTATGCGTACCGGATAGCTTCCAGCAACTTCCCCGGCTTTTCGCCCTTATGCACGTACCCATCCGCTTTGGAGAACCTGCACAAAATCAGCTCTTTCGTGGAGTTGTAGGCGGTGTGGAAGACGACGTGCGGCGAGTTGGGCAGGGATTTGGTACGCTCACAAAGTTCTATGCCGTTGCCCTTCTCGCCCAACATAAGGTCCGTTAATAAGATGTCTGGATTAAGCTTTTCGACGAGCGTCAAGGCTTCCCTCACGGTTCCGGCCTCGCCCACCAGCTTCATGTCCTCCTCGGTCTCAAACAGCCTACGGATGCCCACTCGAGTGGTCGGATGGCTCTCTGTTATTATGATGCTTATAGCCATGCTTTCCTCCGGTTTCAACCCTACAATTAGCGACGGATACCGCATCAAGGCAAGAACTATCCACGTCCCTGTCTACCGTCCGCCCTACAATCATGATTGTTCGTATTCGTCGTGTCAAGCGCCGGTCGGTAAAATGTTCGTTAAACTGAGTGAGAAATACGAGTGAAGGGTTGGTAGAAGCGCTGAAAGAGTCGGAGAAGGTGTCGGGCGCGTACAGAGGAGTGTCCGACGAAAAACGTTCGTTTTCACGTGCCCCGAAGGGCATAACTCGTGAGCAGATATTAGAGGCGGCGCTGTTGCTATTTCTAAAGAATAGTTACGCGGGAACGTCTACCCGTTTGATCGCTGAGGCGTTGGACATGAGTAAGGCCAACCTCTACCACCACTTTCCGGTCAAAGAGGGTCTACTGCACGCCCTGCTCGATCCCCTTTTCGACCAGGTGGATGAGCTTTTGGGCCACCATCGTCCCGCGCCCAACAGCTCCCCTGAGCAGCGGGAATTTCTCGAAGAGTACTTCGACCTTATCCTGGAGTGTCGACTTCTGGTGACCCTGCTGGCGAGCGACCCGGGGGTACTCGCTGTAGCCGGCATCGGGGATCGCACGATAGAATTGAACGACCGTCTCACGGCGCTAGTGGCCGGATCGGAGCCTGGAGTAGAGGGGCAGGTCAAAGCGGCGTGCGCCCTAGGTGCCCTGCAGACGGCGGCAATCCGCTTCTACCAGGCGGACTCGGAGGCCGTTCGTCGGGCGGGGCTTGAGGCAGCCTTCGCTGTGCTAGGCGACAAGTAAACTTTCCTTTAATCGTCGTCTCTAGATTTCCGAGAATGGATGTTCGCGGTAATCCAGTTTTGTGCATGAGAATGGGAGTTTCGAATAGGTTTCAGTGCTTTGCAGACTTCCCGGAAGCCCCGGAGTTAGGTCGAGTCGGCACAGCGAACCGGAGTTGTATCTTTGATTACTTTCACCTGTGCCTATTTGCGACTGGGAGCGTATAGTTATTCACTCCGACTGCAAGTTTCGTCGTTTGGGCGGAGCATAGAATTTCCAGGTTGATTGTTGCCGGTTCTTTCGCCCATATCTAGGTGAAGGATGGGCAGAGTTCCGGTATGGCGACTTGATCTGAAACGCGCTCTACGCGACCGTTGTGATTGCGGCGATCAAGAAGACCACGTACAGTACCCCACCGCCCATCAGATACAACGCCCGCACCGGACCTTTGCTTCTCAACATGATGTAGAAAGCCACGCCGGATACCAGGGCCGTGACTACCGCGAAGGTGCTGATGAAGTTCAGTCGCCAGGGCGTAAAGAGGAGACCCAGGGTAACGGGGATCGTGCTCTGGAATACCATCGCCCCGGTTATGTTGCCCAGCGCCAGCACGTCTTTGTCGTTCCGGACCCAGATAACGGAGTTGAACTTCTCGGGCAGCTCCGTGGCCAGGGGCGCGAGCACCAGCGCGATGAGGCCCGCCGGGAGGCCGAGGGTGTTCGAGCTCTGCTCAACGGCGCCAACGAAGAACTCGGCGCCCGTAACCATCACCGCCAGCGCCACGAAGACCTGTCCGGCGGCGGCCCACGCGGGTACCGTGGAACTGAAAGGCCACAGGTAGAGGCCCTCCGGCACTTCTTCCAGATCCGCGCCACCGGAACTGAGGTGCTCCCAGACATAGTAACCGTACGCGCAGATCAAGCCTATCCCTATTATTGTCTTCGCGAAAGAGGGCAACGCCACGATGCCCGCGCCGGCCGCGATGGTGAAGCAGATCAGGAAATACTTCATGTCGTGCCCGGTTACTTCTTCGTCTATTACAACCTCTCTCCCGTTCCCCCTGCGGTTCGCGAAGCCGAGCACCGAGGCGCCGACGACGAACATGGCGAGGGTGGTGAGAAGGAAGGGGGCGCCGAGTATGGCCCCGATACCGATATCGCTCGCCGCTTGGGGGTCCCGCCCCAGGATCAGGGCGCCTAGAATGGCGACAACCGGGATCATGGTCTCCGGCAAAGCCGTGCCTACCGCCGCGAGTATGCTCCCGACCGAGCCCTGTCCCATATCCAGACGCTCGCCGAGTATCTCGACGGCATTGGTAAACAGGACAGCCGCGCCCAAGATAGCCGCCAGGGAGAGAGCCAGCTCGATTATGGTCATCTCACGACCTCTCATGGACCATTGCGGGCACGAACGTGTAAGATTCTACCCGGTGAAGCGCGAACTACACCAAAGACATCCTCTGACGGGCTCATCCGGATCCACGGACCTGGAAGAGGTGCTGGCCGCCGTCGCGGACGGGGCTCTTTCCCCGGCCGCCGCCGCCGAGCGTTTGGAAGGCGGCGCGGTCCGCTACCTGGACGAGTTCGCGGCCCTGGACCTTGGCCGCAGCGTCCGCAAGGGCGTGCCCGAGGTCGTCTACGCTTCCGGCAAGAGCCCGGAGCAGACGGCGAGCATCTGCGAAGCGCTCCTGTCGTCGAATGGCCGCGTAATAGTCAGCAAGTTGTCTCCGGAACACGAGGCGGAGATCCAGCGCGCCCTTCCCGGTATACCGGTCCGCCGCGCCGGGCGCGCCCTGGTTGTCGGCGCCGGAGACCCCGACCCCTCCGGCGGCCGCATCTGCGCCCTGAGCGCGGGAACCTCTGACCTGCCGATACTCGAAGAGGCGCTGGCCGTGGTCCGCGAGATGGGCGTGGAGACGAAGAGCTTCCACGACGTGGGGGTGGCGGGCATCCACCGGCTCGCCGGACCTCTCAGGGAAGTAAGAGACTTCGACCCTGACTGCCTGGTCGTGGCCGCCGGCATGGAGGGGGCGCTACCGAGCGTAGTCTCGGCCCTGGTGGACGTGCCGGTGATCGGACTCCCCACCTCTACCGGCTACGGACTCGGCGGCGACGGCACGGCCGCCATAATGGGGATGCTCCAAAGTTGCTCCCCGGGCCTCTCGGTCGTGAACGTGGACAACGGCGTCGGGGCCGGCGCAACCGCGGCCCTCATCGCGAACCGCGCCGCCCGGGGCCGCAACAGCGACTAGGGCGCAACCGAGAAAAGCGGTCCGATAGCCATGACTATGAAAAGGAGTACCAAGATAACAACCACTATCATTATGAAGTTGCCGCCGCTCATCGGGCCTTGCCTTTCGGTAAGTGTTCGTGACGCCGCCTATTCTAGCCGGTGTTGGGGCGGGCCGCCAACACCGGCGCTGTTAAAGTTCGCCCGCGTAGAAAACCCGCCGGGACGGCGCGTGCCCGCCCGTCTCGGCGAGCTTTGACCGCAGGGAGTGAAACTCGCCTACTTTCTCTGCGACCAGCCGAATCGCCGGGTCCCGATGGGACCTGAAACCCGATATGACTTCCGGGGCCGCCTCGATCGTTAGCCGCTCGATGCCCGGCGTGGCTCCCGATTCTTTGTAGAAGATCCTGCACCGGTAAGCCCCCCGCCCATCGTGCACGACGAGCACCATCTCGGGCCTGGCCGGCGTCCGGGGCGAGCTCCGCACCTCATATAGCACCTTCCGGCGCCGATATACTTCCCGCTGCCGCTCTTCTAAAACTATCTTGCCGAACTCATCACCCTCTACTACCGGGTAAGCCTCGTCGCGGAGCCTCTCCGCGTTCCGCAACCACCGCGCTACATCCTCTACCCCCAGCCGGGCCTCACACTCCAGACACCGGAAACCAGTCGCCGGGATTCCCCACAACCCCCCCAAGTGCAAGCAATTCTCAGTAACCTCATCCATCGCTAAATTATTGTACCCGGTTTTATCGCCGACGCGCACCGTAAGCCTGTTTCGAAAATTACTATACCTAAACTATAGATTCGGTGTCTGCGATGCGGGCCGCTGCTGGCAGTCTGTTTGCGCGTCGCTGGACCGGGTCGCGGTGTTGGCCCTGGTTTCGGGCGCCGCGTGAGAGGATGGTTTCCAAACGAACCACTCTTTTCAACGCTTGTGTCTTACCTTGCAGTGCAGCTTTACATACTACCGTCCTGCGCATTGCGGGGCGGCTGGGGTAAGGTGCTGGTATCCTGCGGTTTGGATCATGGGCGTACAAGAAGCACATCTCATTCTCAACCCGACGGCCAACAAGGGCCGGGCCGAATCGTGCCGGGCGAAGGTTTCGCGGTACCTGGAAGAGCGCGGGCGGGCGGCCGTGTGGCACGTTACGAAGGGTGTTGGGCACGCGGCAAAGATCGTCGATGGACTCTCCGAGGATGCCCTGGTCGTGGCGGTTGGGGGTGACGGCACGGTGCGGGAGGTGGCCGCGGCCTGTACGGGTACCGACCGGACACTGGGGGTGCTTCCCACGGGCAGCGGGAACGACTACGTCAAGGCTTTGGGAGTCGGCACCGGTCTGAAGCGGGCGCTGGGTATACTGGCGGCGGGGAATACCCGGCTGGTCGACGCGGGCGAGGTGAACGGGGTCCGGTTCAACAACGGCCTCGGCATCGGGTTCGACGCCGAGGTGGCGGCGGGTGTCGCCGAGGCGCCGGGTTATTTAGGAGGGTTCGGGCGGTATCTGTGGTCCGTGGGACGGCTATTGTGGGGATTTCAGTGCCACGAGGCGCGGTTCGTACTCGACGGTGGGCGGGTAATCGAGTCGAATACCATCCTGGTCGCGGCGGCGCTCGGGACTACTTATGGGGCACGCTTTCGGCTGGCGCCCAAGGCAAAGCTAGACGATGGGATGTTCGATGTGATCTGGTCCGACAAAGTCAACCGGACCGAGCTACTACGGCTCCTCCCCAGGGCTTTCGGCGACACCCTGATCGAACACCCCAAGGTACACATGGCGCGGGCGAAGGAGATCGAAGTCTCGCTCTCCGAAGAGGTCCCGGCGCACGTGGACGGAGAGATGCTGGACCCTACTCGAAACTTCCACGCGCGCGTCCTACCCGGCGCGCTCCGCGTTATAGTGCCGCAGTCGGCGCCCGGTTAGTGTGTAGCCAGTAGTTTTTGAAGGGAGGAGTGTTTTGGGGATCGGGTTTTCAGAGATAGTCATCATAGCTTTGTTCGCGCTTTTTTGGGCTGTCGTGGCCGTTCTCGTAATCTCCATGTTGAGGTGGGCGGTTAGTGGCGCCCGGGGCGCCGCTAGCGGAAGTGACACAGAGTCAAGCAACCGCGATGCACGACAGATCCTCGACGAACGCTATGCTAGTGGAGAACTCGACCGTGAGGAGTACGCCCAGATGCGCCGGGATATAGAGGCGAATTAATTTCGTAGAACATCTAGAAGTCCGTTTTTATGGTAAAACCCGGTTTCCAAACGATTGCGATGCACGTGTCGAAAGTCATAGACGAAAGACCAAGGGTGGGTAAGCGAATGAGAGCTTTTGTATTTCCCGGACAGGGTGGGGCGGTAGCGGAACCGGCGGCTGAGTTGCTGCCGGCGATCCGTCGTATCGTGGGCGAGCGCGTCCCGGACCAGGTAAAGTTCTTCGCCCGCGCCGCCCAGGACGCCGACGAGAGCCGGGAGCTGGACGTGCGGCCGGACGTGGTGGCCGGGCACTCACTCGGGGAGTACGGCGCGGCCTACGCCGCCGGCTGCTTCGATTTCGAGACGGGCGTCTGGCTCGTCTCCCGCCGGGACCGCTTTCTGGCCGAGGCCGCGAAGACCACGCCCGGCGGCATGGTAGCGATTCTCCGGGCCGACCCCGAGGAGGTCGAGCAGGCCACGTTAGAGACCGAAGGCTCGGTCGTCGCCAACTACAATACCCCGCGACAGACCGTCGTATCCGGGCTCCGCGACGCCCTCGAAGAGGCGGTATCCAGGATACGGGGACGTAAGATCCCGCTGAACGTCTCATTCGCCGCGCACTCGCCCTACGTGGCGGCCGCCGGCGAGAGAATGCGCGAGATACTGGAATCCGTCGAGTTTCACCGTCCCGAGGTGCCGTTCGTCAGCGCGATCGACGGCAGCGTGCTCGACAACGCGGACGCCGTCAAAGAAGCCCTGAAGAACCAGATGGTCTCCCCCGTCCGGTGGGTGAAGGTCGTGGAGACCCTGGCCCGCATCCGGGTGGAGGAGTGGGTGGAGCTCGGCGGCGGCGGCGTCCTGACCCGGATGCTCAAGGACTTCGAGGTCTCGGTAAGGGGAGTGACTTTCGAGGACGTGCGTACCCGCATATCCCAGCAGGCCCAGAACCTTTTGCCGGGCACCGCCGGGGAAGAAGAGCAGCCCCAGAACTAGAATGAACGTGTTCTTCGACGTACAGGGTACCCTGGTCTCCGGCGGCGCTCCCCGACCCCACGCCCGGGAAGTATTCTTGAAGTTAGAGTCCCGCGGCCACCATCCCTACCTGTGGTCCAGCGCCGGCAGTTCATACTGCGCCCGGGCCGCGGAACTCTTGAACCTCGAAGACCTCGCCTACGGATACTTCGGTAAAACGGACTCTATACCCGTAACCGTGGACTTCGCCGTGGACGACCAAGCCAGCGTGGTCGGGGAATACGGCGGCTACCACATAGCCCCTTTCGACGGCGACCCGGGCGACGAGGAACTGTGGAAGGTAGTAGAGCAAGTCGGGTAGAAAGAAAGTAAGGGCGCGGATAAACCCGCGCCCTTATCGCCAACCGGCTAAGCCTATTAACTAGCTATAGCGGGGTGCAGAAGGATAGACCTTCCAAACCCCGTGCTCTCAGCCGTCTGCTTTCAGCGATTAGCTTTTGTTTTTGCTGATTGCTGAGCGCTAATGGCTGATGGCTCGTCGTGCGTAAGGCTCAAGCCTTATGCACGACGCTGTAATAGGCTTAGCGGCTCGCCTCGGCTTCTGCCTCGGCCTTCGCCGACTCCTCGAACTCCGTGCCGCCGGAGATGGTAACCGTGTCGTCTTCGATCGACTCGATGACGCCGGCGGAGCTCGCCCAGACGCCGACGCTGAAACCCTCGTCCACGGGCTCCCCGAGCTTCTGCTCGTACTCCACCTCGTCGCCCTCGGAGATCAAAGCGGTGGCGGGCTTGAGGAAGCGTCCGCCGAGCGGTACGTTGACGCCCGAGACTTTGCCGACGAGCGACTCGAAGCCGTTTTCCGGAAGGTCTGTTTTGATGTCCGCGTATTCCTTGGAAGCCACGCCCTTCGGGATAACGAGAAACCCGTTGGTCGTGCGGCGCACGTAGGCGTCGCCCTCACCGAGCGACTCGATGCCCATCTCGTTCAGGTACGGCCCGCCGTCGATAACGGAGAGGTTGCCCGCCTCGGCGTCTACGTCCAGGCCGGCGAGCTTCAAAAGCTCCGTCGCCGAAGACCCCAGGGGGGCGTCGAAGAGCCTGAGCGGCAGGTCCGGGCCGAAGACCTGGAGGTACTTGGTGGTCACGGGCTTGCCGAGGAAGAGCGCGTTGTAGATGTTCATCAGCGTCTCGGAGTTGTTGACCACGTGCCCGGCATCTAGCGGGAGCCCGGGACGCTTGTTGCCGTCGGGTAGCTCGACCCGGCGCGGCACCCACTTCTCCTTCTCCTCGTAGAACATATTCTTGATGAGCGTCTTCTCCTCGCCCATCGAGTATTTATCCGGCACGTGGATAACCTGGTAGAGGCCGTTTGCGTGCTCGTCGTAACGGGAGAACCACTCTTCGTCCTTGAAGTGGACGCCCATGATGACCTGCTCGATGCCGAAGATGGCCTTCATAGCCTCGTAGAGCTCCAGGAACTCGTCGAAGTACTCCCGATGGACCATCTTGTCCGCCCAGTAGCCCGGCTCGGACTCGGTGCAGTTGACGATCAACCGCGACTGCGGGTTCTTGTACTTGAAGTACGTCGGGAAACCACCACCACCGGCGCCTACAATGCCAGCCTGGCGCATGACCTCGACCGCGTCCTCCGCGCTTAGAGCCTTTACCTCTTCGAGCGTCCGCTGCTTTAACTCAGCCACAATGCCTCACCTTCCCTAAGACTTCACATACAGGTGTTTATTGTTACAATCTCTGCATAACTATTGCGTGCAGTATACTCCTTGTGTCTTTGGGTGGCTAGATCCAGCCTTTTCTAATCTGGTAGACTTTTGGGACGATGAAGCTTTCCCGGGCCACATCCAACGCGTTGTTTTTCATAGGGATTTTCATGTTGTTCGTATGGTCCACCCGGCTGTACACGTTCATATCCATAGACTTGCAGCAGAGCGAGGGGTACCTGCCGTGGGTTCACTTTCCGTTGGTGGCGATCTCACTGGCCGTCGGGGGCTATCTGACCTATCTGGGTTACAAGGGCCGCCGGGCGAACCGTAGGGATCGGGTCGAGTAGGGATTACTCCACCAGTACCCGGAAGTTGTAGCGGGCGCCGCCTTCGTAGACTGCCAGGTCGCCGAGTACGGACCTCCGCCATATACGAAGTTCGATTCCGAGTCCGCCGCGGCTTTCAGGAGGTCTCCGTCGGGGAGGCCGAGGAGTTTATCCGCGCGGGTTCGCGCCGCGGTCCGCCGTTGCTCCGGGTGAACAAGTCGAGTTTACGGTTTGGCCGCGAAGGCCCGGGGTACTGCCCGGGGGTAAGTCTCTCCTCGGCGTGTCTCCCGAAGCGGGTTTCGCTGAGACCTGCTCGGCCTCTGAGGCAGGGTCCACGGGCACGAGATCCATGGCGTATCCGCCGCCCGAAGATCCACCGGAACCGATGTCGAACAGCAGGAAGATCGCGACTAGAACCATGGTGCCGAGACCGATAAGAACAGCGCTCCGTACCCCGATCATTTAGACGAACCTCGGGACGGGAGCCGGATGTTCCGGCACTCTTGTTGGAGTCTTTACGGGCAACCCCATAACAAATTTTCTTCGTGCCCCCCCCAGTGCACGCCACAGATACAAGGGCACCGGTGTTCTATCGGCGGTAGAGCCCGGGGGCGATCAGCCTGGTGTCGCCCCAAAATAGGTTACGGGGTCACGGAGGTTCGCCAGGGCCCGGCGGCGCGCCCCGGCTAGCCCAAGCTTCCGTCTCTCGATGAGTTGTGCGCCACTTCTCTATCCTGCCTCCACAACGAGGTGCAGGGTATCTTGGTGGTGTCGCAGCGGTGGGCGTACCTGGCGGCTATCTCGGTAACCTCTTCCAGGAGACCTTCGCTGAGGGTCGTGGGCTCCAGGCCTAGATCGAGGAAGCGGTTATTACGGACGTGCAACTCGTTCTCGGCGGCTTCGGCGCGCGGGTTCTGGACGTAGTCTATCTCGGCGCTCGTCCGTTCGGCGACGAGCTTGGCAAGATCGCGCACCCGGTGAGTCTCGGTCATCTGGTTGAAGACGTTGACCCGCTCTCCTGTCTCCGGGGGATTCTCCAGCGCGAGTTGTATGCAGCGCACGGTGTCCCCTATATGGATGAAGGCGCGGGTCTGTCCGCCGGTGCCGTGAACGGTGAGCGGGTATCCGATGGCCGCCTGCATCAAGAAGCGGTTGAGGACGGTGCCGTAGTCGCCGTCGTAGTCGAAGCGGTTTATGAGTCGTTCGTCGAGCCTGGTTTCGGCCGTTTGGGTGCCCCACACGATACCCTGGTGGAGGTCCGTGATCCGTATCTGGTCGTTCTTGTTGTAGAAGGCGAACAGGAGTTGGTCCTGGGTCTTGGTGAGGTGGTAGATGCTGCCGGGGTTTGGCGGATAAAGGATCTCCTGCTCTACGAGCTCGCCTTCGTCCGTCTCGACCTTGACCGTAAGGTAGCCTTCGGGGATTTGCATCCCGGCCGTGCCGTAACCGTAGACTCCCATGGTCCCTAAATGCACCACGTGGGTGTCGATCCCGCTTTCGGAGATCGCCGCCAGGAGGTTGTTGGTGGCGTTGAGGTTGTTGTCCACGGTGTACCGCTTGTGGTTGCTCGACTTCATCGAATACGGCGCGGCGCGCTGCTCGGCGAAGTGAATAACTCCGTCGGGCTGCCATTCGAGGAGGAGGTCCAACAACTGCCGGTAGTTCTCCGCTATGTTGATGGCGTGGAAGTCTATCCGGTTGCCGGTTAGCTCCTCCCAAACCCGGAGGCGCTCGCCCATCGGACGAATCGGGGTTAGAGACTCGCACTCGAGCTCGATGTCTATTTTCCGCCGGGAGAGGTTGTCGACTATGGCGACCTCGTATCCTTGCGCGGAGAGATGCAACGCCGTGGGCCATCCGCAGAAACCATCCCCGCCAAGCACCAGTATTTTCAATGTCTTTTACCTTTCTCTATACACGCTTTGATTGGCACACGCTTGGTACGGATCCACACCCGTAACTATACCCGCAATAGTAGTCTCCCCAGCCTGCGGCCCCGCGCCCGCGCCACCGGCCACGGAAAGAGTAATCGGACCCGACAATGGCGGCGGGTCTCCGGCGGGTATTGCGGGCCCGGATGAGCAGTACCTTTTTCACGAAAGCGTTCTACCCTTTACTAAGGATTGGACGGCAGAATTGTAGGGCAAATTCCGCTGGGGCGCTATACCCTAGTTCGTCCACTCGGACGGGTAGCGCAGCTCACCGCCGCTGTCTCCCCCCAGGCCGGCCGGAGAGTAGTTCGGCACCGCTCGCTTGAGAAGACCTATGGCCTTGTGGCCTTCCTGGCCGCGGGCCCAGGATACCATCTCATCCACCAATTCCATGAGATCCGTATCCCCGGACGTCGGCTTGTCGGAGAGGAGCTGAAAGACCATTTGGTGACCGGTCGAGACCTGTTGTTCGCCTTCTCCCGAAAGTTCTTCCCGGAGTTTCTCGCCGGGACGCAGGCCGATGAATTTGATCTGGACGTTCGGGGCGCCCATTATCTCGATCATCTTCCGGGCCAGGTCGGTGATCGCCACGGGCCGGCCCATCTCCAGCACGTACGTGCCGTACCCTTCGGCCATCGCGCCGGCCTGGAGGATCAGGGAGACCGCCTCCGGGATGGTCATGAAGTACCGGATCATGTCCGGGTGCGTCACGGTTACCGGGCCGCCGGCCTCTATTTGCTGCCGGAAGGTCGGTACCACGGAGCCGCGGCTCCCGAGCACGTTCCCGAACCGGACCGAAGCGTAGACCGTCTCCGGGTACTCATCGGAGACGTTGTTGACGAGCATCTCCGCGAGGCGCTTGGTGGCGCCCATGACGTTGGCCGGGTCCACGGCCTTGTCCGTCGAGACGTTTATAAACTTGTGGGCGCCGTAGGCCCCGGCGTTGCGGGCCACGTTCAGGGTGCCGAATACGTTGTTTACTATGGCCTCCGTGCCCTGAAGCTCCATCATCGGGACGTGCTTGTAGGCGGCGGCGTGGAAGACGATCTCCGGCCGGAAACGCTCGAATACGAAGCTCATGCGCTCCGAGAGCGTAACGTCGCCGACGAAGACCTCCGCCGCGTGAAACTCTTCCCGTTGCAGTTCCTGGCTCAGGTAGTAGAGCCCGCTCTCGTCCCGGTCGAGCAGTATCAGCTTGGCCGGACCGAGACGGGAGATCTGGCGACTAAGCTCCTTGCCGATGCTGCCGCCGGCCCCGGTCACCAGCACCCGCTTGCCGTTGATGTAGCTGGAGAGGGCTTCGAGGTCTATCCGGACCGGCTCGCGGCCCAAAAGGTCTTCGATCTGGAGCTCGCGGAGCTTGAAGGTGCTCTCGGCCAGAAACTCGTTTAGGTCCGGCATGACTTTCACTTCGGCCTGGGCCCGGGTGCAGGCGCGCCAGATGCCGTCCATCTGCTCCCGGTCGGCTTGGGGCGTCGCTATTATTACCTGGTCCACGCCGTGCCGGGCGATGACTTCCTCAAGGTCCTCCACCACCCCGACTACCGGCACGCCCTCTATCTGCTTGCCAACGTCCACCGGAGATTCGCTCACGAAACCAACCACCTGCGAGTTCATCGCCGCCGTGCGCCATATGTGCCCGGCGAGCGCGACACCCGCCCCACCGGTACCCACGATCACCGTCCGGGTCTGACGCCCGACCTCCCGCAACGACAGTTCGTAGAACACCCGGGGATACAGCCGCACCGCCACGAGCTGCAGGTAAGCCAGTGCGGCCCCCACGAGCACCACAGAGAGCGGGATGGGATTGAAATCTATTAGCCCGAGTCCTTCGGGCCCCACGGTGAAGTCGATTATAAAGAGGGTTCCGGCCGCTATGGCGGTCGCGCTCGCCACCCGGACGCCCTGGTAG
>JBARZM010000010.1:0-18582 GCA_049650095.1 Rubrobacteraceae bacterium | reverse complement strand
CCGGCGAAGCCCAGACCATGAATAGCGACGTCAACCCCGGCGAGAGCTTCACGGTCGAGAAGACCTTCTCCGAGGTCTCCGCGGACGACTACGATGCCCTGATCGTGCCGGGCGGCACCGTAGGCTCGGATAACCTCCGGGGAGATGAGGGGGCCGTGGGCTTCGTGCGCTCCTTCTTCGAACAGGCGAAGCCGGCCGGTGTGATCTGCCACGGCCCCTGGACGCTGGTCGAGGCGGATGTACTAAACGGCCGCACCCTGACTTCTTATCCGACCCTCCAGACCGACATTAGGAACGCGGGCGGCGAGTGGGTGGACGAGGAGGTCGTCACCGACCAGGGCCTCGTAACGAGCCGCAACCCCGGCGACCTGGAAGCGTTCTGCGCCAAGATCGTCGAGGAGTTCGCCGAGGGCAAGCACGAGGAACAGGCCCGGAGCGTCTAAAAGTTAGCCGCACGGAGTAGGGCCAGTGCCGCGGAGGGGCGGCGAATAAGAAAACGGGGCGGACGGGTTTGTGGATTTGTAGCAACCTGTCCGCCCCTAAACATCCATCAGGGTTCAGGCCGATATACGTGCCCTTCGGGGCGTGTGCGAGCTATCACCACCGTTACGGTGCCCATAAAGTAATACTCTAACCTGATTACCTAAGTAGGTTATATATCAGTCAGGAAGATTAGCGGATGGATCGGGATCAGATAGTAGACGAGGCCATGGAGCTTTTGCCGTTGATCGGCCGGGGCTTTAGCCGGCCCAAGCCGTTGGGTCGTGGTAGGGGTGGCGAGGCGTTAAAGGAGGTTCAGGTCTCTCCGGGGCAGCTCCAGTTCCTGCACGCCCTTGCTCATGGGCCGTGCTCGGTGGGCCGGTTATCCGAAATGGCTGGCGTGTCTTCCCCGGCGGCGACCCAGATCGTGGACCGGCTCGAAAAGCTCGGGATGGTCGAGAGGCGCCACGACCCCGAAGACCGGAGGTTCGTGTTGGTGGATTACGCGCCGGGCATGGAGCCCGAAGTTAGAAGGGTGCTGGGCCGGATACGGCGGCAAGTAGCCTGGACCATCGAAAACATGACGGATGAAGAGGCGCGGTCGTTCATAAAAGGACTGCAACTCCTCTCCGAGAGCTTCGACGCCGTATCCTCGGAGGAACCCGGGTGAGCCCTGTCTTTATCTCGCGGTTTCGCTGATGGATGGGTGACGGCGAAACATGGAGCAGAGGCTCGTTGGTGGATCAAAGGCGCCGGAGTTCAGTTCTCTCGCCGCCGGTTCGGGGCGTGAGATCGGCCTCCAAAGTTGCGCCGGACGAAAGCTGGTCCTGATCTTCCACCTCCAGAACACGGCCCAGACCGCCGAGAAGATAAACCAGGCCGTGCGGGAACGCTACCCTTCGACCGACGAGGTTCTCGTGGCGAGCGTAATCGACCTGTCCCTGGTCCCGCCGCTCTACTGGCCGACTATAAACCTGGTGCTGGGCAACGCCTACAACCAGGCCTCGACCCGGATACCGGCAGGGTTCGATCCCGCGGACTACATAGTCATCCTCCAAGACTGGGGCGGTCTTATAAGCCGGAAGTTCGGGGTCCGGGGCGTCAACCGGATGGCCGCCGTCGTAATCGTCGACGAAGAATCCCGCGTAGAAGGTTTTTACCAGGGCGGGAAGCCGGTGGAGTACGTCCTCGAAGTTTTCGGTGGACAAGAAATTAACGGAGGTTCAGGGGGCTGATCGGGCCCGGAAAGCGTTCCACGCTTTGTACTAGATCGGAAACTCCGACGACCATCGAATATTGGGGCGCGGAACGCGGTGGTTTGTTGGAGGGCGCCGGGCGGGCTAGGATGTGGGGGGTGGCAACCGCCCGGGTATCGTCGGACATGGAGATCCGTGCTCTGGGCAACCGGATCGGAAGGAGTTTCAGATTTTGACCCGCGAGCGATTCGCACTTGTAAGCTACCTCTTCCTGCTGACGCTATTCGTCGGCGATTTCGCCCTGATCCTGTTGTTCCCCGGCTCAGCGGCTTACTTCTCGGTGTGGTTCGGCCCGATCTTCGCCGTTCTCGGCGCGCAACTCGTCTACTTTAGGAACGAGCACGCCAGGATCTGGGCGGACTGGGGCGGCCCGCAAGCCCGGGCCTTCGCGTTCGTCGGGGTCTTCTTTCTGATGATCGGGCTCTACTTCGCCTTCGGGGCGAGCCTGGGATAACCGGGTTACCCGGGGAACCCGGGGTCGTACTCTTCGCGCTCTCTGGTAGAATCATGTTGCCGCGCTAAGCGGGGAGCTGGCGATGCCCTGTACCTGCGATCGCCTAGCAGGGCCTAGACCCCCGCCCGAGGCGGACCGTGTTCGGTTGAAACCGGTGCGGCCAATGTTGATGGTTTGGTCCCGGGCAATGAGGCCCCGTGAACCGTGTCAGGACCGGGAGGTAGCAGCACTAAGCGGGTTACCTTATGTGCTGCGGGGTAGCCGAACCGGAGTTGGCGGCCGGAAGTTCGCCGGGTGCGATCTTCGTCGACGGTGGGGTGCGCGGCATATTTGGGTTTCAGGTGTCAGGCATTGGCCGTCAGGTTTCTCGTCGTGACTACGTCCATCGCAAGGGAGGAATGCCGCTGCCGGACGATTGACGTACGGATCTTTACTGAAGCCTGTAACCTGACGCCTACAACGACTGGTGGCTCTAGCTGGGGTGTCCGTTATACTAGGGGCGTGAGCGTTACAGTACCCTTCTCAGCATGAAACACACGACCCTCTACCGCAAGTGGCGTCCCCGACGCTTCGGCGCCATCGTGGGCCAGGAGCCGGTCGTGCGTACCCTCCGGCGCGCGATAGAGACCGACCGCGTCGCCCACGCTTATCTCTTCTCCGGGCCTCGCGGTACCGGCAAGACCTCGACCGCCAAGGTCCTGGCGATGGGACTCAACTGCGTCCAGGGGCCGACGCCCGAGCCGGACGGCACGTGCGAGAGTTGCCGGGCCATCACGAACAACTCCTCGATGGACGTGCTGGAGATGGACGCCGCCTCCAACCGGGGGATCGATGAGATCCGGGAGCTAAGAGACCGGGTGAACCTCGCGCCCGCCTCCGGACGGATGAAGGTCTACATCATAGACGAGGTCCACATGTTGACCGCCGAGGCCTTCAACGCCCTGTTGAAGATGCTCGAAGAGCCGCCCGAACACGTAATCTTCGTCCTCGCCACCACCGAAAAGCACAAAGTTTTGCCCACGATCATCAGCCGCTGCCAGAGCTTCGATTTCCGGCGGCCCGGCGTGGATACGCTCTCCGAGAAGCTCGCGGAGATATCCGAGGCCGAAGGAATAGAGGCCGAGGCCGAGGCCCTGACGATCATCGCCCGCGAGGGCAAAGGCTCCTTCCGGGACGCCGAAGGACTCCTGGACCAACTCTCCTCTTTCGCCGATGGCCCCATAACGGCCGCCCTGGTCCGTGAGTTGTTGGGGAGCGTCGGGGCGGAGGCGCTGCTGGAGACGACCGCGGCCTTGCACGAAAAGCGGGTTGCGGAGGCTTTGAAGGCCGTGGACCGGCTCTCCAACGAGGGACGGGACCTCGGACAGTTCGTGGGGGAGATGATCCGTCACCTCCGCGTCCTGATGCTCCTGCCGCACGCCCCGGAAGTAGCACTCGCGGAGGTCGGCGCCAACGAGCGGGCCGCGCTCGAAGCCCAGGCCGGTGAAATTCCAACCGCCGAGGTGGTGCGTATCCTGGAAGCCCTGGGCGACGCCTCGGGCCGCATCAAACGCGGCGGCGACCCGAAGCTGGAGCTGGAGCTCACCTTTCTCAAGCTCGTCCGCAACTACACCGAGCCCGACGTAGACACGCTCCTCAGCCGACTCGAAACCCTCGAAGCCGCCGCCGCGTCCGGTTCCGGCGTCCCCGCAAACGTCGCCCACAGCCCGCAGACTCCTACGGAGCCTGATGCCCCAACTCCGGAGCCAGCGGCAGAGCCCGCCGCCGAACCAGAGGCTGTAGCGGCAGAGCCTGCGGAAAAGCCCGGGAGTAAAGCCACCGGTGAAGAAACACCCGCGGAACCTCCTACAGAAGAACCCGCTACGAAAAAGCCTTCGGAAGCGGAAGGGAAGCAGGTCTCGGCCCGGGAGGTCGCTTCGGCCTGGGACGGCATCCTGCAGGACATGAGAGACCAGCGGCAAGTGCCGGCAGCGGCGGTGTACGAAGAAGCCCGGGTAGAGGGTTTCGACGGCAAGGTCCTGCAGCTCTCCTTCCCCGAGGACCTGGCGATCTACGCCAAGCTCGCCGCCGACGAGCGTCACTCAAACGCCCTCCAGTCGGCCTTGAACCGCCGGTTCGGCGTCAAACCTCGCCTCGAATGCCGGGCCGGTGGCGCGTCGGAGTTGTCCGGCGCCGGTGACCCCGCCCCGGCCGCAGATCCTCCGCGGGCTCCCTCGTCTGCTCCTTCACGGAAGCCCGTACCGCGAGAGCCCGCCATCGAATCCGAGATGCCTCCTGAGACCGGCCCCCCGAACCTCGATCCACCGGACCCGGAGCCTCCGGATTCGGACCCCCCGGACCCTGAGCCGCGGGAAGAGTGGGGCGAGAACCTTCAGGAAGGCGGAACGGGCTTTACCGGTGGGGGAAGACCGCCGGAGGCGGACGGGGACGATGGTACAATCGGCAGCGTACAAGAGGTGCTCGCGATCGCGCGAGAGAGGTTCGGCCCGTCAAACGATAACGGAGGTGGCTAGAGAGCGATGGCCCGTCAAAACGTCAACAAAATGATGGCGCAAGTCCAGAAGATGCAGCAGGACATGCAGCAGGCGCAAGAAGAACTTGCCAAAGAGACCATAACCGCGAGCGCGGGCGGCGGCGTCGTAAAAGCCACGATGACCGGTTCCCAGGAGCTAGTCTCCATCGAGATAGACCCCGAGGCCGTAGACCCGGAAGACGTGGAGATGCTGCAGGACATGATCCTGGCGGCGGTCAACGAGGCGATGACGAGCTCCCAGGAACTAGCCTCCCAAAAACTCGGCGGCATCACCGGCGGCCTCGGAGATTTGGGCATCCCCGGGATGCCGGGCCTTTAGTCCGGGGATAGTTGGCGACTTACGCGAGGCCGGTAGAACGGCTCATAACGGAGCTCTCGAAGCTACCCTCTATCGGCCCGAAGAGCGCGCAACGCATCGCCTTTCACGTCATCCGGTCCCGGCCGGATGACGCTTATGGCCTCGCCGAGGCCCTGAAAGAGGTCAAAGAACGGATAAAGCCCTGCCGACGGTGCTTCAACCTCACCGAAGCCGAAGAGTGTGAAATTTGCCGGGACCCGCGCCGGGACGAAACCATCATTTGCGCGGTCGAAGACCCCTACGACATTGGACCGATCGATCGAACCGGCGAGTACCGGGGCCTCTACCACGTGCTCGGCGGCTCGCTCTCACCGCTGGACGGCGTCGAAGCCGAAGACCTCCGTATCTCCGAACTCGTCGAGCGGGTACGGACCGAGGAGACGAAGGAGATCGTCATCGCCACCAACCCGAACACGACCGGAGAGGCGACGGCGCTCTACATCGCCCAGGAGGTCGAGGACTTGCCGGTCCGGGTAACGGCGCTCGCCAGCGGCCTGCCAGTCGGTGGGGACCTGGAATACGCCGACGAGGTTACGCTGGGCCGGGCCTTCGCCGGTCGCCGTGAGCTGTGAGCGGCGCGCCGGATAGGCGTTCGCTAGAGGACCGTGCGTGGCTCCTGATCGTTCTAACGCTCGCATGTGGTGTTATCAATCTCTTTTTGGGACTGTTGGTCGGTATCGTAAGCGCACTCTACGCCCATCTGAAGGGCAAGTTCGTGGTGCGGAACGTAGCTGCTGGCAATGGTGTTCATACTGGTCTTGATACTAGCTATATTGCAGTCCTAGCGGACAGGTAGTGCAGGATATGACATCCGGGACTCGTAAAACTTCCACTTCTCTCTCTAGAATGAGCCGCCGCTCGTTAGAGTCTCTGGGGCAGCCTGTAGCCTCCCTGAAGCCCCGTGAATCCAACCTGGTAAAGATGCCGGACCTTCACCCGGAACTCGTCGACGCCCTATCGAAGATGGGCTTGAGCCGGCTTTATTCTCATCAACTCGAAGCCTACGAGCGGGTGCGGGCGGGGGAGAACGTGGTGGTCGCCACGGCGACGGCGAGCGGCAAGTCTCTCTGTTATAAAATACCGGCCTTCGAGAACGCTTTGAAGAGCGCGGCGAGCCGGGCGTTGTTTCTTTATCCGACGAAGGCTCTCGCCCAGGATCAGCTCGGCAAGATTTCCGCCTTCGGGCTCCGGGGCGTGCACGCGGGGACCTACGACGGCGACACGCCGCGGGCGATGCGGACGGGGATCCGCCGCAAGTCAAACATCCTCTTGACGAACCCGGACATGCTGAACATCGGCATCCTGCCGAACCACGAAGGCTGGGCGGACTTCCTGAGAAACCTGGAGATCATTGCGGTAGACGAGGCCCACGTGCTGCGGGGCGTCTTCGGCTCCCACGTCGCGGCGGTGCTCCGGCGGCTCCGGCGCGTGGCAAACCTTCACGGCGGCGACCCGAAGTTCGTCCTGACGAGCGCCACCATAGCCAACCCCCAGGAACTGGCCGAGAGCCTCACCGGACTGCCGTTCGCGCTGGTCGACGAAGACGGTGCTTCTTCGGGACCACGGCGGGTGGTCTTCCGAAACCCACCGCTTTTGGACAAAGAGAAAGGCGAGCGGCGTAGCCTTCTTACTGAAGGGGCGCTGGTCTTCGCGGAGCTCGTAGGGCAAGGTATACGGACCATCGCCTTTGCCCGGACTCGAAAAGCGGCGGAGCTTATTTACCGCTACGCCGCCGACCGGCTCGGCGTGGACGGGGCGCGTAAAATTTCACCGTACCGGGCCGGTTACACTCCGAAGGAGCGGCGCGATATCGAGGGGCGCCTGTTTCGGGGAGAGTTGCTCGGGGTCGTTTCGACCAACGCTCTGGAGCTCGGGGTGGACGTGGGGACGCTGGATGCGGTGGTGTGTTGTGGATATCCGGGGAGTGTTGCTTCGATCTGGCAGCAGTGGGGCCGGGCCGGGCGCGGGACGGACCCGGCGCTCGCCGTCTACATCGCCGGTCGTGACTCCCTCGACCAGTACCTCTTCGAGAACCCGAGCCGGGTGCTAGGTCGGCGGGTAGAGGCGGCCCGGGTGACGATGGAGAACCCGTACATCCTCGGTCCGCACCTGCTCGCCGCCGCCCACGAAGCCCCGTTGGACGGCGAGGACGAGGAATACTTCGGCCCGGCGTACCGGAGCGTGGCGAAGCGGATGATGGAGGCCCGGGCGCTCGCGGCGAGCGGCGGGAGGCTCGTGTACGTGGGGGGAGATAGTCCATCCCGAAACATATCCTTACGGTCGGCCTCCTCGGAGACGGTTTTGATCTCCGACGCCGAAGGAGAGTTGATCGGGACCGCAGAGGCTTCTCGCGCCCCCGGTGAGCTACACCCCGGCGCGACCTATCTCCACCGGGGCGTGGCCTACGAAGTACAAGAGCTGGACCTCGCTCTCAAGAGGGCGGTAACTCGCCGCGTCCCGAACCGCTACTACACCCGCCCCCGCACCGAGACCGACGTGGAGATCCTGGAAGAACTGGACCAGCGCGATCTCGCCAACGGCGCCACGCTCCACTGGGGCCGGGTCCGCACCACGGACGCCGTGACGCACTACAAAAAGGTACAGGTCGCGGATGAGAAAGAGATCGGGGTCTTCCCGCTCGACCTGCCGGACGTCATCCTCGAAACCCAGGCGTTCTGGATCTCCCTGCCGCCCTTGCCGAAAGGAGCCCGGCCGAGCTTCGAAAGCTTCGGGGGCGCGCTGCACGCCGGGGAGCACGGCCTGATCGGGCTTCTGCCACTCTTCGCCATGTGCGACCGGGCCGATATCGGCGGCCTCTCCACGCCCGTCCACCGCCAGAACCGCCTCCCGACGGTCTTCGTCTACGACGGTTACCCCGGCGGCGTCGGCATCTCGCGCCGGGGCTACGACGAGTTCGAGGCCCTCGCCCGCGACACTTTAGGCGTCATCACCCGCTGCCCCTGCGAGAAGGGCTGTCCCGCCTGCATACAATCCCCCAAGTGCGGCAACTGGAACGAGCCCCTGAGCAAGGACGGCGCCGTCAGCTTCCTCCGGTACCTGCTCGGCCAGGTAGACAACTACCCGACCCTGTGAACGGGCCTTACATAGCCGTGATCGGGGCGGGTGACGCCACCGGCGACCTCTACGAACGGGCTTACGAGGTCGGGAAGCGCGTCGCGGGGCGGGGCGGCATCGTGGTCTGCGGCGGGCTCGGCGGGGTGATGGAGGCCGCCGCGAAAGGCGCTACGGAGACGGGCGGAGTAGCCATTGGCGTCCTGCCGGATGAGGACCGGAAGCGGGCGAACGAGTACCTCTCGTACTCGGTGGCGACCGGCGTGGGGCAGGCCCGTAACCTCGCAGTAGTTTGCTCGGCGGACACGGTCATCGCGGTCGGCGGCGGGTACGGGACGCTCTCGGAGATCGGTCTGGCCATGAAGGTCGGTCGTCCGGTCGTGTCGCTGGAGAGTTGGGAACTCGGGGATCATGTAGTGTACGCATCGTCCCCGGAAAAAGCGGTAGAGACGGCGTTCGATGCCGCTGGCGTGTAGTATTTTCGAGACGGAGTCTTAGGAACTTAGAAGGAGGGTTTCATGGCGGAAGAGAGAGTGGCGCTGGTTAGCGGTGGAAACCGGGGGATAGGGCTTGAGGTCTGCCGCCAACTCGCCGAAAAAGGCTACACGGTCGTGCTCGGCTCCCGGGACGAGGAACAGGGCCGGGAAGCGGCTGAAAAGCTCGGTGGCGACGTTCACGCCCGGCAACTAGACGTCAGCGACCCTGAGAGCGTAAATCGACTCGCCAGCTCCATAGAGGAAGAGTTCGGGCGCCTCGACGTCCTCGTAAACAACGCCGGAATCTCAAACGACGAGGGCCAGAGCGGCGCGGAGTCCGACCTGGACCGGGTTCGGGAGGCGCTTGAGGCAAACCTGTTCGGCGCGTGGCAGCTCAGTGAGGCCGCAATTCCGCTGATGAAGCGCAACGGATATGGTCGGATCGTCAACGTCTCGAGCGGCCTCGGCGCCCTCGAAGACATGGGCGGCGGCCAGCCCGGCTACCGGGTTTCAAAGACCGCCCTCAACGCCCTCACCCGCATCCTCTCTTCCGAGCTTCGCGGCACCGGCATCCTCGTAAACTCCATCTGCCCCGGCTGGGTCCAGACCGACATGGGCGGCCAAAACGCCTCCCGCACCGTCGAGGAAGGCGCCGACACCCCCGTCTGGGCCGCCACGCTCCAGGACAACGGCCCAACCGGCGGCTTCTTCCGCAACCGGCGTCCTATAGCTTGGTGAAACTGGTCTACGGGTTGGTGTAGCGGCCCACGATCTCCAGGGCGTCCAGGTCCGGGTCTAGTTGGCGGGTGATGCCGTCTAGCAGGCCTATCGCCCGGCCTACGAGGAGCAGCTTGGGCGGAATGTCGCCGATGCCGGAGCCGAGGTTTTCACCGAAACTTCCGAGGTCCATGGCGTTTGCGTCGCTGGCGTCGGCTTCCGCCGCGTCCCCGCTATCGAAGAGTACGCCGACGAGTTGCAGCAGCGCGCCCAAGTCGTCCTCGTTTCCTACGTCGAGGCCCGCCTCTTTTAGCGCCGCGGTCGTGGTTTCGAGGTCGCCTTCGGGGAGGGCCCGGACTACTTTCTCTAGCGGGCCGACGAGTTCCGGTTCCAGGGGAAGGGTTAAACCGTGGTCGAGGAGCACCAGTTTCGGTCCGTTCTTTCCGGGCTGGACGAGGAGGTTGCCGGGGTGGGGGTCGGCGTGGAGGTAGTGGTGGTTGTAGATCTGGTCCGCGTAAACGTCGTTTAGTAGTTCGGCGACCGCCCGGGGCTCTATCCCGGCGGAGACTAGCGCCTCGCGGTCGGTGATCTTATATCCTTCCATCAACTCCATAACGAGCAGCCGCTCGGTAGAGAACTCCCCGATCACATCCGGGATGAGCACGTCGTCCCGGTCTTTCAGAGCCGCTTTGAGCTCTCGCAACGCTTCGGCCTCCCGGAGGAAGTCTAGTTCGAGCGGCAGCGTCCATTCCAGGTAGTCCGCTATCGGGGATAGCTGGATCTTTGGTTCCAAAGCCGAGATGGCGCCGAAGACCGTTCTCAGCGCCCCGAGGTCCGCTTCCACCAGCCCCGCGACGTGCGGGTAGCGTATCTTCAGGGCCACCGCCCGACCGTCGCGCAATCGCGCCCGGTGGACCTGGGCGAGGGACGCCGACGCCAGGGGCCGGGGTTCGACCGCCGCGAAGACCTCTTTGAGTCCCCGGCCGAGCTCCCGAGCCAGCGTGCGTTCCACGACCGGCCACGGCAGCGGCGGCACCCGGTCCTGAAGCGAAGAAAGGGTCTGGATGTAGGCGGCGGGCAGAAGGTCCGGACGCGTCGAGGCGAACTGCCCGGCCTTGATCAAAGCTCCCCCCAGCGACCCGGCCGCGTCCCGTACCCGCCCGGCGCCGCGCCGATGCTCGCGGTCCCAATCCAGGCTCGCATCCGGCCCAGGCTGGGCCGGGCTTCGTTCGTGCTTTTTACGCAACGCGGCGTAGCCCAGATAAAGGTCCGAAGCCACGGTCCCGATCAGTAACGCCCTGGGTATCGCCCGCGGCAGCGCCCAGGGCAGCGTTCGCGGTAACTCTGGCGAACCCTCACCATTTGGTGCGCTGGAAGAGAGACCGCTTCTAAGGCGCTCTCCGGCCGCGAGACCACCTTCCGCGAGGAGGAAAGCCCGCGAGCGCGCCAGGCCCGCAACCCCGGCGAAAGAGGTGGTGTCTAGAGTCGCTTCTCTTTTTCCTCTGGCGTTCACGCTGTCCAAGAAGTCCTCGTACTCGTAAAGTCAGTCTGCCGTCAACATCCGGCAGTCTAACCAGTGCTTCTCTTCCGCGATGTAGTCTCCATTACGATGGGGCCGCGACATCATGCGTAGTGCCAGGCTCGACCTTCGGGCCTGGCTTGTTGGTTGCGGAAAACTAGCCAAACGGGCGATACCCGGCTCAGCCTCCGAGGGGTACATTCTCTTCAGGTAACCTACCCAGGAGATGGTCGTGGAGAATCTGAAGGAAAGCCTGGAGATGTTGAAGGCGTTGTCGGACGGGATGGCTGATGCGGTGGAGAAGGCCGGGACGTTCGTGGTCCGGGTAAACAGCCGGAGGCGGCGGGGTGCGAGCGGGGTGGTCCGTGGTGCGGATACGGTGCTGATGGCGGACCATTCGCTGCAGCGGGAAGAGGGGATCACGGTAGAGAAGGGCGACGGCCGGAAGTTGCCGGCCCGCGTTTTGGGCCGGGACCCCGCGAGTGACCTGGCGCTCTTGGAAGTGGAGGGGCTCGGGGGAGAGGTGGCGGCGGCTTCGGAAGAGCCGGCGAGGGTGGGCCAAATCTCCCTGGCCGTGGGCCGTCCCGGTAGAGAAGGTCTCCGGGCCGGCTTCGGGGTCGTGAGCGCGGTCGGAAGGTCTCTGAGGGTGGGGCGGGGCACGATGATGGAGCGATACGTCCAGACAGAGGCGACACCATACCCGGGTCTCGGGGGCGGACCCTTGATCGACGTTCACGGCAACGTGCTCGGCGTCATTACGGCGGGCATGATGCGGGGTATTACGCTGGCGGTTCCCACGGATGTGGCCTGGCAGGTGGCGGAGACGCTCGAGACCCAGGGGCACGTAAAGCGCGGGTACCTCGGCATACTGAGCCAGCCGGTTAACCTGTCCGCCGCCCAGCGCACCGAAGGCCGGGACCGAGGGTTGTTGATCGTAGGGGTCGAAGAGGGTAGTCCGGCGGGTCGCGGCGGACTGCTCACTGGAGACATACTGGTAGGACTCGATGGGCGAGCCGTCGAGGACACCGACGAACTACAGGCGCTACTTACCGGCGAGCGGGTCGGCAAGGAAGTGGAGGTCGAGGTGATCCGGGGCGGAGAACCACACGCCGCCCGCCTGACCATCGGCCAGCGGGGCTAAGAGGACCTACTGTGACTTCGGTGTCGTTCGGGAGGACTACCACGACTCACGATCTGGACGTAGCGGCGTCGGGGCCGTGATCCGGGTTTATATCCTGGCCTCGACCCCGATGACCCGGGCCGGCCTGCGGACGATGGTGGAGGATGCCGGCGCGAGGGTCGTTGGAGAAGGCGAAGATATCACGACGCCGGAACCCACCGAAGCCGACGTCGTCCTGGTAGACGGGGACGGGTTACTCGAAGAGGCGCCGCCGGACGCTGTCGCGGACGCCGTCGCGGGCGCTGTCGCGGACGCCGTCTCGGAAGGTGGAATGCAGGCGCTCCTCGCAATTTCGGAGGACGACGGCCCTATACGGATGTTACGGGCGTTATCGTCCGGGGGGTGGGGAATCGTAACGCCCGACGCGGCCCCGGAAGAGCTGGAGGCCGCACTGTCCGCGGTCGCCGAAGGCCTGGTCGTCCTGCCCCGCCCGCTCGCCGAACGGGTGCTCCACAGCACCGTCGCCGAGGATCTGGCCGAGCCGCTGACAAACCGGGAGCGCGAGGTGTTGGAGTTGTTGTCGCAGGGACGCTCGAACAAGCTCATCGCCCGGGGACTGCACATCAGCGAGCACACCGTGAAATTCCACATCTCGTCGCTCTACGCCAAGCTCGGCGTCTCGAGCCGCGCCGAGGCCGTTAGCCAGGGGGCGCGTTACGGCCTCCTGTCACTCTGAACTTATGCTGAATTATTATTCGAAGACCCAGCGGGTGGCCGTCCTCGGGAAATCCCGCTCCCGCCACGCGAATACGACGCCTGGCCGCACGGCTTTCAGTCCCTCGGCGCTCCCCAGTCGGAACTCGCCACCGGTCGCCGGATCTTCGTATTTGGCGGCGTAGGCCGCGAGGATCTTCTCTGAGAGCGCTGGTTCCGGGTTGGCGAGCTCTTTGGCGACGCCTTCCACTATGACCGTTTCGTCCCCGCTCTCCAGGTGGACGGCGACGTTCGGGTTGCGCGCCGGGTTCCGCGCCTTGCGCGAAGTAGGGGCCGTACCGAAGTACAATATGTCTTCGATCCACACGCCCCACACCGGGGCCGCGTGCGGTTTGCCGTCCGGCCGGGTCGTCGAGATCCAGTAGTTCCTGGATTCCGCCATTCTCCCGGATACCCACTCCCACGAGAGCAGGCCTTCCGCCCCCTGGCTTATGCCGTAATTACGCATGCCCGGCCGGGTTGCTTCCGGAAAAGATCCCCTGTCCGGATGTTCTCGCAAGGTCGTGTACCTCCCTGAAACGCGACGTCTTGGGTCAAAGGTACACTGTTCGCTGGTCCATCACACCGGTAGATTTCCAACAATCCAGGATCGGGCGCAGGTCCCCGGGTTCATCCGGCCGAAATCGCATGAGTCGTCTGGGGGAAGGGTCTCAAGACCTGGTGCGCCGGAGCCGATAGTACACGTAGGTTCCGAGGATCAGGACTACCACCGCTACGACACCGAAACCTATCGAGCGGGCGACCCCGAGTAGTTGTCCCCAGTACTGGCCGAAGAAGTAACCGACGGTACCGTAAGCTATGGCCCAGACGATGATCGCCGCCAGGTTATATGGGAGAAACCGGTAGTATTTCATCCGGGTCAGGCCGGCGAAGAGGGGGGTGGTGCTTCTCAAGCCCGGTCCGAAACGTCCTATGAACACCGTTTTGCCGCCGTGAGAGTCGAAGTAGCGTTCCGCTTTTCCTATATGTTTGGCGTCCAGAAGCCGGGCCAGCAGCGGAAACTTGAGCAGCCGCTCCACCAGTGGGCGGCCGCCGATACGGCCGATCCAGTACATCGCATTATCCGATGCCAGGGCGCCGAGAGCCCCGAAGAACATTATCGCGCCGAGGGCGGCCCGGCCGGTATTGGAGAGCCAACCGCCAGCGAAAAGCACCACATCCCCGGAGGCCGGCAAACCGAAGTTATCCGCCGCCGCCCCGATAAAAACAACCAGATACCCGTGATCCAGGAACAGGCCCACGAAGAACTGTAGCAAGGCTTGGGGCGAGTCTGGGATGGATCTCAAAATGTTGGCGAGGGACTCCATACAGAGACGCTTTATACCACGCGACAAAGTCTTATTAGACTGGATGTTTATCCTACCACTGTCGCCGGATAGAATAGAACTTATCTTTGTGGCCTCGCCAAACAATCCGGAGGGATGCGTTGGAGAAGTTGAGCGTCAGCGCTGTCGAGCGACTCGGAAGCCCGCTTGCCCAAAAGATCGAGCTACACGACGAGCTGGCCTCCACCCAGGAACGGGCGCGGGAGTTGGCCCGTGGGGGTGCGCCGCACGGGACTCTGGTTGTCTCCCGGGTCCAAACCGGGGGGCGGGGTAGGCTCGGACGCCGCTGGGGCTCGCCGCCGGGGGGACTCTGGATGTCGCTAATACTCCGGCCGGATTTCGAGGCGGCCTTTGCCTCCCGCATAACCCAAACCGCCGCGGTAGCGGTCGCGAAAACGCTCCAGGACTTCGGGGTGGACGCACGCATCAAGTGGCCCAACGATCTGCTGGTACGGGAACACAAGATCTGCGGTATCCTCGCGGAGTCGAGTCTCGGGAACGTCCCCGTAGCCTCAAAGAGCGTCCGCCCCGACCCTTCGGCGCGCAAGTTGGATCACGTCGTCCTCGGTATCGGAATGAACGCCAACCTGAACCCCGAAGACCTCGGCGTTGCCAACCGCGCGGTGACAACGGTCCGGGCCGAGTTGGGCCGCGACGTGGATTTCGCGGACCTATTGAAGGGCTTGCTTTCGAACCTCCAAACCGGGCTGACCAACATCGAAAACTTCGAGGCCACGCTCGATGCCTGGCGTAGCCTGAACTGCACCTTGGCCCGGTGGGTGCGGGTGCAAAGGTTCGGAGAAACCCTCGAAGGCCTCGCAGCGGACCTGAACCCCGACGGCGCACTCATCCTGGACACGAAAAACGGAACCGTCGAACTATTCGAAGGTGAGATCGAACACCTCCAAATATGACCAAGAAAACAATAAAGAGTGCGCCTGGAAGGATTTGAACCTCCGACACCCGGTTTAGGAAACCGGTGCTCTATCCCCTGAGCTACAGGCGCAGATCTAGCATAAACCAAGATTCTAACGCAGCCTTCGCGTACATACCAACGCCGATTGCGGGGGACTCGAACAAGGTGTGTTCCTTCAAATGAATGTGTCTCTTAATTAGAAACAAACATTTTTATATGTGAAATATAGTTGAATGGATGGGTAAAAGGGCTTATGATGTTCTATCGCAGCCAGTAGAAGAGGGTTGCAAGTGAGTAGTAAGCATTCCCTTTAGCCGGTTGTTAGGGGGGGCGCATATATTTGGTGCGCCCCCTTTGTGCAAAGCTATAGAAGGAGACGACTACGGAAGCCAACGGCAGAAGTTGGGAAGCGGTAATCCGGGCCGAGAACCTATCCAAGGTCTTCGGGAGACGGACCCGCCAGGCGCTAGAGATGCGCCGGGAGGGGCAAAGCAAGGCTGAGGTCGAGGAGGAGACCGGGGCCACCATTGGGGTCTACGACGCCACCTTCGAGGTTTACCAGGGTGAAATTTTCGTGGTGATCGGGCTATCCGGGAGTGGCAAGTCGACGCTTCTAAGGCTTATAAACCGCCTGATCGAACCGACCGAAGGTAGCGTGTACCTGGACGGCGATCTGGTATCTGAGTTGGACAAAAAGCAGATTCGGGACCTCCGCCGGAAGAAGATCGGCATGGTCTTTCAGCACTTCGGGCTTCTCCCGAACCGGACGGTCTTGAACAACATAACTTTCGGCCTCGAGATACAGGGCGTGGGTTCGGAGGAGCGGCGCAAGTCCGGCGAAGAGACGCTGGAGATGGTCGGCCTCCAGGGGCAGGGGAACAAGCAGATCACCGAACTCTCCGGCGGCATGCAGCAGCGGGTCGGGCTCGCGCGGGCGCTCGCCACCGAGCAGGAGATACTGCTCATGGACGAGCCGTTCTCCGCGCTGGACCCCCTGATCCGGCGCGACATGCAAAACCTTTTCCTGGACATCCAGGGCGAGGTCAAACGCACCGTGCTGTTTATTACCCACGACCTCGACGAAGCCCTGATGCTCGGGCACCGGGTGGCGATCATGAAGGACGGCGAGATAGTCCAGGTCGGCACGCCGGAGGAGATCCTGACCAACCCCGCCGACGAGTACGTCGAGCGGTTCGTCGAGGACGTTGACTACGCCAAGGTCCGCTACGTGGACACCGTCATGGTCGAGCCCAAAGCCGTCGCCTACGACGGCGAGGGTCCGAGGACGGTGCTGCGCCGGATGAAACAGGCGGGGCTCTCGGAGATCATGGTGGTCGATGACGAGCGGCATCTCATCGGCATCTGCGACGCCGAAGAAGTCGCCAAGCTCGCGGAACAAGACGAGCAGAAACTGGACGGGGCCATAGACGAGACGGGGCCGAAGGTGGAGCGCGGCACGCCCCTGCGGGAGGTATTGCCGCTCTTCGTCGAGCACGAGTTGCCGGTCGCCGTGGTGAATGAGAACAACCGGCTGGAAGGCGTAGTGGTGCGCGGCGCGCTCATCGCCGGGCTCACGACCAGCGTCGACCTGCCGGACGAGAACGGTCAGGGGTCGGCAGTGAATTATGAGGAGCGACAGACCAGCCAGGTTGGACTGGGCGAGGGGAGAGAGTAGGAGATGCTGGCTCTACTGCAGGCAGAGTTCATCCCCCGAATACCGCTCGATGCCTGGACCGAGAGCGTGGTCGATTGGATCACCGCGACTTTTAGTTGGATCTTTGATCCACTGGGTGTCCTGCTGGAGGGAACGGTGGGGTTTTTGGGGTTCATCCTCACTGCTCCTCCAGCCCTCTTGACGATAGCCATCATAACCGCGATCGCCTTCTTTATGGCGAATTGGCGGGTGGCATTGTTTACCGTGCTGGGACTTTTGCTCATGATCAGCCTGGACCTTTGGGAGGCGACGATGCTCACCTTGGCCCTAATCGTGTCGGCAACCCTTGCTTCTTTGTTGATAGGCATACCTCTGGGCATAGCCGCCGCCAAGTCCCAATCTCTGCAGACGGCCCTCCGTCCGGTACTGGACCTTATGCAGACCATGCCGCCGTTCGTATACCTGGTTCCCTTCGTGGTCGTTCTCGGGATCGGCAACTCGCCGGCTCTTATATCCACGGTCGTCTTCGCCATGCCGCCCGCCGTGCGCCTCACGATGCTGGGCATCCAGCAAGTCCCGAAGGAGACCGTAGAGGCGGCCCACGCGTTTGGGTCTACCCCGGGGCAGACGCTGTTTAAGGTGGAGCTTCCGCTCTCGCTGCCGACTATCATGGCCGGGGTAAACCAGGTCATCATGCTCTCGCTCTCCATGGTGGTCATCGCCGCCCTCTCCGGGGCGGATGGTCTCGGGGTTCCGGTGGTTACGGGGCTTAGCTCTCTCGATGTCGGGCAGGCCCTCGTCGGCGGGCTCGGGATCGTGGTTATCGCCATCATCCTGGACCGCACGACGCGGAACCTGGCGGAGCGGGAGCCGGGGGGCAAGAAAACGGCCAAGTGAACTGTTTGGACCGTTACATCGTAGATAAGCAGAGACTAAAGAAGGAGAAGTAGATGATAGGCAAGTTGACGCGTAGAGAGATGCTGAAGGTGAGCGGCGCTACGCTCGCGGGGGCTTCCCTGGTAGGCCTGGCGGGCTGTGGGTCTGGCGGCGGCTCCGGCGCATCCGGCGACAACAGCAGCAAGAACCTCACGCTCGGGGACATTGGCTGGACCGAGAGCATCGCCATCTCGAACCTGACGAAGGTCCTCTTCGAGGACGAGCTAGGTTACGGTAGCGTGGACACCAAGACCGTCGACGTGGCGCTCCTGTTCAAGGGTGTAGCGGGCGGAGACATGGCGGCCTTCCAGGACGTGTGGATGCCGAACCACAAGAAGCTGCTCGCCGACGTCGAGGAAGACGTGGAGCACCTGGACCCCTGGTTCGACGGAGAGACCAAGTTCGGCCTGGCCGTGCCCGACTACATGGATGTAACCAGCCTCGCGGACCTAAACGACTCGCCGGCCGAGACGATCATCGGCATCGAGCCTGGCACCCCGATGGTCGAGCAGGTCAACAACGAAGTCATCCCGGCCTACAACCTCAACATAGAGCAGCAAGCATCCAGCACCGCCGGCATGCTCTCCGAGATGGAGCGGCGCTTCCCGAATGAGAGCCCGTTCGTGTTCATGCCGTGGTCGCCGCACTGGATGAACCAGGAATACGACTTCCATTTCCTGGAGGACCCGAAGGACGCCCAGGGAGACCTGAACGACCCGGCCGCCATCTCCTCTATAGTCAACGGCAACCTCTCCGAGGACGACCCGACAGCCTACGCCTTCATGAAAGCGCTCACGATGAACGAAGAGCAGCTAAACGCCCTGGAAAACTCGATCAGGAAAGAAGGCGACGACGCGGTCAAAGGTTCCCAAGCCTGGGTCAAGGAGAACCAGAGCGTGGTCGAGCCCTGGCTCGAAGCCGCCCAGAATGCGTAAGAACTAGCAGACAACTACCACCGACCAACGCAATACCGGGCCCGCGACGAACTGAAT
>JBARZM010000009.1:0-9137 GCA_049650095.1 Rubrobacteraceae bacterium | reverse complement strand
GTTGGTCTCGTCGTGGCGCATGAACGTGGGCGGTTCGACGCGGACGCGGAGGGTGTACTCGCCGTTTGAGGGTACGACCCAGTTGCGTCCGTAGTGGTAGATCATGGGGTGCCACAGTAGCGGCTGTTCGTGGGTGCCGACCTCGTTACCTTCAGGGTCCACGAGCGTGGCGAAGACCCGGACGCCGGGAACAAAGCGGCCGTCGCCCGCGTCGCGGACCGAGACCTCGACGTGGAGGTTCTCATCTTCGGGATCGTGCCATACAAGCTCGCCGTCGGACCACTCGTACATGCCCTCGGACTCCTCGATGGCGTAGCCGATCAGGTAGTGCCCGGCCCCCTGCTCGCCGCCGTCGTGGGCCACCTCGTCCGTCATGTAAGCCAGGGCGCGGCCGTAAGCCTCGCCCTGTTCGCGGGCCAGGTCGAATTGCTTCCGGGTGGCCTCGCTGGTGTCCAGGTCCATTGGTGGTCTATTCTGTTCGGTCATTCTATGTATCCTTTCTCTGGGTTCGTCTTCAGTTTTGGCGCCCAGAAAACCGGAGCGCTTCGGGCTTGCTCGATAAGATCGACACCACCCTTGCTGACAGAGATCAAACCACACTCTCCTGGTGACTCCGACGCATCAACCGCCGTCTGTGCCCCGGATGACGGCTGCCCTTTCTTCGATCTTGAAGGTTCGCCTGTTCTCCGGCAGTAATGAGTAGCAGGCTGTGGACCTTGTCCGCCGGCGCCTGGCGGGCGGTGGGCATGATTATGGGAACCCGGTTACCGTCCGCGCGCAGTTTTTTTCAACACCCCGACTTCGTCGAGACCGGGCAACATTATGTCGAGAACTACCACCCCGGGACGAAAACGGCGGCACGCCTCCGCGCCCGAAAGCCCGTCCTTGGCCCACTCGACCTCGAACCCGCGATGTTCGAGCTCCATCGAGATCAGCTCGCCCATATAATGTTCGTCCTCGACCACCAGAATGCAGGTCCCCACTCTCATGGTTACGTAGTTCACCCTGTTCGTTCGCCCAGCCCTACTATCCGACCAACGCCCCTGACTTGCAAGGGCGTCACCCGGGGCGCGACAGGATCGAGGCCACCAAGCCCGCACACGAGCCCGCCTGGTGCCATCACGTGCCGTGTGAACGCCGCGATGTACGAGTCCGTACTTCACGGATGCGCGTGGCGGGAGCATCCAGGGTCCCGGGGCGAAGATGCTCCGGGACCTTACTTCATGCCAAAACTCTCATCCGGATCTCAATGAATGGGCGTACTTTGAGATTCGATGGAGAAGCATAGGGGTTCTCCACGACAGGAAGGAGTCACCGATGCGTGGCTGGATAAACTATGTTGGGGCGCTGCTCTACACGGTGGACGCGGACTTTCCAACGGCTGGAACCCCGATCCGCCTGTCGCGTTGGGGGTTCCCGTGTTGGCCGGGGCGGCGTTGTTTGGCCCAGTGCTCGTGCGCCGGAGAAACCTCGAAACGTAAGAGAAGCGGGGCGCGTGAGGCGTCGACGGAGCGTTTCGTCGATACCGCGCCTGTCGCGCAACCAACCTCTTAGGAATTTCTTATGTTCGGCTGCGACAATCCAAATAGAACAAGCAGAACAACCAATGGCCCAACGAGAGGAGCAGGGCGAGATGGCACAGATGACGGAGGCCTCCGGGGGCCTCGGCAAACAGGACCACGGGCGCGGCTCCCGAGCCACCGCGCTGAACGGGGCGGTTCGGGTCGCCTTCCAGGTCTACCGCTACCGCGAACTGGAAAACAATCTGAAGACGCTTGGGTGGCGCAAAGCCCGCCGGCGGGTGCTCGCGGGCGGCGCCCTTAGCGGCGAGTGGGTACGTCGCAACGGCAGCGAGGTGCGGCTTACGCGACGAGGACTCGAGGTATGCCTGTCGGGAGAAGAAACGCGGCTCCTGAGCTGGCAGGAGTTGTGGGAGTGTGCCCGGCGATGAGGGCGGCTACCAGCGGCAAACCTCTTAAAGAATCTCTCGTGCAGGCGGTTATCAGGTACACGCAATTCTCTCTGGTTGGAGCCTCGAACGCCCTGGTTGACCTTGGAGTCCTAAACCTGCTCCTCGTGGTCGGGCCGACCCGCGTCCCGGGACGCCTGGCCCTCTACAACGCCGGGGCGCTAATCCTGGCGAACGTCAACAGCTACTTGTGGAACACGCTATGGACCTTCAGGCACCGGGTCAACCACGACGTCCGGCAATTGAGTCTGTTCACTGCCCAAGCTGTCTTGAACGTAGCGGCCGGCAGCCTCTTGCTCTGGCTGACCGCCAAATGGATCGCAGGCTATACGGATCTCGCGCCGCTGATCGGGGGCAATATAGCCAAAGTCCTCTCCATGGTGGTTGCTTCGACCGTAAGTTTCTTTCTTCTGCGGTTCGTCGTCTTCCGCCAGCACCCCGACGACCGGAAGCGGACATGAGCGGCGGGTCCAGGACAGCTAGTGTTCGGTAATCTCGGCCAGTGGGCCGCCGACTTGCTTAATTCCTTCGGGTCCCTGGGTCTCGTGCTGCTGCTACTGGCCGAGAACCTCTTCCCGCCGATTCCCTCGGAGGTGATACTGCCGCTCGCCGGGTTCCTCGTGAGCCGGGGAGACCTCGGCATCATCCAGGCCCTGCTCGCCGCCACCCTGGGTTCGCTCCTCGGCGCATACATCCTCTATGCCCTCGGCCGTTGGGGCGGCCGACCGCTTGTCTTGCGCTACGGCCGCATACTCCGTATAAAGGAGGACGACCTCGACCGCGCGGAGGAATGGTTCGAGAGGTACGGCAACGCGGTAGTCTTCTTCGCCCGGATGGTCCCGGGCGCCCGCAGCGTAGTCTCGGTTCCGGCGGGTATGCTCTACATGCCGCTCGGAAGGTTCACCCTGCTCACCACCGCCGGCTCGGCCCTCTGGAACGCCCTGTTGATCGGGGCCGGATGGTTTCTTGGCAACAACTGGACCCGGGTCGCCGCCGTCGTCGGCCAGGTCTCGAACGTAGTAGTCGCCCTGATCGCGATCGGGACGGTGGCCCTGACGATAATCTGGTACGTACGCCGGAAGCGCAAGTAGTTCCGCGTCAAAGCAGTTCCGCGTCAAAGCAGTTCTGCGTTGGTAGCGGGGCGACGTAAACGAGGGTGTACTGGGTCCGGCGCCGGGCGGTCATGGAGACTTCCTGGTGTTCGCGCTCAGAGCCGGTAAGATCATCGTCCTTGCCGTAGGTAAACACGTAACAAAGCGAACCATATTTGAGAGGAACACTGTTTGATGCCGGACACGATCGAGGCTTTGCTGTTGGGTCTTCTCCAGGGAACAACAGAGTTCTTGCCGATCTCGAGCTCCGCGCATCTGGTGCTGGGCCAATACTTTTTCGGCATGGACCGGAACCGCTTCGGGCTTCCCTTCGACATGGTGCTGCAACTCGGGACGCTGGTGGCGGTGGTGTGGTTCTATCGGTTGGAGGTCGCCGGCATGACGAGGGCGCTGTTTCGCTCCCTATCGGGGCCGGACTTCTCCGATCCCGAGCAGCGTCTCGCGTACCTGCTTATCCTGGCCACAACCCCGGCCGCCGTGGTGGGCTATCTTTTTAGGGACTTCTTCGTGGACACGCTGCGCTCGCCGTGGGTGGTAGTGGGCGGGTTCGCGTTCTCCGGCGTACTCTTTCTGGCGGCGGAGTGGTTCGGGAAAAAGCGTGGACTAGCCGGCCGTCTGACCTTCGGGTGGGGAGCGTTTATCGGGTTGGGACAGGCGATCTCGTTATTGTACGGCGTCTCGCGTTCGGGCTCGACGATGGCCTTCGGGTTGTTCGCGGGGCTGGAGCGCACGGAGGCGGCCAGGTTCTCGTTCTTATTGAGCATCCCCATAAGCCTCGCGGCCATCGCCTCCCAGGTTCCGGATCTCACGGCCGGAGGCCTGCGGGAAGGCGCCCTGGCCCTGTTCGGCATAGGCTTCGTCTCCGCGGCGGTAACGGCGTACGTCTCGATCAAATTCCTGCTGGCGTTCTTTACCCGCTACAGTCTGAGACCGTTCGCCTACTACGTGTTCGCGGCCGCCGCCGGGGTCGCCGTGGCACTGTCGCTGGGAGCCTAGTAAGCTCCTACCTCGTGCCCCGCGTTCTATATCATTGCCTTCCGATCACCGCCAACTTTCTACTTTTCTCTCTCATTCCGCTCTTATAAATCCTTCTTAAGATGGGGATATACAACGAGTTCGGATAGACGAAAGAGAGTCGTGATCGGCATGATGAATTACATAGGGTGGATGGACCTGTCGCTCTTCCATCTCCTAAACGGGGTGTGGACCGCCCCCATCCTCGACCGCATTATGCCGGCATTGAGTTACATAGGGAACCTCGGCTTGGTCTGGATCGTGCTGCTCGGAGCGATGGCGGCGTTCGGCAAGGCTACGGGGCGCAAAATCGCCCTGGCCGGGCTCGTCGCGCTAGCGATCGGTTTCGCCGCCTCGGAGGTCATCAAAGAGGTGACGATGCGCCCCAGGCCCTTTCTGGCCCTGCCCGATGTGCGGCTCCTGATCCCGGAGCCCAGCTCTTTCGCCTTCCCTTCGGGGCACACCACGAGCGCCTTCGCCGCCGCGTCCGGCGCAATCTTCGCCGCCGGAAGGCTCCTGAAGCGCGTGCCGGCCTGGGGCTGGGGCATGCTGGCCCTGGCCGCGGCGATCTCCTACTCCCGCATCTACGTCGGCGTCCACTGGCCGACAGATGTTGCGGCGGGCTTGCTCCTGGGTCTCGCGAGCGGATGGCTGGGAGCCTGGCTTGTACTGCGGCGTCGCCCACCCGGGAGGACTAAAGAGACCGATAGGTCGCCCGAGAAAACACAAGAAGTAGAATACGCACATACTTACCTCAAGGAGTGATTAGAGGATGAAACCTGGAACGCGCATACTGGTCGTCGAGGACGACGAATCCATAGCCCGGCTCGTCGAGCTGGAGCTAGAGCACCGCAACTTCAGCGTCCGGTGCGCCTACGACGGTCTCTCGGGTCTCGAAGAGGCCGAACGGTTCAGGCCCGAAGCCGTGGTGCTCGACATAATGTTGCCGAAGATGGACGGCGTGGGGGTGCTCAACAGCCTGCGAAAGGCCGGCAACCGGGTGCCGGTGATAATGCTGACCGCCCGCGACGCCACCCTGGATAAAGTCCACAGCCTCAACCACGGCGCCGACGACTACCTTACCAAGCCCTTCGACATCGAGGAGCTAACCGCCCGCCTCCAAGCGCTCCTGCGCCGGGTCGAGGGCGAGGAGATACTGCGGGTGGGAGACCTTGAGTTGAACACCGCGACGCGCGAGGCGCGGCGCGGGGAGCGCGAGATAGAGCTTACACACCGCGAATACGAGCTGTTGGAGTTCATGGCGAAAAACCCCAGGCGGGTGCTGTCGCGCGACTTTCTGCTCAGCAGAGTCTGGGAGCAGGAGTTCGGCATCCCGACCAACGTGGTGGACGTCTACATCGGGTACCTCAGAAAGAAGGTTGACGCCGACGGACAACCGAAGCTGATCCACACCGTTCGGGGCGCCGGTTACGCCCTCAAGGACAAGTAGGCGGCGTGCCGATCCGGTGGCGCCTCACGCTCTTCAACGCCCTGGCGATAGGCGCGATCCTGCTGCTGCTCGGAATCGGTCTCTTCTTTCTCCTGCGCGAGTCTCTTCTCTCCGGGGTCGAGGGCACCGTCGAGAGCCGGGCCAAGGTCGCCGCCCGTGAGCTGGAAGTCAACGGAGGTCCCGGCGGAGCCCCGGAAGTCAAGCTCGAAGACGATGCGGCGGAGCAGCTCTCCCTGGACGGGGTCTTCGTCGTCGTACGCGACCAAGACGGGCGGATACTCTACGAGTCGGTAAACCTCCCGGCGGACGGCGAGAGGGAAGACGGCGTATGGCGCGAGGTGGCCCGGAGTGGAGAGTCCGCCTCGGGCATCGCCGAACTCTCCCGGAGTGCCCCGGACTACGTCTACGCCACGCCCGTCGGGCGCGAAGGAGGACCGCCCCTGGTGCTGGAGGCCGGCAGATCCTACGCCTCCCTCGACGAGACCCTGGGCACCATCGGCGCCGCCCTGGCCGTCGGCATCGGCGTCGCCTTCCTGCTCTCACTCGTCGGGGCGTATTTCCTCGCCCGTACGGCCCTGAGGCCGGTAGATGCCGTGGTTAGCGCCGCCCGCGAGATGGGCGAGAATGACCTCTCCCGCCGCCTACCCGTCACCAACCCGGGGGATGAGATCGGACGCCTGGCAACGACCATCAATAGCCTGCTAAACCGTTTGGAGACAGCCTTCGGGCGTCTGGGAGCTTCACTCAAACGCCAGGAGGAAGCCCTCGCCCGTCAGCGGCGCTTCGCCGCCGACGCCAGCCACGAGCTCCGTACCCCCCTGACCTCGATCAGCGGCTACGCGAAGATGCTCGATGCGTGGGCGCTGGAAGACCCGGAGGCGGCGCGCAAGAGCGTCAAGACCATCCGGCAAGAGTCCGACAGGCTCCGCTCGCTGGCGGAGTCGCTGCTCACGCTCGCCCGGGGAGACGAGGGGCCATCTCTGCACGTGGAAAATCACGACCTAAGAGACCTCGGCGCGGAGGCGGTCGAAGCCTCCCGGGCCGCCGCGGAAGGCAAGGTCGCCATCGCTTACGCGCCACCGGCCCACGCCATAAAGGCCACCTTCGACCAAGAGCAGCTACGCCAGGCGCTCTCCATCCTCCTGGACAACGCCGTCAAGTACACACCCAAAGGCGGGAACGTAACGGTGCGGGCGGGAGAAGCGGCCGGCCGGGCTTTCCTGGAGGTTTCCGACACCGGCGCGGGAATACCCGGGGACAAGCTGCCGCTCGTCTTCGAGCGCTTCTACAGGCTCGATTCCTCCCGGACGGAAGCCGGCGCCGGACTAGGACTCTCCATAGCCCGGCAAATCGCCGAGGCCCACGGCGGTACCCTGGAAGTAGAGAGCACGGTAGATAGAGGCTCTACCTTCACGCTGCTGCTGCCGAAAGATCCCGAAGCTGATTCCGAGAATGGCCCAGTAGACGTTGTCGGAGACGATATCGGAGACGCGGGATGAAGTAGCGGCGAGTACGGTGCCGGGCGTGCCGCTCCTTTGGCGGTTGGAACTCGAATACCTGTTCCGCTTCCTTCGCGTCGGACTCTCATCATATTCTTATGAAAGACACTTATATTATGAAAAGCTAGATTTTGAGTTTACTTGAGTGGAGGAGCGGGAGATGGATAGAGTTCCCACCCGGCGGAATTACACAGAAGAGCGGTCCCTCGACCGGGAAGCCAAGGACCGCCAGAATAGCCCTCGGGTTAGCCCTCGGGTTCTCGCCGTGGCTGACGACGTGGTGTTGGTCGATAGGTTGGACTACGAGCTCTCCGGGCAGGATTTCACGATAAACAACGCCGCAACCTATGACCAAGCCAGAAGACTGATAAACCGGATGAACCCGGATGTGCTGCTGGTAGACGCCGCATTATCTGACGAACCCGCGGCCAGTGTCTGCCGTCAGGTCCGCGGGCGGCATCCAGAGATCGTGATAATCATTCTCGCCGCTGACGCCCGGCAGGAGGAGAGGTTGCTGGGGTTCGAAGCCGGGGCCGATGACTACCTGACCGCGCCGTTCGATTACCGGGAGTTGGTAGCCCGTATGAAGGCCAAGCTCAAGCGAAGTCGACGTCCCAGAAAGTGTCAGACTATAGAGGTCGATAAATTCCGGATCGACCCGGGTTGCCAAGAGGCCGGCTACGCGGGCCATGAGCTCGCCCTCCGGCCCAAAGAGTTCGCCATCCTGGCGGCCATGGCCTCCTCTCCCGGTACGATCTGGACTCGCACGGAACTTGCGAGGGAGGTTTGGTGGCCCGAAAGCGTGAAGAGCCTTCATACCGTCGACGTGCACGTACACGGGGTGCGCGCCGCGCTCGCGCGGCATTCCTCACACGAGTTCATCCGGAGCGTGCACGGAGTTGGCTTCTGCTTCGTGCCGGACAGCCCGGCGAGTGAGAGAAGATAAGAGATGACCCGGGAAACCTGGATGCCGAGACCGACGACAAGACAAAGATCCTACTGGGTGACTTTCAAGGATAGGTGCGGTGGACCGAAGACTCTGACCACCAGGCTCTCAGGCGATAAAGGGACACTTCCAATCTTTGGCTTCCGCGAGGAGGCTGGTTTGTTTCTGAGGTTGAGGGCTCCGGGAGATAGCTGGCGTCTTGGGGAGGTCGGCTCCCGGGAGCCACGATCGATACTCCGTGCGGCGCTCCGGAACGTCAAACTCGTGGCGTTGGACTCCCATGCCGGTGATCTCCGGCGCCGGATTTTTCGAGCTATGCAGCCTGGACCGGGGGACCTTCGTGAACGGCCTGGCCGGAGGCATTCGACCGCGAAGGACCGCCAACGCCGTACAATTTACCCGGAACCCGTCTCCGGGAAGGGCCTGATGAACGGCGGCACCGGAGACGACAGGTGAAGCTACGAAAAAGGCGTCGCCTAATACTGGTCTTCGTGGTGGCGGGAGCGGTAGTTCTTCTCGGTCTCGGAGCGTTCGTAGGGTACAATTACTATGCGTACCGGACGCTCTGGGGAAACCCGAACACCTATCCAGCTTCCGTCAAATCCTTCGGAACGGTAAAGACCAAAACGTTCCACTCGGATGCGCTCGGTAAAAACATGACTTACGAGGTCTATCTGCCGCCCGGCTACGGGGACCCCGCCAACCGGCAAGTCCGCTACCCGGTCGTCTACCTGCTTCACGGTGATCCGGGCGCCTTCAACGACTGGGCTATGGTGGGCGGGGCGAACGTCAAAATGGATACCCTCTTGGCCCGGCAGTAGATTCGGCCCATGATAATCGTGTTGCCCCAGGGCAGCCCGTCCCGCTTCGCCACCGCCACCGAATACGTCGACGGGCCCCTGGGCAACTGGGCCACGTACGTGACGCGCGATCTCGTGCGTCAAACGGACTCTAGCTATCGCACCGTCGCCTCGAAGAACGGGCGCGCCATAGCCGGTCTTTCGGAGGGCGGCGCCGCCGCGATGAACCTCGGGCTCAAGAACAAGGACGAGTTCGGCGTGATCGGCTCCTTCTCCGGCTACTTTACGCAAAACGCCAGCGAGAAGGCTTTCGGCGGCGACAAGAGCCTCGCCCAGCAGAACAGCCC
>JBARZM010000008.1:0-3782 GCA_049650095.1 Rubrobacteraceae bacterium | reverse complement strand
CCGTATCCCGTACCGAGTCCTCAAGCCACCTCTCCAGGTACTCGCCCACGGTCATGTTATCGGCGTCGAATACGAGGCCGCCGTCGCGGTCGGCTATGGCCTTCGTGAGCTTACGCCTTACCTCTTCCTTATCCTTGCTGTAGATGGTTTTCCGCTTCGTTCCCGTCGGCGTATGCACCGTGTATTTTCCCTCATAGCGTCCGTCGCTGCGCGGTCCGCTGATTGTGCCCTCCCCATTGCCTCGCCTCGCCATGTTGACTCCTCCCTTTCGACTTCTTTACTGATTCTTTCTTGAATCTTACGGAAGAATTTTCGATTCCCAAGGGAAAGCGGCTTGGTAGTAGCCGCCAGGGTCGCAGAAAATTTCGGAATTTTTCTGAAATTGCACTGAGTTTTTGTTGGAAGCGGAAGGTTTTCACCTAATAATTGACACAGTAGGCGACAAAAGGACTCATGTGGAAGCTGAAAACCAGAGAGACGAAGCATACGGTCAGTGGATGTCGATACCGGAGGCGCAGGTTTACTGCGGGGGCGTCAGTCGAAGCACAGTACAGCGGTTATTGCGCAAGAAGGCTATAAAAGGGACTCGCGTGGGTACCCGGACAATGGTCTATCGGCCAAGCCTGGACGAGTATCTTTTGTCGCAGGAGTACGACGGTCGCGTGACTCCAGTTCGGGAGTGATGTAGAGAAGCTCAGCCAGGTGAATCTCTCTATCATCCTCGACACCCACCACAAGGAACCCGGCAGGGGGAGGCGGCTGCGGGTCTCGTCGAGGACGCTTTGAAGTGATTCCGGTCAGGGAGAAGCAACCGAGGTAGCGGGAGAGTGGGCAGCCTATTAGCATAGGGCTTGGGAACAGGGCCAGGGATAGGAAGGATGAAAGATGCCGTACATGAGCGCCGAAGACGGAGTGCCTATCTACTACACCGACCAGGGAGAGGGGGCGCCTATCTTCCTTGTCCACGGCTGGACTATGAATCACAAGTTCTTCCAGCACAACATCCCCGAACTTTCCCAAACCCACCGGGTAGTTACCATGGACATCCGGGGCCACGGCCACTCTGGTAAACAAGAACTCAACATGAGTCTTCGGCAGGCCGCCAGAGACGCCCGTTCGCTAATCGAGTACCTGAGCCTCGACGAAGTGACCATAGTGGGCTGGTCGATGGGCACCAGCCTCATCTTCCACTACCTCGACGAGTACGGCGGCGAGAAGCTAAAGGGGGCGGTCTTCGCCGACATGACGCCTTACCTCGTGAATGAGGGCGGTTGGGAGCATGGCGTCTTCGGCACCTTAGACTACGCGGCGGCCTACGCCCTGGAGAGGGACATCCTCGAAGACCGGCTGACGGTGGAGAAGGCTTTTATCCCGGCGTGCTTCAAGGGCGGGGAGGCGCCCGACGCGGAGACGATGGAGTGGTGGATAAGGGAGTCGATGCTAACGCCGACCGGCGTGATGGTCGCCTTTTGGACATCGATGGTCGCCCACGACTGGCGTGAACAGCTACCGCAGACCCCCGTGCCGGTGCTGTTGTGCCACGGGGCTGACAGTGCCCTCTACCCGACGAAGATAGGGGAGTACCTGAACGAGCAAATACCCGATAGCGAACTCATCATGTTCGAGGAGAGCGGTCACTCGCCGTTCTGGGAGGAGCCGGAGAAGTTCAACCGGGAGGTCGCCCGCTTCGCCGACTCCTGAAAGGACATAGGCGACGCAGCGGCGGGGGCGATGGATGAGGCGCTGGGGTGATGTGCCAGACGGTTGACACTAGACGGCAGCCAGTGAAGACGGTTCCCCGGTGTCGAAGCTGGGCTACGCTTCGACGTACCGGAGTAGCAGCCGCCCGAGGGAAGTCGCGCGGTTCGAACCCGCCTTCATCATCCCAGTCTTCTCGTCGAACTCCGGCAACTGACCTTTCTTGGGCTTCTTGTAAGTTGCGCGGAGTAGGCCGAGACGCCTTAGCTTGTTGCGGTAGGTCTCGTGCAGTGCGTGGCGGTCCGCGTCCTCTTCCGGTGAGCCCGAGAAAACGAGGGGCGTTCTCAAGGCGTCCTCGTGCTTCTCGAAGAACTCCTGGGCGGCCATCGGGTCGGTCGTACTGAGGACCTCGAACTTCAGCAAAAGCAACTCGACGTCGTTCAGTTCCCCCAACAGAGAAAGCAGCGTCTTCTGCTGGACGTGCGTCAAGTCCTCATCCGTGAGGCTGTTTTTCAGAAGGGCCGCGATGCGTTCCTTTCGTTCGTTGGTCAGCGCCCTCGCCGCCTGGTAAGCGCCGTCCTCGAAGAGGTCAATGAACTCCTCCGTGCGCATCTTCTCCTTGAGGAAGTCATCTTCAAGGGAACTCAGTTTGTCATCGAGGATTCTGAGGAAGTCTGCGATGCGGTCGTGGCGCTGGTTGGGTATGACGCTTCTGAGCAGTTCCGCCACGATTGGCCCGATGGCTGGCATATAGCCCAGCGTTACCGCCCATGCGCTGACCGCCAAGTCCACTTCGTTCTGTTCTATGTCCGGTCTTTCGTCCATACGCCTTTTGCCTTCCTATAAGACGAGTCCGTAATACTGCGCTATGGCTTTCGCCGCGTACTGAACGCCCTGGGTGGCTACCGTGCCCGCGGCGCTTTCGGCACTTTTGGCCGCCATCTTGCCCAGCCACGCGTTGACCCGCGTCCCGAAGCCGCCGGATTCGGACGGTTCCTCATCGGCCTCCAGGGCTTCCTCCAACTCCACGACGTCTTCTTCGGCGACTCCCCCGATGCCGCGTACGTACTCCAGGAGGGCCACCAAATCCTGCGACGACAGGCTGGGCTGGTTGATGGTCTGGGCCAACTGCGAACCGCCTCCGACGACATTTTGCCCGCCGTGTATGACGACGCTTTGGAATAGTTCCCCCGCCTGTTCCTGGGGAACGTCCTCGGAGGTTTTCTCTGACCCGGCCAATTCCGGGAACTGTTCTTCGAGTTCGAGTACGAAGGTCAACAGGCGGTTGCGTATGGTGTTCAGTATGTCATCGAGTTGGTTCTTGCCCAGAAGTTGCCACGCGGACTGCAGGGCGCAGTCCGGCCGGATTTGACCCACTCCACCGACGTAGGCTATAAGGTCGGGCGGCCAGGGCATCTGGAGGGAGTGGTTTTCCTCGAAGTTCAAGCCTGCCAGGGCGGCCACCCCTTGCCGAAGTTCGACCCTGCCGGCAAACTGTTTTACAAACTCGGGCAGTCCGTAGGTGGGGATGGGACTGTTCCTGATATGTACTGCCCCGGCGCACCAGAAGTTGCCGTAGTTGCTAACGGGAAAGTTCCTGTAGTCTGGTAACTGAACGTCGTTGCCGGCGTACCCGTCCAACTCGCGGTTCACCCACTGCTTGAACTCGGGCACGTCCATCCGGTAGGCGAGTACCTTGGCTTTGCGGAGGATGTCCGGCAAAGCCCTGTCCGGGTTGAGTATGTCTTCCTGAAGCTGTCTAAGCACTGCAGACAATCATACCTAACCCTTGACTATATTAACAAAGAAACAAAGATTGCAACATAACTCAAACATAATAGTATGTATAGGACGAGCGAACGGAAGGAAAATTGTGCTTAAAGAACAGGTCACGGAACGTGTACTAAAAACCGAGGTGACACCTGTGCTACACCGGCGAGTGCGTATAAGGGCCGCCGAGCTTGACATGTCGATAGCCCGGTACGTCGCCGGGGCCGTCGAACAGAGGCTCGCCACTGAGAATGCGCGAAGGGAAAGTGGAGATGGCGGGCACAAGGAGTAGGCGGGAAGCTAGGGGGGCGGAC
>JBARZM010000007.1:0-10260 GCA_049650095.1 Rubrobacteraceae bacterium | reverse complement strand
CCGAAGACCAGGTAAAGAAAGTGACCCGTGAGATCCGTCTGGCTTTATTAGAGGCGGACGTGAACTACGGGGTCGTCAAAGAGTTCGTCGGAAACGTCCGGGAGCGGGCGACCGGGGCGGAGGTCTCCAAGGCCCTCTCGCCGGGGCAGCAGGTCGTCAAGATCGTCGACGAAGAGCTCGCGAGCCTCATGGGTGGATCGGCCCACAAGCTGACCTTCGCTTCGCGGCCGCCGACGGTCGTGATGCTGGCGGGGCTCAACGGCCACGGCAAGACCACCACGGCGGGCAAGCTCGCCCTGTTCGTGCGGAAGCTCGGCAAGAACCCGTATCTCGTGGCCTGCGACACCTACCGGCCGGCGGCCATAGATCAGCTACAGCAGCTAGGCAAAGAGCTCGGCGTACCGGTCTACTCCGAGGGTACCGACCCCGCTCCGGAAGAAGTAGCCGAGCGTGGCGTGCGGGCGGCCAAAGAGGGTGGCTACGATTTCGTCATCGTGGACACGGCGGGCCGACAGGTTCTCGACGCAGACTTGATGGAAGAGCTAAAACGGGTTAGATCGAACGTGAAGCCACATTCGATCCTGCTCGTGCTAGACGTGGTAACGGGACAGAACGCCGTCGAGATCGCCCAGACCTTTCAGGAATACGCTGACTTCGACGGGATGGTGTTGACCAAGCTCGACGGTGACGCCCGCGGCGGGGCGGCGCTCTCGGTCGTGCGGGTAACGGAACGGCCGATCAAATTCGCCTCCGAGGGCGAGAAAATGGGCGAGTTCGACTACTTCTACCCGGACCGGATGGCGGGCCGCATACTCGGGATGGGCGACGTGCTCACCCTCATAGAAAAAGCCGAAGGCCAGATGGACCAGGAAGAGGCCGAAGCCCAGGGCAAGAAGCTCATGGCCGGGAAATTCACCTTCGAAGACTTCCTAAAGCAGATGCAGATGATAAAGAAGATGGGCCCAATCTCCGGCTTGCTGGGTATGATCCCCGGTTTGAACAAGCAACTCCAGGGCGTGAATATAGACGACAAACAACTCGGAAGGGTCGAGGCTATGATAACCTCTATGACCGCCAACGAGCGCCGCAACCCGAAACTGTTGCAGAGCCCGTCCCGGACGCGTAGGATTGCGCGCGGCAGCGGCATGACCCAGCAGGACGTAAAAAACCTCGTCAAGCAATTCAACGAGATGCAGAAGATGATGAAGAAAATGGGCAAAGGCGGCGGAGGTTTCCCCAAAGGTTTCCCCGGCCTGCCATCCAGATAGAGAAACCAGGCGAACGAAAGGACATTGATATGGCAGTAAAGATCAGGCTGGCGAGGCACGGCTCCAAGAAGGCGCCGTTTTACCGGATAGTGGTCGCCGACTCGCGGAGCCCGCGCGACGGCCGGTACATCGAGCGCGTCGGTACCTACAACCCGCGCACCCAGCCCTCGGATATTCAGGTGGATGCCGAAAAGGCCCAGGAGTGGCTCGGCAAAGGCGCGCAGCCGACGGAGCAGGTCCGAAAGCTGCTTAAGGTTTCCGGGGTACTCTAGGCGGCGAGATGCAGCAGCTCGAAGATTTGGTTCGGTTCCTTACGAAATCTCTGGTGGATGACCCGGACCAGGTAGAAGTCTCCGGCACCGAGGATGACTCCCGGGTGGGCCTCCAGATAAAGGTCGCCCAGGAAGATATAGGAAAAGTCATCGGGCGCCAGGGCCGGACCATCAAAGCTATCCGCACGCTGACCAAGGCCGCTTCCGTGAAGGCCGGCAAACGGGTCAACATAGAGGTCCAGGACTAAGCCCGGTACGGTTCCCGGGCTAGAAAGGGCCGGACGCGGTGGAAGAGCTTTCGGATCCGGTCGTGATCGGGGTCGTCGGTGGTCCTCATGGGGTTCGGGGTACGGTAAGGGTCAAGGCCGCCGGACCGGGGCGGCATCTCAGAGAGGGTCTGGAACCCGTGGTAGACGGCAAGCGGTACAGGATACTCCGCTCCCGTCCCACTCCGAAAGGGTTCCTCGTGGATTTAGAGGGTGTCCGGGATCGTTCCGAGACTACAGCTTTGCGGGGTAAGGAGCTTGTTCTAGACCGCCAGGAATTGGACGATCTGGAAAAAGATGAGTTCTACGTGGGGGACCTCGTTGGCATGGAGGCTTACGATGAGAGGGATGAAAACCTCGGCGCGGTGGTGGAGGTGATCCCAACTCCCGCCCACGACCTTTTGGTCATCGAGGCCTCCGGTGGTCAGCGCTACGTCCCCTTCACCCTGGAATACGTGCCGGAGCTAGACCTCGTAACGGGCCGCCTGGTGATCCGTCCTCCCGGCGCCTGATCCCCATGAAGAGCCTGGACGTTTTCTGCGTATTCCCCGAGATCGTGGACGCCGTTGCGAATACCGGGGTGGTCGGCCGGGCCGTCGGGCGGGGCGTGGTCGATTACAGGAGCTTCGACCTTCGCAACTACGCCCCGGGCGGCAGGATAGACGACATGCCGTTCGGAGGCGGGGCCGGGATGATCTTACGGGTTGACGTCGTCGCCCGGGCCTTCGAAGAGGTCTACGGGATGCCCGCCAGGGAGGTACGTAAAGGGCGCCGGGTCTTGCTTACCGAAGCCTGGGGACGAACCGTTTCGCAAAGATACGTCGAAGAAGTCTCCTCGGAAGAAGCGGTTACTATCGTCTGCGGAAGGTACGGTGGGACGGACGAGCGGGTGAGGACCGAGCTCGCCACCGAAGCGGTTTCGTTGGGAGACTTCGTATTGTCGGGAGGAGAGGTCGTGGCGGCCGCGCTGGCGGACGCGATGATCCGGTTGCAAGAAAACGTGCTCGGTAATCGGGAGAGTTTAGTCGGCGAATCATTTTCTGATAGTGGGGTGATTGGGCCTCCCCAATACACCCGGCCGGCGGACTGGGATGGAGAGCCGGTGCCCGGCGTGCTATCATCCGGCAATCATGCGGAAATTCGTGCCTGGCGGGAGCGCAAAGCGCGAGATGCAAACGCGAGACGCAAGGCGCGCGAAAGAGAACGAGATTAAGGCAGACGAACCGGGTCGTGCCTGATCCCCTGTAAGATAATCAGCGAGAGGAGCCGTATATGATAACCAGCGAGACCCTTCAGCAGAACGTGACAGAGTTCCGTCCGGGAGACACGGTACGGGTACAATACCGCGTCATAGAGGGAAACCGGGAACGAATACAGAACTTCGAAGGACTGTGTATCGCCCGTAAAGGCAGCGGGATCAGCGAGACGTTCGTCGTCCGAAAAAACTCTTTCGGGGTGGCCGTGGAACGTATTTTTCCCCTACATTCTCCTAAGATAGCCCAGATAGACGTAGTCTCTCGCGGCGACGTTCGTCGGGCCAAGCTCTACTACATCCGGGAGAAGGTCGGCAAGAAGGCGCGGGTCAAGAAAGCCAAGTAAGCGCGCCGCTATTGCGCGATAGCTCCGCACTCTACGCCTTCGACGCCGCGTGGGTTTTGGGGCGGGGAGCTCCGCTGGCCGGAGCGGATGAGGCCGGACGCGGCGCCCTCGCCGGCCCGCTCGTAGCCTCGGCGGTAATACTCGGCGAGAGCCCTGCTGGGATACAGGGGCTCGATGACTCGAAGGCCGTGGGCTCCGCCTTCCGGCGGTCGTTGTACCGGGAGGTTTTGGGTCACGCGGCCGCCTTGTCGGTGGTCTCGTTGCCGGCTTGGTGGATAGATCGGTGGGGCGTAGGTGAAGCCAACAAGGAAGCCTTGAGACGGGCGATTGGCTCTCTGGAGTCGCTCTCGGGATGTGCGCTGGCGGATGGAAACCTGAAGCTCGGCCCGGGGATAGAGTGTATGCCGAGGGCGGACGGACAGAGCGCCGCCGTGGCGGCGGCGAGCGTGGTGGCGAAGGTGCTCCGGGACCGGGCCATGCGACACGTCTCGGACCGGCACGGCGGGTACGGGTTCGAGCGCAACCGGGGTTACGGCACCCGGGAACATAGGTCCGCGCTCGTGGAGATAGGTCCTTGTCGCGTACACCGTTTCAGTTATGCCGGGGTCGGAAGCTGAGCCGGAAACGGGCTGGAGACCGGGGCGAGAAGATCGCTTTGGAGTACCTGATCGGCAAAGGGTACACGCTCGTGGAGCGCAACTACCGTACCAGGTTTGGGGAGATAGATTTGATCCTCCGCTCGGGGAACACCCTGGTGTTTGCGGAGGTCAAGCTGCGTCGAGGTTCGGAGTTTGGAGGTCCTCTGGAGGCCGTGACGCCCAACAAGCAGGCCAGGATCCGGGGCCTGGCCGAAGGTTACCTGGCCGACGCCGAGCCGGAATTCGACGACGTGCGCTTCGACGTCGTAGGCATACTCGAAACTGGACGCGGGCGCGAGATCCAACACGTACCGCACGCCTTCTAGCCTCCCGGGGAAGCTGCTTCGCATCGTGGACGATTCGCGGACTTTTGCAATGAATGGGCCACATCTGGTATAAACAAGTGTGTTCTGTTCGTATCGTTGCGCAACTGACAGGGTAAGCGGGCTTACACCGGTGTCGGGAGGGATTGGGTAATGTCTGTATGTCGGGCATGGAGCTTCGCGCTCCTCGGCATAAATGCTTCGCCGGTCGAGGTCGAAGTAGACGTGGGCGCGGGATTGCCCGGGTTTTCGGTAGTTGGCTTGCCGGACGCCGCGGTGCAAGAAGCCCGGGAACGGGTGCGGGTGGCGATCTCGAACAGCGGATATAAGTTTCCCACGAAGAAAGTCATAGTAAACCTTGCCCCGGCCAGCCTCCGCAAAGAAGGTCCGGCGTTCGACTTGCCTATCGCGCTGGCCGTGCTCGCCGTCTCCGGAGTAGTACCGGCTGAGAGCCTCGAAGGCGCGGGTATCGTTGGCGAACTGTCCCTGGACGGCGGGCTGCGGGAAGTTAGAGGCGCCCTCTCCATGGCCGAGGCGACCCGTCGCGAAGGAATGGCCCGGTTGTTGTTGCCCGAGGCAAACGCTGCTGAGGCCGCTTCCGTCGGCGTGGTGGAGGCCTACGGATTACAGAACCTGCGGCAGGCCGTGGATTTCCTCAAGGGCGAGGCGCCGGTCGTGCGCACCCGGCCACCGGCCGGCAAAGTCGAGGAACCGGAGGGCCTGGAAGACTTCGCCGACGTGGCCGGCCAAGGTTTTGCGAAGCGGGCCCTGGAGGTGACCGCCGCCGGGGGCCACAACATCCTTATGAGCGGGCCGCCGGGCTCTGGCAAGACGATGCTGGCCCGCAGGTTGCCGGGCATACTCCCGCCGCTCACGCTAGAGGAGAGCATCGAGGTCACGAAAGTGTACAGCGCCGCCGGAGAGGGAAACGGACGCCTGATGTCCCGCCGGCCGTTTCGGGCCCCGCATCACACCATCTCTACCTCCGGGCTCGCGGGCGGGGGCAGCAACCCGCGTCCGGGGGAGGTGTCGCTGGCGCATCACGGCGTGCTCTTTCTGGACGAGTTTCCAGAGTTCAGCCGGCCCACGTTGGAAGTCTTGCGGCAGCCGCTAGAGGATGGGCACGTGACGATCTCGCGGGTCGCCGCCACCCTGAGCTACCCGGCCCGCATGACGCTGGCCTGCTCGATGAACCCCTGCCCTTGCGGTTACGCGGGAGACTCGCGGAGGGCCTGCCGATGCACGGCCGGCCAGATCGAACGCTACCAGAGCCGCATCTCCGGGCCGTTGCTCGACCGGCTGGACCTTTTCGTGGACGTGCCGCGACTCACGCGCGAGGAGCTGCGGGGTGAGGCGCGCGCGGAGCCTTCGGAGGTCGTCCGGGAGCGGGTGGCCGGCGCCCGAAAAGTCCAGATGGAACGTCAGGACGCGCCGAACTCCGCGCTGGCGGGCCGGGCATTGCGGGAAGTTTGCCGGCTGCGGGGGGATTCGGAGACGCTCTTCTCGCAAGCCATAGACCGGATGGGTTTATCCGGGCGGGCTCACGACCGCATCTTGCGGGTGGCCCGGACCGTGGCCGACCTCTCCGGCGCACCGGAGATCGAGGTAGAGCATCTGGCCGAGGCGCTCAACTACCGGAGGTCCAGGTTCGTTGACCGGTAGCGGGCGCTCGGCGTACTTATTTCTATCCCTGCTTCAGGCCCGGGTCGGGAGCAGCTTGATCTCCCGCCTGGGCGAACTTCCTCCGGAGGGCATCCTGAAGGTGTCTTCGAGAGACATCGCCGGGCAGATGAAAATGACCGACCGCGCGGCCCGGTCTTTCGACAGCCTGAAGAGCGACTTCGACCCGGACGCCCTTCTACAGCGCCTATCGGAGAGGGGCATAGAGACCCTGACGCCCGCCGACGAAGACTACCCCGGGCGGCTCACCGAGATGCCGGACCCGCCGCCGGCCCTGTTCGTGGACGGTGACATTCCGCGCGGGCCGACCGTGGCGGTCGTCGGTTCCAGAAAAGCTTCCCCGACGGGTCTCGGCGTGGCCCGGAACCTCGGACGGATGCTGGCCGAACGGGGGGTGTGCGTCGTAAGCGGGCTCGCGTTGGGCGTAGACGCCGCCGCGCATCAGGGAGCCCTGGACGCCGGAGGCCCGACGGTTGGGGTGCTTGGGTGCGGCATAGACGTCGTGTATCCGAGAAGCAACCGACGGTTGTTCGGAGGTGTGAGAGAGAGCGGGGCGATCATCTCCGAGTATTACCTGGGAGAGGCGCCGCTCGCCTGGAGGTTCCCGGCGCGCAACCGGATCATCGCGGGCCTCGGCGACGTGCTGGTCGTCGTGGAAGCCGCCGAAAAGAGCGGCGCCCTGATAACGGCCCGGCACGCCCTGGATTCCGGACGCGACGTGTGGGCCGTCCCCGGACCGCCGGGCGTGGCGGAATGCCGGGGCTCCAACAAGCTGCTCGCGGATGGCGCTGGAGTGTTGTGGGACCTCGCGGAGTTCGTCGACGCTTTATCCCCGGCGCCGGTGCGCTCCGGGTATAGTCAAGAAGGCTTGGGGTTCGAGACCAGCATCCCGGAAGAACTGCCCGCGAACGAGGCCCAGGCTCTCGCCGGTGTAGGGTTCGAGGCCACCCCGGTAGACCTGGCGGCGGAGCATAGCGGCCTGCCGATGCGGGAGTTGCTCTCCGCGCTTACGTTGCTGGAGTTAAAAGGCTACGTGTCCCGAGACGCCGCCGGGGCGTTTCTAAGGCGGTCGGCGGGATGACCCGGCGGACGGTAGGCGTACTATTAGGGCAGTACCTCTCTCTACGGGGTAGAGGCGATGAACGCCGGGCCGAAAATTTGAGGGACCGGCTGCTCGTAAACTACTCTCCGCTCGTCAAATACGTTGTCGGGAAGCTCTCCGCGCGGGCGACCCATCCAATCCGCCAGGAAGAGCTAATGTCTTCCGGGATCATAGGGCTACTAAACGCCATAGAGACATACGACCCCGGGCGTGAGGCGAAGTTCGAGACGTATGCAATCTCGAAGATCCGGTGGGCCATACTCGATGACCTCCGAAAGGAAGACCGGGTGCCGCGCCGGGTCCGGACTCGGGCCAAAGAGGCGGAGCGGGCGAAAACCCATCTTGCCCAGAATCTGAGGCGTCCACCCACCGAAGAGGAAGTCTCACAGGAACTCGACCTGAGCCTCGCTGATTACCGGGCGTTCCTCCGGCAATATTACCAATCGCAGGTAGACTCGCTGGACGGACCCTTCGGCCCGGAGCCCGATTCCCCGGTCGTCGGGCGTCAAGTCTCTTCGGGGGAAGCAGACCCGTCGGAATTGCTCGAACGGCAAGAAGTCTACGATCAACTGGTGTCCGCGATGGAAGGGTTGACCGACCGGGAACGAACCGTGGTTACGCTATACTTCTACGAAGGTCTTACTCTGCGGGAGATCGGCCAGGCCCTGCAACTCACCGAGGGCCGGATATCCCAGATAATGAGCCGGACGCTCGAAAAGCTGCGCGGCTTCATGCCTTCGGAGGACTTCGCCCTCAACAGCCTCTAAAAGCCAAAAACGGGCGGCTTTTGGTAGAAGAGGCAGGGTCCTTGTGCTAACATCTCCAGGATTTTGACCACACACGTCCGTATAAGGGTCTAGAGGCCAAGGTGGTGGTCCACAGCGGCATTGTGGATTGCGAATAAACGGACGAAAGCCAACAACCACCTGAAAGGAAGGTTGCAACATGGAAAGTACGGCTGAGAAAGTAGGCGTCAGGGAACTCCTTGAGGCCGGGGTCCACTTCGGGCATCAAGCCAAGCGGTGGAATCCCAAGATGAGCGACTACATCTTCGCCCAGCGGGCCGGAGTCCACATTATAGACCTGGACCAGACCCTGGACCTCCTGGAGAAAGCCCGGAGCTTCGTCCGTAGCGTATCCGAGTCCGGGCGGGACGTCCTCTTCGTGGGCACGAAGAAGCAGGCCCAACTCACGCTCGCCGAGCAGGCGATCCGGAGCGGACAGCCCTACGTCGCCGAGCGTTACATCGGCGGCATGCTGACGAACTTTCAGACCATAAAGCCGCGCATCGAGTACTTCAAATCGCTCATCACGGCCGTCGAGGAGACGCCGGAGGAGAATCGTAGCGGGCGGGACTGGTTTGCCCTGGAGCGCGAATACCAGAAGCTCCGGCGCAACTTCGCGGGGCTTACCGAGATGGAACGTCTCCCCGGCGCGCTGTTCGTCATAGACCCGAAGCGTGAAGAGTTGATGGTCAAAGAGGCCAACCGGCTCAAAATCCCCGTAGTCGCCATAACCGACACCAACTGCGACCCGGAGGTTATAGATTACGTTATCCCCGGTAACGACGACGCTATCCGGTCTGTGAACCTGATCTCCAGGCTTATCGCTGACGCGGTCCGGGAGGGTAAAGGTGAAGACGAGGTGCAGGCCGAAGACCGCCCGGTGCCGCCGGTGATCGAGGAGGCCCAGGCCTCCGAAGAGGTGTCGCCCGAGGCACTGCCGGAGGATCTGTCGCTGGCGAACGGTGACGGCGGTTCCGCGGAAGTACCGGCCGCCGAAGAGTTTGTTTCGGAGGAGGTAGCCGCCGTCGAAGAGGCCGCCGAGGAGGAGGACGACCCTACGGTGGAACCCGTGCCCGACGAAGGTACTGTCATAGAGTCCGCCGGTGGCGACGCCGAGGCGGCTGCCGCCGCGTCGGCCGAAGCTGCTGCTGAAGACCAGGCGGCGCAAGAAGAGCCTTCCACGGCGGGCGCCGAAGACGAGGAAGAGGAGAGTTAAAAGAGTTGGCAAGCACGATAGAGAAGATCAAGCAGCTCCGCGAGGAGACCGCCGCGGGGATGATGGACGTCAAAAAGGCGTTAGACGAGTCTGAAGGAGACCTCGAAGGGGCCCGACGCATGCTCAGGGAGCGCGGCCAGGCCGTGGCGGCCAAAAAGAGCTCCCGGGAAGCCGGTGAAGGCCTGATCGAGTCCTACGTTCACTTCAACGGAAGGGTCGGGGTTCTCGTCGAGATCAACTGCGAGACGGATTTCGTGGCCCGAACCGAAGAGTTCAAGGAGTTTGCCCACGACGTCGCCCTGCAGATCGCTTCGAGCAACCCGCTGCCGCTGGCCGTCGCGCCGGAGGACGTTCCGGAGGCCGAGCTCAAAGAGGAACGGGAGATAGCCCGGAAACAGGCCGCCGAGATGGGCAAGCCGGAGAACGTCCAGGAGAAGATCGTCGAGGGTCGGGTAAATAAGTGGGTCTCCGAGCGGGCCCTTTTGACCCAGCCGTACGTCAAGGAGCCGGACAAGACCGTGGGCGACCTTCTGCAAGACACGATCCAGAGGCTCGGAGAGAACGTCGTCATCCGCCGATTCGTCCGCTACGAGCTTTAGACCGAGTTGGGCCGTTCCGCTTCTACGCCGGAGGAAAAAGCCGGGGACCCGGGCCCGAATCTCGGGTCTCTTAGCCGCGTAGTCCTCAAGCTTTCCGGGGAAAGCCTCGCCGGCAGCGGCGGCTACGGTATAGACCCGCCGAGCCTTGGTTCGACCGCGGACCAGGTAAAAGAGGCCGTCGAGGCGGGTGCCGAGGTGGCGGTCGTCGTGGGTGGCGGAAACATCTTCCGGGGCTCGCAGGTCGCCGACGCCCTCGGCATAGAGAGCGCGACCGCAGACTACATGGCGATGCTCGGCACCGTTATCAACGCGCTGGCCTTGCAGGCCGCGCTCGAGAGCCGGGACGTACAAAGCCGCGTGCAGTCCGCCATAGAGATGCGGGCCGTGGCGGAGCCCTACATCCGCCGAAGGGCGATCCGGCACCTGGAGAAAGGCCGGGTCGTGATCTTCGCGTCCGGCACCGGCAACCCGTTTTTTACCACCGACACGGGCGCCGCGTTGCGGGCGTTGGA
>JBARZM010000006.1:0-13523 GCA_049650095.1 Rubrobacteraceae bacterium | reverse complement strand
CGGCGGTGCCGCTGGCGGCGTTCGCCGGGGGGCTCGGGGCGGCGCTGGCGGTAGTGATGCTGGCCCGCCAGGGCGGCAGGTTTCCGGTTGCCGACCTGCTGCTGGTCGGGCTCGCGGTCGGGGCGTTTGCGGGGGCGGGTTACTCGTTCCTGATCCTGACGCTCGACGACGGCCGGATCGCCAGCGTCCTCTTCTGGCTCTTGGGCTCGTTCTCGCCCTCCGACTGGGGACGGGTGCTCGCCGTGTTGCCATACCTCTTGTTCGCCGTGACGGGGCTGATGTTCATGGCCCGCGACCTGGACGTGTTCTCTTTGGGCGAAGAGGAGGCCGGATATCTGGGGTTGCGGGTGGAGCGGCTCAAGATGCTCTGTGTCGCGTTCGCGGCGCTGGCGGCATCGGCGGCGGTTGCGGTGAGCGGGGTTATAGGGTTCGTCGGCCTGATCGTGCCGCACGTCGCCCGCCTCCTCGTCGGCCCCCGCCACGTCCTCCTGCTCCCCGTCTCCGGCCTCTGGGGCGCCGCCTTCCTCATCCTCGCCGACGCCGCCGCCCGCAGCGTAATCTCCTCCTCCGAGATACCGGTAGGCGTCATCACCGCCCTCTGCGGCGCACCGTTTTTTCTCTACCTCCTCCGCCGGAGCCGCAAGCGTGGCGTCTAAGGTCCCCGGGATAACGCTCGCGGTCCACGACGTCCGGGTCGGCTACGGTGCGGACGACAAGCTGCACGGCGTTACGTTGGAGGTTCCGAAAGGCTCGTTTCTAGCGGTCGTCGGCCCGAACGGCAGCGGCAAGAGCACCTTGCTCCGCACGATGGCCCGCGCCCTCGAACCCCGTCTCGGGACCGTGCTACTCGACGGGCAAGAGGTGGAAACCTGGAGCCGCAAGAGCTTCGCCCGGGAGGTCGCGGTCGTCTCTCAAGAGGGCTCTCCGGCCTTCGACTACACGGCCTACGAGATCGTCGAGCTTGGACGAACGCCCCACGGTGGACGCCTGACCCCGGACAAAGAAAGCCGCCGGGCCGTGGAAGAGGCGATGCGGGAGGTTGGGGTGTGGGAGTTTCGGGGACGCAGGATGGGAAGTCTTTCCGGCGGCGAACGGCAGCTCGTCACGCTCGCCCGGGCACTGGCCCAGGAACCGGAGGTGTTGCTGCTGGACGAGCCGACGAACCACCTGGACATCCGCCACCAGGTCGCTTTCATGGAGGCGCTGCGGAGGCTCAACGCGGCCGGCAAGACTGTCCTCATGGTCGTCCACGACCTCAACCTCGCCGCCCGGTACGCCAAACGGGTGGTCGTGCTGCACGAGGGCGGGATCTCCGCCGCCGGGCCACCCAGCGTCGCGTTGGACCCACAGGTGATACGGGTCGTCTTCGGCGCGGAGGTCGAGACCTCGATCTCCCCCCGCACCGGCGCCCTTCAAGTCTATCCTTCGGGCTCCGAGCCCTCCCGGACCTCTGAGAGACCCGTCGTACACGTGATCTGTGGCGGCGGCTCCGGCTCACGCCTCATGCGCCGGCTTGGCGAAGAAAACATACCGTTCTCCGCCGGCGTGCTTAGCGTAGGCGACACGGACCACGCCGTCGCCCGCCCGCTCGGCGCGCCGATAGTGGAGGAAGAGTCTTACGCCCCCATCTCCGAGGCCGCCCACGCCGAAAACTTCGCCGCAGCCTCGGCCGCCGAAACGATCATAGTCTGCGATGCGCCCGTAGGCCGGGGCAACCTCCGCACCCTGAATGTAGCCGCGGAAGCCCAAAAGCGCGGCGTGTCCATCGTGCTCCTCCGGGACGGTCTTCCGCCCCGCGCGACCACAAGAGACTTCACGGACGGAAAAGCCACTACCCTTTTCGAGGAGGTCATCGGCCGCGGTGCCCGCGTCGTAAACTCGGTAGACGAGGCGATCCAAGCTCTATGAGATGTAGGGACCTGCCCTCTGCGAGCCGGGCTCCTGCCCAAGACTTCTATCTTCAAAGGCCGTGGCGGCCCCGACTCACGCCCGCGACCGGGTTGTCTCTAGCATGATTGCCGTGAACTTTCGTGCGGGTGCACCGTCGATTCTGTAAAGTTAGATGGCTTTTACTAGAGTAGGGGGCGGGAGTTTGCTGGGGATTTTACGGTGAAGAGGCTAAGGGTCTTGATGACGCGGCAGGAGATCCCGCCGGACCGTTTGGCGGGCGCCACCGTCGTGGTCCTGGATGTATTTCTCGCTACTACGACCCTGCTCACCATCTTCGAGAACGGCGCCCGGGGCGTTTATCCGGTCGGGACGTTGGATGAGGCCGAGGAACTAAATCGGAGTCTTTCGGAGCCGTTGCGCGGTGGCGAGCAGGGCGCGGAGAAGGTCGAAGGTTACGATCTCGGGCCTTTCCCGGTCGAGTATTCACCGGAGTCCGTCGGGGACCGGGAGGTGATCTTCGTGACCACCAACGGCACCCGGGCCATCGCGGAATCCGCCTCGGCAGAGAAGGTGATCGTCGGTTGTCTACGCAACGCGCCGGCGGTGGCCCGCTACCTCGAAACCTCGGGCACCGGGTCGGTCTACCTGGTCTGCGCCGGCTCCGGCGGGCGCTTTACCTTAGAAGACTTCCTTGGAGCCTCCACGATACTCTCCCACATGCAAACCGACAACTGGCGGCTCAACGACGCCGCCTGGATGGCCCTGGATCTCGCCGGCAAATACCGGGAAAGAGAGGCCGACGCCCTGAAACGCGGACGGGCAGGCCGCTGGTTCGACGAGAACGATTGGCGAGACGAGCTGAATTTCGTCGGAGATGTGGGGGCGAGCGACCTCGTGCCGCTGGTCGTGGATGGGAAACTCCAAAGTGCAACAGACACGAAATAGAAAGGATTTCGCATGGCCGAAACCATAGAGGTCCGCGAAGGAGAAGGCTTCGACCACGAGGCCGTCGAACGTTATCTGCGAGAACACATAGAGGGCTTGCCCGATGGGAACCTGGAAGTGTGGCAGTTTCCTTCCGGCGCTTCGAACCTCACTTACCTGCTCCGGATCGATGACTGGGAGGGCGTCCTGCGCCGGCCGCCGCTCGGCCCGATCCCCCCAAAAGCGCACGACATGGGCCGGGAATCCGGCATCTTGATGAAGCTGCACGAAGCCTATCCGCTCGCCCCCAAGCCGTACTTTTTCTGTGAAGACGACTCCTTGATCGGGGCCGAGTTCTACGTCATGGAGCGCCGGGAAGGAACCGTCGTGGACGACTCGTTCCCCGAAGGCGTCGAGCCAACCGAAGAGCTGTGCCGGCAGATGTCCGAGATGGTCTGTGACACGCTGGTAGAGCTTCACGCCGTCGACCAGGAAGCCGCCGGCCTCGGGGACCTGGGGAGGCCCGAAGGCTTTCTAAAGCGGCAAACGGAGGGTTGGATCTCCCGCTACGAGAAAGCCAAGACCGAGGATGTCGCAGACGTCGAGCCCCCCACGGAATGGCTCGCCGCCAACGTCCCCGAGAGCCCCGAACCGACGATCATCCACAACGACTTCAAGCTCAACAACCTGGTCCTCAACCCGGACGACCTGACCGAAGTCCGGGCCGTCCTGGACTGGGAGATGACGACGATTGGGGACCCGCTCTTCGACCTCGCCGTCTCGCTCTCCTACTGGGTCGAGCCCGACGACCCGCAAGGGCTGCACGAGGTAATGCCCACCGTCACCTCGACGCCCGGTTTCATGACCCGCAAGGAATTCATGGATCGCTACGCCGAAAAGAGCGGGCGTGATTTATCGGAGATGCACTGGTACATGGTCTTCGGGTACTTCAAGCTCGCGGTGATCCTGCAGCAAATCTACGCCCGCTGGAAGAAAGGCCAGACCAAAGACGAGCGATTCGCCACCTTCGGCGGGCGGGTACGAAACCTGATCCTGCACGCGAACCACCTCGTGGAGAAAGGCGGAGTGTAGATGGAAGACCGTCGTATAGGAGTCCTCGGAACCGGCACGATGGGCGCCGGCATCGTCCAACTCGCCGCCCAGGCCGGTTACACCACCGTAGCCTGCGACCCCGCAGTCGAAGCCCTCGAAAAAGCCCAGGTCTACGTCCGGGAGGGCCTGACGCGGTCTGCGGGGAAAGGAGCCATCCAGGACCCGGAAGCCGCCTACGACCACATCCGGTGGACCTCGAACCTCGAAGACCTCGCCGACTGCGAAGCGGTCGTTGAAGCCATAACGGAGCGGGTGGAGCCAAAGAAAGAAGCGTTCGCCGCGCTGGACGAGCTTCTCGGAGAGGAAGCCTTGATCCTGACAAACACCTCCTCTATCTCCATCACCGACCTAGCCTCCGCCACAAAGCGGCCGGACAAAGTCTGCGGCACCCACTTCTTCACCCCGCCCCCGGTGCGCGAGGCCGTCGAGCTACCGCGCGGCCTTCTGACGAGCGACGAGACCGTCGAGAAAGCAAAGGCCCTCATCGAATCCTTCGGCAAGCTGCCTATAGTGGTCGAGAAAGACGTGCCGGGCTTCGTGGCGAACCGCTTCTTGATTCCTTTCCTTATAGAAGGCATGCGGCTCCTGGAGGAAGGCGTGGCCACCAAAGAGGAGATAGACCTGATCGTCAAGAAGTGCCTCGGCTTTCCCATAGGCCCGTTCGAGCTGGGAGACTTCGTCGGCCTCGACGTGGCCCTGGACGTAAACACCTACGTCCACGAAGAGCTGGGCGATCCCTACTATACGCCCCCGCGAATCCTGAAAGCGTTGGTCCACTCCGGCAAACTAGGCCAGAAAACCGGCGAAGGATTCTACGATTACTAGCGAGTCAGCAAAATGAAAAAGCTGACAAGCTGAAGTGCTGAAACGCTGACAGGCTTTCCGACCGAAGGGAGGAACACTTGGGAAGACTCGAAGGAAGGGTGGCGCTCGTCACCGGGGCGTCGCGGGGCATCGGACGGGCAACCGCCCGGCGGCTCGCCGCCGAGGGGGCACGCGTGTGCCTCGCGGACCTGGACGTGGACGATGCCTCATCCGCCGCGTCGGAGTTCGTGGGCGAGGGAATGGACGCCTTCGCGGCGCGGATGGACGTTACCCGCCGCACGGAGGTCGAGGCCGTGGTCCAAACAGTGGTGGAGCGTTACGGGAAGCTCGATATCCTGGTCAACAATGCGGGGGTTACGCGGGACGACCTGATCTACAAGATGAAAGACGAGGACTGGAGCATGGTCCTGAACGTGCATCTGAACGGCGCGTTCCTGTGCAGCCAGGCGGCCCAGAAGCACATGGTAGAGAACGGTTACGGCAGGATCGTCAACGTCTCTTCGACGAGCGCCCTGGGCAACCGGGGACAGGCGAATTACTCTGCGGCGAAGGCCGGTCTTCAGGGATTCACCAAGACGCTCGCCCTGGAGCTCGGGCGCTACGGCGTAACGGTAAACTCCGTCGCCCCCGGCTTTATACAGACGGAGATGACCCGCGCGACGGCGGAGCGCATGGGCATCGATTGGGAAGAGTTCGTCGTCGCGCGGAGCAAGGAGATCCCGGTCGGTCGCGGCGGCAAGCCGGGAGACGTGGCCTCCGCCATCCTGTACTTCGCCTCCGAGGAGGCCTCGTTCGTTAGCGGCCAGGTGCTTTACGTGGCCGGCGGGCCGAAGGCGTAATGCTCTACGCGGACTTCGTCGGCCTCGACTCCGAACCCGTGGAGAACCTCGTCGAGAGGGGAGCAGTGCGTAAGTTCGCCGAAGCCATCGCCGACCCGAACCCGCTCTACATGGACGAGAAGGCCGCGACAGAGAGCCGGTACGGACGGCTGCTAGCGCCCCCGACCTTTCCCCGAACCTTCGACTACGGTTATGTCCCGGGCCTTGAGTTGCCGGACGCCGGCCTGATCCACGGCGAGTTCCATATCGCTTACGAACGGCCACTCTTCGTCGGGGACGAGGTCCTCTGCCGCGTTACGCTGAAGGATTCCCGGGAAAAGCAGAGCCGGAGCGGACTGCTAGGTTTCTTGCTGTTCGAGCGGGCTGGGGAGACCCCGGAGGGAGAAAGAATCTTTACCATGAACGATACCGTCATCGTCACCCCGGCCGTCCGGAGAGGACTTGAGCTTTGAGTAGCTTTCCGGGCTGGGTGGCGGGAGACCGGCTGGAAGAGGTGTGGTTGCCGCCCGTTACCCGGCTACAGCTCATCAAGTACGCCGGGGCCTCGGGAGACTACAACCCGATCCACACCATAGACACCGCCGCGGAGGAGGCCGGGCTGCCCGGTGTGATCGCCCACGGGATGCTCACGGTCGCCACGATGGGCCGGCTCTTCTCGCCCTACCTCGAACTCGGGTACGTAAAGACCTTCGGCAGCCGGTTCTCCGGGATGGTCTTCCTTGGGGACGAGCTATTCGTCGGGGGTGAGGCTACCGGGATCGAAGAGCTGGAAGAAGGCTTGCTCTACAATTTCGAGGTGTACGCCAAAAAAGAACAGGGCATCGTCGTCGCCGGAGAAGCCGGGTTCTTGATGTACCGGAGTTTATAACGAGATAGGAGTCTCTATGGAAAACAACGGAAACCCTCTAACCGAAGAACAATTAAAAGAGCTCGCATACTACTTCGACGAAGAAGTTACCTTCTCCAAACACATTGGGGCTAAGGTCGAAGAGGTCGAACCGGGACGGGCCGTGCTGTGGATAGACATCGAAGACGTACACATGAACGGGGCCGGCACGTTGCACGGCGGTGTTTACGCCTCGCTCATGGACAACGCTATGGGCTTGGCCGTCCTCGCGCTGGTCGGGACCCGCACCGCCACCATAGAGATGAACACCCACTTTCTAGGCTCGGTGAACAGCGGCCGGATCACCTGCCGCAGCGAAGTCGTTCACCGCACCCGCCGAACGGCCACCGCCGAATCCAAAGTCTACGACGCCGACGGAAACCTCGTCGCCATGGGCACCGGGGCTTTCCGGGTCTTCGAGAAAAAGGGCAACGCTATAGTATGACCCCGGCAGGGTACCCGTGGGGCCGGTTTTGCAGTATCATTCGGGGGGAAGGCGAAAGGGAATATAGCCGGTACGAAAAAGTGTACGGCGCTATGCAAGGAGGCATATGTTCACGTCAGAGAAACCCTGGCTAAAAGTCTACGAAGGCTACACGGAGCCGGAGGCGGAGTTTTTCGAGGGCTCGCTCTATGAGTTGTTCCGCGAGTCCGTCGAGGAGCACAAAGAGAAAGTCGCCCTCTCGTTCTACGGGACGGAGATCGGCTTTCCCCAACTGCAGGCGATGGCCGACAAGATGGCCGCCGCCCTCGCGGCGATTGGTGTGGAGAAGGGCGACCGGGTGGCTTTGATGCTCCCGAACTGCCCGCAGTACGTCGTTGGTTTCTTCGCCACCGTCAGGCTCGGCGCCATAGTCACGCAGTTAAACCCGATGTACGTGGAGCGGGAGATCGAGCACATCCTCACGGACTCCGGGGCCGAGACGATAGTGGTCTATGCGGATATGTACGAGCGCGTAAAGAACGTCCTGCCGGCTTCGAGCCTCAAGAACGTGGTCGTGGTCAGCTTCGGGGGTACGCCGGAGGGCCTCGAAGAAGACCACTACACCTTCGACTCTTTCCTCGGCATGGACGCGGAGGACGCGCCGGAGGTCGAGATCGACCCGGGCGAAGACGTGGCGGCCCTCCAGTACACGGGCGGTACGACCGGGGTCTCTAAGGGCGCGATGCTGACCCATCGCAACCTGGCGGCGAACGTGCGGCAGGCGATAGAGGTGTTCGTCGAGAACGAGGACGATTTCTCCAACAACGAGGGCTCGGTCGCCGTATTGCCGTACTTCCACATCTACGGCCTGACCTCGGTGATGATGTTCAGCATCAAGACCGGGTGCAAGCAACTGCTGCTGCCGCGCTTCGAGGTGGAGGAGGTGCTGAAGCTCGTCCAGGAGAACGAGCCGGCGCTATTCGCCGGCGTCCCGACGATGTACATGGGGCTACACGCGAGCGGGGTGGACCTCAAAGAGTACGGTTTCGACAAGATCCGGGTCTTCAACAGCGGCGGCGCGGCCATGCCGGTGAACCTGCTTCACGCCCTAGAAGAGAAAACGGGGCGCAGGATCTACGAGGGCTACGGCCTCTCCGAAGCCTCGCCGGTCACCCACTTCAACCCCATCTTCGCCGAGCGGCGGCCGGGGAGCATCGGCGTTCCAATACCGAGCACCAATGCGAAAGTCGTGGACGTGGAAGACGGGGCGAGCGCGCTCCCGGTGGGTGAGTCCGGGGAGCTGGCGATCAGCGGCCCGCAGGTTATGAAGGGTTACTGGAACATGCCAGAGGAGACGGCGGATACGCTCCGCGACGGCTGGCTCTACACCGGTGACGTGGCCACGATGGACGAGGACGGATATTTCTACATCGTGGACCGTAAGAAAGACATGATCGTCGCCGGCGGTTACAACGTTTACCCGAGGGAGATCGAGGAGGTCCTCTTCGAGCACCCGGACGTGTCAGAGGCCGTCGCCGTCGGCGTGCCGGACGAGTACCGGGGTGAATCGGTGAAGGCTTTCGTGGTCAAGAAGGAGGACAGCGACGTGACGGAGGAGGAGATACTGGACTTCTGCAAAGAACGTCTGGCGCCGTACAAGACGCCCAAGTCGCTCGAATTTAGGGACGAGCTGCCCAAGAGCACCGTCGGCAAGCTCCTGCGACGGGTGCTCGCCGACGAAGAGAAAGAAAAGGCGGCCAACGGATCGACTGACGAGGCGACCGAACCCCCGTCCCCGAGTTAGAAAGGCGCGTATTGGACACCCTGGATCTCTTCCGGCTGGACGGCAAGACCGCTATCGTGACCGGCGGCGGGCGCGGACTAGGCCAGTACATGGCCGAAGCCCTCTCCGACGCCGGGGCGAACGTCGTGATCTGCTCCCGCAAGCTGGAACCTTTGCAAGACGTACAAGAGGAGATACGGGCCCGGGGAGGCAAAGCCCTGGCCGTGGCCTGTGACGTAACGGACCCCGAAGACGTGGAGAGGGTCGTCTCCGAGGCGGAGGAGAACTTCGGCGCCGTGGACGTACTCGTCAACAACTCCGGGGCGACCTGGGGCGCGCCGGCCGCCGAGATGCCGGTCGAGAAATTCGACCAGGTCGTTCGGGTCAACGTGCGGGGGACTTTCCTCATGAGCCAGGCCGTCGGGCGCCGCATGATCGAGCGGGGCTCCGGCGGCACGATCGTCAACATCTCCTCCGTCGCGGGTCTCGTGGGCGGGGACCCCGATTACATGCAGACCGTCGGCTACAACACCAGCAAGGGCGCCGTAATCTCCATGACCCGGGACCTCGCGACCTCGTGGGCGCCGCACGGCATCACCGTAAACGCGATAGCGCCCGGCTGGTTCCCGACCCGGATGAGCAGCGGCCTTATAGAGAACTTCGAGGAGAGGATGCTCGACGGCATACCACTCCACCGCTTCGGAAACCCGGAGGACCTCAAAGGCGTCATCATCTTTCTCGCATCGCCCGCCGCCTCGTACGTGACCGGCCAGACGGTCGTAGTGGACGGGGGCGCGACGGCCTGGTAGCAGCACCAGGCCGTTTAAGATTCTTCGTGAGACGGTAGACTAGCCGGTACGTTTGGCTTCCGGAGGATGGGCTGGACCTTTGCGTTCATGCCAGGCCCTTCGATCCGAGACTACCAAACCCAACGACCGAGAGACCGGGAGGTTCTTTGAAGATCGGAGCATTGAACGGAGAGAGAAAACTACCTGGACCGTGGAAGATCGGGGCTGCGGCCCTGGCGATCACGGCCACCATGAGCCTGACGGCCTGCGCCGAAGAGAGCACCGGCGGCCAAAGCAGCACCCAGGGCGGCGGTACGACCGGCGGCACGACGATGGCAACCACTGGCGGCACGACCGGCGGCACGACGATGGCAACGACCGGCGGCACGACCGGCGGCACGACCGGGGGTACGACCGGGGGTACGACCGGCGGTACCACGATGGGCGGCACGACGATGGCAACCACTGGCGGCACGACCGGTGGCACTACCATGGGCGGTACCGGGGGCACGACCATGCAGGGTGGTACGACGCAGGGTGGTGCGATTACCGGCGCGCAGGATCTCTTCGTCCAGGACCCGCAGTCGCTGATAGGCCGGGAAGTACGGATTCCCGACGCTTCGGTGCGGGACGTCGTGGGTGACTCTACCTTCTTCGTCGGACCCAGCGCCGATCAGACGGTTCTCGCCGCCCTCGAAGGTGAGCGGGCCGGTAGCCAGCCCGATCAGGCCGTGAACATAAATCCGGGCCAGACGGTTCAACTGACCGGTACGGTAGAGCAGCTTCCCAGCACTAGGGGCCTCCAGCGGTTCGGCCTGAGCCAGTCGGAGATCCAAGCCCTCGAAAACCAGGAGATCTACCTGAGCGTGAGCCAGGCCAGGGTGGCGGGCCAGTAATACTTCCAGGAACAATTGCCCCGCCGGTACACCCGGGGACACAATCTCCAGAACGGAGCATCGGCTTCACGGTCTGTGACGCGTTGCTGTCGTAGAATCGGGGTTCGTTATCCGGTTTCGAGGTTCCAAGAGGTGAAAGCATGGCAGACGTAACGGTTATAGGCGGCGGTCTCGCCGGAAGTGAAGCGGCGTGGCAGGCGGCGGAGGCTGGTTGCTCGGTCGAGCTTTGGGAGATGCGGCCGATGAAACAGACCCCGGCCCATCATACCGAGTTCTTCGCCGAGCTGGTCTGCTCCAACTCACTCGGGAATATGTCTCTGACCACGGCTTCGGGGCTCTTGAAGGAAGAACTGCGGCGGCTAGGGTCGGTGATCCTGCGCTGCGCGGACGCCCAATCCGTGCCGGCGGGCGGGGCGCTCGGTGTCGCCCGGGAAGGCTTTCCGAGGGCGGTAACGGAGACGGTCGAGTCTCATCCGAACATCGAGGTCATCCGGAAAGAGGCGACGGAGGTCCCGGAAGGCCCGACGGTTATCGCCACGGGACCCCTAACCTCCGACGCGTTGGCCGAGAAGATCATCACCCTCTCCGGCGAAACACTCTACTTCTACGACGCCGCTTCCCCCATAATCTTCCGCGAATCGCTGGACGAAGACCTAATATATCTGGCTTCCCGGTACGATAAGGGCGAAGCCGCCTATCTCAACTGCCCGATGAACGAGGAGCAGTACTACGCTTTTATAGAGGCGTTGACCACCGCGGAACTCTCCCCCATAAAGGACTTCGAGGAAGACATGTACTTCGAGGGCTGCTTGCCGGTCGAGGTAATAGCCTCTCGTGGCCCCGAAACGCTTCGCTTCGGGCCGATGAAGCCGGTCGGGCTGCCGAACCCGCGCACCGGCGAGGAACCGTACGCCGTCGTGCAGCTCCGGCAGGACGACGAGCAGGGGCGGTTATTTAACCTGGTCGGTTTCCAGACGCGATTGAAGTGGGGCGAGCAGAAGCGGGTTTTCCGCATGATCCCCGGTATGGAGAACGCCGATTTCGCCCGGATGGGCGTCATGCACCGCAACACTTACCTCCGCTCCAACGACATCCTCGACGCCACCATGCGCGTCCGCACCGGAGAACCGGTCTTCTTCGCCGGGCAGTTGACCGGTGTCGAAGGCTACGTCGAAAGCACGGCTATGGGCCTCATAGCCGGGACCAACGCGGCCCGGCTCGCCGGTGGCGAAGAGCCTATCGAGTTGCCGCAGGCTACCATGACCGGGGCTTTGGCAAACTACATCACCGTAAAAGAAGGCACCCTCCAGCCCATAAACTCCAACTGGGGCCTCGTCCCAACCGTCCCGAAAAAAGAGAACGGCCGCCGCATCTCCAAACCCGAACGGCGCGAGCGTCAGGCCCGGATGGCGCTCGCGGAGTTGGAAGAATATCTGGGCCGGCAGGTCGTCGGGGTAGCTGGCTGAGAAACGATGTCTGACCCAGGGAGATGAGAATGCCCAGTGGAAATCCAAACGCATTCCGCAAGATAACCCGGGACCTGTCCGCGACGGCCCCGATGTCCTGGTTGCTTTCGCACACGCTACACCGCGTAGACAAGCCGGTTTTCGACTTTACGAAGGGAAAGCATACTTTATCCAGTCTCATCACCGGGCTCCCGGTCATCATGCTCACTACTACAGGGGCCAAAAGCGGGAAGGTCCGTACCGTGCCGGTGCTCGGCCTCCCGGATGGAGACCGCATTGTAGTTTTCGCCTCGGGTTACGGACGAGGTTCTCGGGCGCCGGCCTGGTACTACAACCTCCGCGCGGAGCCCCAGGTTAGCGCAATCGTAGATGGCGTGGAGCGCCGGTTCCGGTCGTACGAAGCGGAGGGTGAAGAACGCGGACGCCTCTGGCGCGAGGGGGTGAGGATCTACCCGGGCTTCGCCGATTACGAGCAGCGCACCACCAACCGGGGCATCCCGGTAATAGTGCTCTCTCCATCGTCCTGATCTGTCGTGGTTTCGCGCGGGGCAACACGTCCAGGTAGACTTCCGGTACGAGACAAAAGCGCTAGCCGGGATCAAAGAAAGCGGTAGGAAAATGTCCGGAGACCCCGAACGCATAGCAGACGGCGTGTACCGCGTGAACGCCGTACCGATAGCCAACCTCATCAACGTACTGCTTCTCGAAGACGATGATGGATGGACTTTGGTAGACACCGGCATTGGCAGAAGCGTCGGGCGAGTCAAGAAAGCTCTGGAAGCTCTCGGAGCAGGACCGGAAGACCTCAAACGTATCTTTCTAACCCACCAGCACGACGATCACACCGGTGGTCTAAAGGAGCTAGTAGAGTGGGCGCCAAACGCAAAGGTTTCGGCGACCGAGCACGAAGCGGAGGTTATCTCGGGGAAGCGCGGTTTCGATCCATCGAGCAACCACATCATGCGCTATCTCGCGGGCGGCGCGGAGCCGCCGGGTATCCCGGTCGGAGAGGTAGTCGAGGAGGGAGATTTCGTGTCCGGGTTCCGGGTGATCTCCACCCCGGGACACACGCCCGGCCACGTCTCTTTGTTGCGAGACGAAGACGGTTTGTTGCTTACGGTCGATGCCTTCGGATGCCTGCCGCGCAAACTCCGCGTCGGCGTTCGTAAAGCGTTTTGCACTGATCCCGCAGAGGCGAAATGTTCGGCCGTAAAGCTTCTGAAAGAAGGTTTCTCGACCGTAGTCCTGGCCCACGGAAAGCCGCTGCGAACAGGAGTTAGAGAGTCGCTGCAGGCGGCGATCGCCCGGTGCGACTACACGTAGTCTGCAGTAACATCGAGGTCTGAACCCGGCGTAAGGAGGAAGGATCATGCCCAGGGTAATAGGAGTTCCGAAAGAGATAAAGGATCAAGAAGGCCGGGTCTCGATGCAACCCGATGGCGTCGCCGAGTTGATCCATCACGGCCACGAAGTAGTCGTCGAGTCCGGAGCCGGGACGAAGTCCGGCTTTCTCGACGAAGAGTATGAACAGGCTGGGGCACGGCTCGTAGGATCAGCGGATGAAGTCTTCGAGGCTGCAGACCTGATCGTCAAGGTTAAAGAGCCTATCCCGGAAGAATACGACCGCTTTAGAGAAGGCCAGGAGCTATTCACCTACCTGCACCTCGCCGCCGACAAAGGGCTAACCGA
>JBARZM010000005.1:0-18916 GCA_049650095.1 Rubrobacteraceae bacterium | reverse complement strand
CGCCTGCGACGTGGCCGCGCCTCCCCTATCTTCGGTGCTGCTTTCGGAACTCACGACGCGACCAACCCATCAAGCATCCTCTCCTCCTTCGACCGGCGCCAGATCAGCACCCATAAGCCTCCGAAACCTTTCTCTCTGCTCTTCCCATTCATCATCGTCTCCTCCGGGTTCGTACCTGGCAACGTCGTACGAGCGGCGGACAGTCGCCCGTATTCCCTCCAGGGACTCCACATAACCTCTCGCGAGAGCCTGGACCATCGCGTTCCCGATGGCGGTAGCCTCTACCGGCCCCGCGAGCACCGGCGTCCCGGCTGCGTCCGCCGTAAGCTGGCACAGCAGCGAGTTGAGCGAACCGCCCCCAACGACGTGGATCGTCTCGATCTCTCTTCCGGTCAATCGAGAGGCTTCCCGCAACACGTGGTGATACTTGAGCGCCAGGCTCTCCAGCACGCACCGGACCGTCGCTCCCGGTGAAGCCGGCGCTTCCTGTCCGGTCGCCTCACAGTAGCTTCCTATACGAGACGGCATGTCTCCGGGGGAAAAGAAGTCGGGGTGGTCCGGGTCCACGACCGGACCGAAGGCCGGTGCCTCCGTCGCCAGACGCTGCAGTTCCTCGTAAGAGTAGTCGCTCCCCTCCACCGCCCAGGTCTTGCGGCATTCCTGGAGGAGCCAGAGGCCCATCACGTTCTTGAGGAAACGCGTCCTGCCCGCTACCCCACCCTCGTTGGTGAAGTTCGAGTCCATCGCTTCCGGGGTCACCACGGGCTCCGGTGTCTCCACCCCGACGAGCGACCAGGTACCGCTGGAGATATAGGCGAAGTCCTGTCCCTCGCCGGGTACGGCGGCCACGGCGGAGGCCGTATCGTGGGTAGCCACCGTCAGGACGACGAGGTCTTCCTCGATACCTACCTCCTCGGCCACGTCCGGTAAGAGCGTGCCGAGCTCCGTAGCCGGCGGCAGAACTTCCGGAAATATGCGAGCCGGCAGGGACATCTTTTCGATGAGGTCCCAGGCCCAATCTCCGGCTGCGAGGTCGTAGAGTTGAGTCGTGGTAGCGTTGGTGAACTCGCAAGCCTTACGTCCGGTGAGCCAGTAGCTAATAAGGTCCGGTATCAGGAGCAGACCGTCCGCGGCTTCGAGGAGCGGCGAGTTCTTCATGGAGAGGAGTTGGTAGAGGGTGTTTATCCTCATGAACTGTGTGCCGGTGGTCTGGTATATCTCTTCTCTGGACACCCGTTCGCAGGCGTGCTCGATCATGCCTTCCGTGCGGGCATCCCGGTAGTTGTGCGGATTCGATATGAGAGATCCATCCCGGGCCAGCAACGCGAAGTCGACCGCCCAGGAGTCGATCCCGACGCTCTCGATGCCGTCCAACTGCTCGGCGGCCTCTCGCAACCCCTTCTTTATCTCCGCGAAGATACCGAGTACGTCCCAGTGCAGGCCGTCGAGCGTCCTGACAGGCTCGTTGGGGAAACGATGTATCTCTTCTAGGTCCACCCGGCCGTCTCTTAAAGTCGCGGACAGCACGCGTCCGCTCTCCGCTCCGAGGTCCACCGCCAGGAATGTCGGGCCGGCGGTCAAGCCTTACTCACCGGATGGGCCATGGTAGTCATCAACGTCAACGCCGCCTGGGAAGTGTCCATCCGCGAGTGCTGAACCGTTACCGGCACGCTGCTCTCTACCCGCAGCGCATAGGGCACGCCCCTTGGGATCGAGACGCCGTCGAGATGCTCGGGAAGGTCCAGGCGCACATGACGGGTCCGCTCGGAAGGTACCGTAACCTGAACATCCTTTATAGGATCCCGGTCTTCGAAGTAGAACGAGACGCGAAGTTGAGCTTCCTCGCCGGAGGTGTTCAGGATGCAGATCGCCTCGTGGCTTTCCTGCGTTCCCGAACTCTCCTCCGGGAGAAAGCCGTCCGGTATGATCCATACACACGCGCCTTCGCTCACGAGCCCCCTTCGCCCCTCTAAACACGGCGCACCTCGACGCCTTTTCGCTCCAGAGCCCGTAGGTCCGGTTCGGCGCAGTCAGCGGCCAGCACCAGCCCGATGCTGGAGACATCGCTAATGAGACTGAGCCCTCTGCGCTTGAATTTCCTGCCGTCTATCAGGAGTACCGGGGTCTTGGAACGCTCGATCATGGCCCGTTTCACCTCGGCCTCCGAAGGATCCGGATCGGTCATCTCTCCCTCCGGCGTAATGCCCTTGACGCTTACGAAGACCAGATCCGTGAAATGCGCCCGCACCATACGAACCGCATGCGGACCGACGAACGACTTTGTAAGCTCCTTGAACGCCCCGCCGATCCCGATAAAGTCCCTGCCCGGCGTATCCAGGGTCTTGAATAGCTCCATCGCCGGTAGCAGGTTGCTCAGAAAGGTCGCCCGCGAAATGTCGGCCAGAACTCGCTGTGTCGCGTAGTACGCCGTGGTAGAAGAGTCGACGAAAATCGTGGAACCCGGCTCCACGATCGCCGAAGCGGCCCCGGCAAGCCGCATCTTCGCCTCTACCGCCTCATTGAGGCGTTCCTCGAACGAGTCCTCGTGCCCGGCGGTTCCGGGAAAAACCGCTCCACCATGCGTCCGACGAGCCTGGCCAACCTTTTCCAGAACATCAAGGTCCCGCCGGGCCGTAGCCGCCGAGATCTCGAATTCCGCCTCCAACGTCGAGACCGTTACATTCCCGGCGTCCCGGATGATCCCGGCTACTCGCCGACGCCGCTCCTCAGGCGTCATTGCTCGGTTAACCGATGGTTTTTGACCCACTTTGCTCACCTTTACCCTTTTACGCTCAGAAAGCGTGATTGCTTTTTAACAGAACGTGCACTCTGGCGCAAGTGCGGGGCGAAGTTTTATATCTGGCTGGGCGTCTGGGACGCTGGGATCAGGGGCCAGAGACACTGTATTCGGCGGCTTTGCCGCGGAGGAATGCGAGGCCGTCCCGGATCAGGGCCTCCGGGTCACCGACGACGTCGCGCCAGATGGCGGTGGCGCCCGCGATGTCTTCGTTGATCGCGGCGAAGGACTCCATGACCAGCCGTCCGTCGTAATCTATCTCCGCCACCCCCCGGAATACTTCGTCCCAGTGTACGTTGCCGGTACCTGGGGTACCGCGGTCGGACTCCGAGAGGTGGATGTATTCGAGCCTGGATCCGAGTGCGGTTATGGGTTCGTAGAAACCCTTCTCCTCGATATTCATGTGGTAGGTGTCCAGATGGGCGAATACGTTAGGTTCGTCGATACGGTCTATCACGGAAGCGGCCTGTTCGGCGAGGTTGATCAGATACGTCTCATACCGGTTGACCGGCTCGATTCCCAAGCCGATCCCCTGGTCGGCGGCGTAGCGCGCCACCTGCTTCAGGACCCTTACGACCTCATCCAGTTCCTTTTCGGTGGGTGGTTTGCCGGTCAAGGTACCGAGGTTAGTGTAGATCGCACCAGAGAGTACGTCAGAGCCCAACTCCGCCGAGACGTCCACCGCCTGTTGCAGAAACTCCTCGGCCTTTTCGGGGGCGAAAGGTAAGTGTTCAGACTTTGGCAATCCCAGAGAGCACGTACACTCGATGCCGTGACGCTCGAGTAGTTCACGAGTGCCAGATACGTCCATGTTACCGGGCCTTAGAAGTGGTATCTCGACGAAGTCCAGACCCGCGTCCGCCGCGCCCGAGATCACCCGTTCGGCGTCTGTAGGAGTCCAATCTCCAGCCCATATGAACGCGTGTGCCCCGAACGAAGCCATTAGCCACACTCCTTTCCGTGGAGGTTAGACTAACAGGAGATATGTTTGTTTACTATGCTACGAGCCAACCCCAACGCGTAAACGTCAACGAAATCCTCATAATGCCCACCGAACAGGCGTAAGGCTAGAAAATCTAGTTACCTAGGCTCGGTCCATCCAACCCCGAGACGGCGAAAGTCTCTATCGAAGGAGACGATACTCTCTCCACGTGAGACCGCCGTCTCGGCCAGGAGGGCGTCAGCAAAATCCACACTGCTTTGGGTCATTAGTTCCAGGGCCCCGAGTACGGCCTTTCTCTCCTCTATCTTCAAGCCGTGATCGGAGAGCAATGGAAGTAATGCGCCGGAGATTTCGCTCTTCGAGTACTCATAGAATGACTCCAACACCCAAACCGTCTCCGCCACAACAATAGGATGGATCCTGAGAGAGGCCTCCCCCAGTGCGGCGCGCCCGATCAACCTCCCCGCTCGATCTGCCATCTCCGGCGGTTTTCCAGTAAGAAAGCGGAGCAGCACGTTGGCGTCCACCCACTGAGCATCGCTCTCAGTCACTTCTCAGTGCCCATGACTCCCTGCTGAACCAATCGTTGCGCTTCCCGCCGTTCGGCTTCCTTTCCTTTATACTCCCGGCGTCCAGGAAGGCTGCCCTTGAGCTCCTCCAACGACTTTCGCCGCTCGACCGTGAGACGCAGTGAATCCCCTTCTACCTCTAAAGACAGTCTATCCCCCGTCTTGAGACCAAGCTTGTCTCGGACCTTTTTCGGTAAAGTGAGCTGGCCCTTGCTTGTCAAAGTTGCCTTACTCATATATCGCTCCTTACTTATCCAGAGCGATCTTACCATAAAGTCGTATACGAATGTCTTAGTTAGGAGGGTGCCCGTGCTGGAGAAACCTTGCTATCGGCCCGCTTTCTTTCGGCTTCCAGCAACTGGTTCATGGATTCCACGGCTACTTCCAGCTCGCTGCGTTTTGGCTCGGAGGTGGTGATGTAACGTTGGAGGAAGTTGCCTACGGCTATGGAGGGCCGGCTCTGGCCGAAGATGTACCAGGCTTCGGAGATCAGGATGAACTGCAGTATGGCGTATCCCCACCAGCCTATTAGCGGGTCGAGCAGGGCGGCGATGAGGATGTAGACCAGGATGTTCGTGCCGCAGCGGGGGTGGACACGCTTGCTCCGGCGGGCGCCGTCGAGCGTTACCTCCCCATAGTTTTCGTAGGCGGCCACGGACTTATGCTCCGCCCCATGGTACCGCCCGATGGAAGTAAACTTCATCGCGCCGAAGAACACTAGCAGCAGCGGCAAAACGGGGAACTGGGCGAAGAACCCCAGGGCGCCGCCCAGGGTTCCATCTCCGCTCCCCATCTCGAACAATCGGACCATGAGCCAGAGTATGCCCAGGGTGGCCGCGAAGAACAGCAAGGTCCAGATGGATCCAACCACCTGCGCCAGCAGCCGGCCCCAGAAAAAGAAGGAACGGATTACCGGCAGGCGGGAGATGCTTTCGAGGGTGGGGTTCTCTACCCTCTGCGCCTTCGAGGGCTCTACTTTTACGTGGATCTTCCCGTCTTTACGATAGGCGATGCTCGTATAGTTGGGGCCGAATAAGTCGAGGCCGTCCCAACGGGCCATGCCGCCGAAAGTAAAATCCTCTTTCTCCTCGGTCTTCAAGGTCGATTCTCGCGCCAAGTCATTCCCTCTACCGTCTGAAACAAATGCCAGGACAAAACAAAAGATAGCACGTCAGGGCCCGGATGGGGGACGGAGAACGCCATAGTCCCTAGGATACAATAGTAACGCTCATCCAACTTTTTGAGGGAGCTTCTATGCCGGAGCCGGGTGGCTCGACACGGGGACGGGTAATCTATGCGGGCATCGCGCTGGTCTTCACGCTGGCGCTCGTGAGCTACCTCGCCTACCAGATCTCCCTGATCGTTCTGGTCTTGCTGCTGACGATGCTGTTCTCGATCATTATTAGCGGCCCGATAGACTACCTGGAGCAAAGGGGAATCGCCCGGGGCTGGGGCACGCTCATAGTGCTCGGCGGCTTTGCCCTGACGGTCTATCTGGTGGGGCTCGCGCTCGCCGGTACCGTGGCGCGGCAGGCCGAGGCGTTCATCAAGGAGTTGCCCGCGCTCGTCTCCGAGGTGGAAGGACTCGCCACCCGCATCCAGAACTCTTACGGCATAGACCTCGGCCTCCAGCTCAACCCGGCGGGGATCTTCGAACGAGCAAGAGGGTTTCTATCCGGCGACGTATTCGCCGCCGCGGCGGACATTGGCGGGAGCGTGGCGAACGCCCTCTCCCTGGCGCTGGTGGCCCTGATCGCCACGATCTACCTGGTCCTGAACCCGAGGCCGCTGGTCAACGGCTTCGTTTCGTTTTTCCCGGCCAGGAACCGTCCCCGGACGCGGGACATCCTGGAGAAGATGTACCACGCCGTCCAGAAGTGGTTCCTCGGGCAGCTTACCTCCATGACCATCATCGGCGTGTTCTCGGCCGTCGCCCTCTCGATTATCGGGATACCGTTCGCGGTTTTGCTCGGCCTCATATCCGGCCTCATCTCGTTCATACCGTTTATCGGGCCGGTGATCTCGGTGGTACCGCCGACGCTACTCGGGCTCACGGGCGGGGACCCGATTCAGGCGGTCTGGGTGATATTCGCTTACCTCGTAATCCAGGCTATCGAGTCTAACCTTATACAGCCCCTGGTTATGAGCCGCGCCGTCTCCCTCCACCCGGCAATCGTCGTTTTCGCCCTCCTCATAATGGGCACGCTGTTCGGCTTCGTCGGGCTTCTATTGGCCGTGCCGTTGGTCGCCGCGCTACACGTCCTGGCGCGGGAACTCTGGATCTCCCGGATGGACCGTATCGGCACCGACCCGGACCCGCCCCCGAAGGAAGAGGCCCACGGACCGCCTAAGAAACGGATGCAGGGCGTACGCCGGATCTGGCGAGGCGCAAAAGGCCTCTTTCGCTCATAACCAGCTCTCTTTCGGCCAGGAAGCTGGTCGGCACGCCACCCCGCCGGAACTCTTCGTCCTCCAAAATAGCCAGGTGCAGCGGCAACGTAGTCTCCAGTCCCACCAACGCGAACTCGTCCAGCGTCCGCTCCCCGCGCCGGATGGCGGCCGGACGGTCAACCGCGTGGACGATGAGCTTCGCCAGCAGCGAGTCGTAGTTCGGCGGCACCTTGTAGCCGGTGTAGAGGTGCGAGTCGACCCGCACGCCGGGTCCGCCGGGCACGTTGTAGAACTCGACCGTGCCGGCCTGGGGAAGAAAGTTGCGCCGGGCGTCTTCGGCGTTTATCCGGAACTCTATCGCATGTCCTTCAGCGGCCTGGGCTCCCGTATTCTCCAACCGCCCGCCCGAGGTGACCCGCAACTGCTCGGCGACCAGATCCACGCCCGTAACCATCTCGGTAACGGGGTGCTCTACCTGGAGCCGGGTGTTCATCTCTATAAAGTAGAACTCGCCCTCCGAGTAGACGAACTCCACCGTGCCCGCCCCCTCGTAACCCAGGTTTTCGACTAGTGCGACGGAAGCCTCCATCATCCCTTCACGCACCCCCGGCGGGAGGTCCGGGGCCGGCGACTCCTCGACTAGCTTCTGGTACCGCCGCTGCACCGAGCAGTCCCGCTCCGGAAAGGTCGCCACGTTGCCGCGGGCGTCGGCGAGAACCTGTATCTCGACGTGCCGCAGCTTTTCGAGGTACTTTTCCACGTACACCGAACCGTCCCCGAAGCTCGCCCCCGCCTCCCGGGCCGCTTCGGTGAACGCCACGTCCACCTCCCCCTCGCCGTAGACCACGCGCATCCCCTTGCCCCCGCCGCCGGCGCTGGCCTTTATGACCACCGGGTAGCCAACCTCGGACCCGACGCGCTTGACCTCGGCGGCGTTGTGGCACAGGCCGTCGCTGCCGGGGGTTATTGGGACCCCGGCCTCTGCCGCCACGTCGCGGGCGGTGGCTTTGTCGCCCATCTGGGATATCGCGGCGGAAGACGGCCCGATAAACTTTATCCCGACGCGCTCGCAAATCTCCGCGAAGCGGGCGTTCTCGGCCAGGAAACCGTAGCCGGGATGGATAGCGTCCGCGCCCGTGAGCTCGGCGGCGGATATTATCGCCGGTATATTCAGGTAGCTCTCGGTCGCGGAGGGTGGCCCGATGCAGACGGCCTCGTCGGCCAGCAGCCGGTGTAGTGAGTTGTCGTCCGCCGTCGAGTAAACGGCGACGCTCCGGATGCCCATCTCCCGGCAAGCCCGGATGACGCGCAGCGCGATCTCACCGCGGTTGGCGACGAGGACCTTGCCGATCACGGGCCTACTCCCCGGGCCGGAGATAGAACAGCGGCTCGTCGTACTCAACGCCGGAGGCGTTTTTCGGCAGAACCTCGACGACCTCGCCGGATACATCCGCCGGGATCTCGTTCATCAGCTTCATCGCCTCGACGATGCACAACGTCTGTCCCGCCTCCACGCGGTCCCCGACCTCGACGTACACGTCCTCCCCCGGCGCCGACGACCGGTAGAAGGTCCCGACTAGCGGCGAATGTACGGCGTGGAGCCCATTCCGTTGGGGACCGTCTATCTCCGGCGCCGCCTCCGCCGGCTCTTGCGCGGCCACCGGTGGCGGCGTCGCGTGGGATACTGGCGGTGAAGGAACCTCGGTCCTGGCTTTTACCGTGATCTCCACGTCCCCCTGGCGGACTTGTATCTCCCCGATCCCGCTCTCCTGGAGGAGATCCACGAGTTGCTCGACCTTGTCTATCGGCAGCCGCTGCCCTTCGCTCATCGGACCACCGCTCCGTAGTGTTTTTTGTTTGCTCTCGACATGACCCCGGATTCTACACGTCCGCCGTTTGGAAAGCCCGCAACCGGATGTACAATGCCAGGAGTCTCTATGGAGGTATCGTGAGCATCCAGGTTCTAGACCCCCTGGTGGCCCAACAGGTCGCCGCCGGAGAGGTCGTCGACCGTCCGGCTTCGGTAGTCAAGGAGCTGGTCGAAAACTCCCTGGATGCGGGCGCGGCCCGGGTCGAGGTAGAGCTCGGCGACGGCGGGGCTTCACGAATCATGATCCGGGACAACGGCTCCGGCATGAGTCCGGAGGACGCAAAGCTCTCGGTGCTGCGCCACGCGACCAGCAAGATCCGGGCCGCCAAAGACATCGAATCCGTAACCACTTTAGGCTTCCGGGGCGAGGCCCTCCCCTCCGTAGCCAGCGTCTCTTCGTTCTCACTTACAACCTCGACCGGCGCCGGGGCCGGCACGAAAGTGGTGGTGGACGGCGGCGCCGGGGCCGAAGTATCCGCAGCCTCCCACCCGAAGGGGACGACCGTATTGGTGGACCGGCTGTTCTACAACGTCCCGGCCCGGCGGGCGTTTCTGAAGGGCTCCCGGACGGAGCGGGCCACCATCACCGAGACTCTCACCCATCTCGCCATCGCACACCCGACGGTCGCCTTCCGCCTCACCGAGAAGAACCGCGACTACCTCTCGCTCCCCGCCGCAAGCGACCTCCTGGAGCGCCTCGCCCAGATACGAGGCGTCGCCAAGGCCCGTGCCCTGCGCCGGGTCGAGTACGAGTCCGGGGCGTTCAAAGTTACCGGCTACGCCGCCCTCCCGAGCTTGACCGAGGGCAGCCGGGCCCACCAGACGATCTCGGTCAACGGCCGCTTCGTCCGGGCCGACAACCTCCACCGCGGCCTGGACGACGCCTACCGGGCGACGGTCCCCGCCGGACGCTATCCACCGGTGGCGCTGGATATAGAGGTCGACCCGCACCGGGTAGACGTGAACGTTCACCCCACGAAGCAGATAGTCCGCTTCTCCGAGGAACGCGCCGCCCGGGGCGCCGTGGCGGCGGCCGTCCGGGGCGCAATAGAATGGCGGTCGCCGAACCCGGCCTCTACCCCGCGCCGGTCGCAGCCGGCCTTCACCCAGGAACGTTTCTCCACGCCACCGGTAAGCTACGTCCCGTCCCGCGCCGCCGAGGGCCGGCCCGTCTACCAAACGCCGCCTTCCCGGAACTTGAAAGAAGTAAGGGAGCAAATCTCCGAAGCCTCCAAGCCCCTCACCGATCCGGAGACGCCGCAGCCTCCGGCCGGAGAGTTGCCGGAGCGTGGGGCACTGCCGCCGCTCGAAGACCTGCGCGTGATCGGGCAGCTCGGGGCGGGCTACATACTCGTCGAAGAACCGGAGGCGATGTGGGTCGTGGACCAGCACGTCGCCCACGAGCGGGCAATCCTCGATAGGCTCAACGACTCCGAAGAACCCGCCACCGTGCAGAACCTCCTCGTCCCCGAAGTGGTGGAACTCTCCCCCGGTGAGGCCGAGCTTGCCGCCGAAAACCTGGAGGAGTTGGCCGTATACGGCTTCGAGGCCGAACCTTTCGGGCCGCGCTCGGTCCGGGTGCTGTCCGTCATCTCTACCCTCGCCGACCGGGATATAGCAGGAGCCCTCAAGGATGCCCTGGCCGCCGTAACGGGCACCGAGCCCGGACACCGGCGCGAGGACCGCCTGCTCGCAACTATCGCCTGCCACTCGGCCGTAAAGATGGGCGACAAAATGTCCCCGCCTGAGATGGAAGCCCTCGTCAGAGACTGGCTCACCAGCCGCCTCCCCGCCACCTGCCCCCACGGCCGCTCCATCTGCTACCGCATCGGCCTAAACGAGGTCGCCCGAAAGCTCGACCGACATTAGCAACTTTCCGGTAACGTCGCCATGATAGACTGCGGCTACGGTATACGCACGAGTTTCGAAGCAGGAGTCCGCGTGCACACTGTAAAAGTGTCACCCAAATACCAGGTAGTTATCCCCAAAGAGGTAAGAGAATACATGGGCATAAAGCCCGGCCAGGAGGTAGCGGTCTTGCGTTACCGGGGCCGGATCGAGCTGATACCGATGTCGCCCGTCAGGGAGATGCGGGGGTTCTTGCGTGGCATAGACGCCTCTGTTGAGCGCGAGCCAGACCGGGAGATGTAGGGTGCCGGCGAAGAACGTGGTGGATTCTTCGGGTTGGATCGAATACTTCGCCGACCTCACGAACGCGGACTTCTTCGAAGCCGCTATCGAGGATTCATCAGCGCTGGTAGTGCCTTATATCAGCATCTACGAAGTGTTCAAACGCCTCCTGGCTGAACCAAACGGCGAGGAGGCGGCCTTGCGAGTAGTAGCAGCGATGCAGCGGGGTCGCGTGGTAGACCTGGATGCCGAGTTGGTGCTCGACGCGGCGAAGACTTCAAGGGAGACGAAGTTGCCCATGGCGGACAGCATCATATTGTCCACAGCCCGGACCCACGAAGCCACCGTCTGGACACAGGACCGCGACTTCGAGAGCATAGCCGGCGTGGAGTATGTCGAAAAACGCTGAATCCGGCGCGGTTCTCGCCCGCAAACTCGACCGGCGCTAACGGGTTGTTCACGACCAGAGACCGGTTGCTCGGCATCCTGGCCGTCGCGGCCGCGGCTTCCATGTGGGGTACTTTGGGGTATCTCGCCAAGCTCCTCTACGCGCAAGGTGTCTCCTTCGAGGCGCTGGTGGCGTTCCGGGCTTTCTTCGGGTGGCTCGCCATCGCCGGGTTTCTACTGGCTACGCAGGGCGTAAGCACCTTGCGCGTTGGCCGGCGGGACCTTCTTTTTCTTTTCTTTATGGGGCTGTTCGGGGTGGCGGGATTCTATCTCTTCTACTTTTATACGGTTCAGGAGAGCGCCGTCGGGACGGCTGCCATACTTCTCTACACTTTCCCGGCCATGGTGGTGATCCTGGCCCGTATCTTTTTGGGAGAGAGCCTTACGCCGCTGAAGGTGGTGGCGTTGGCCCTGACGGTCGGTGGGATCTTCCTGGTCGCGGGCGCTTACGACCCGGCCAACCTTGCGGTGAGCCCCCTCGTGCTCGCCACGGGGCTTCTGGCCGCGCTGACTTTCGGACTATATCCGGTCTTTGGGAAACCCGTTACGGGACGTGTAAAGCCCACCGTGATACTGACCTATGCCCTGGGGTTCGGGGCCCTGGTCCTGGTGATCTTCGCCGTCCCGACGCTCGGCACCCTGGTTGGCCTGCCGCCCGGCTACTATGCGCTGCTGTTTTTGATGGCGGTGGCCCACACGACCCTCGGCTACGCGCTCTACACGTTCGGCATCCGGCGTCTGGAGGCCGGGCAGGCGGCGATCATCGCCACGATGGAAGCGGTGGTGGCGAGCATTCTAGGCGTTGCGCTGCTAGGAGAAGAGATGACGGCTCTAAAACTGCTCGGCGGGCTGCTGGTGCTAACCGGCGCGGCGCTGGCCCAGATCAGGCTTCGTAAGCCTCGTACTCTCCGCGCCCCCGCCGCGGGAGGCCGCCCGCGCTGAATAAGGGCGTTCGTGGCCCATGAAGAGGTCTCGGTCAGACAGGAACACTCCGTCCAGAACTATCCTGAATAGCAGGGCCGCGTAGGGGCTTTGGAGCAAGTTTGTCGTGGCGGATAGAGTGTTTTGGCCTTTGGCTTTCAAAGCGGTTACTATGTTCCAACATGCTACCCATAAAAGGTTTCTGTATGCTCCGCGACGTACCCTCACAAAAAGGATCGGGCAAAAGCGGCGAGTCCCCGTCCGGTGGCGGTCACGGGGCTGCGGTGGAGGTAGCTCGGGCAGTGCGACCGCGAAGATATTGGTATCCTTCGCCACCCGGTGGCCGCAGACCCGGGTGAGGCGCCAAAGGAAGCATACGAAGAGTGGATACAGAAAGCCCTAGGTTCCTGGAGGGCCGGCGGGGAAAAGGCAAAGGACTAAAGGAGACGCCATGCCGATAGAGTTCAACGGTAGCGGTGGCTACACCCTGGGGGTCGAGGAAGAGCTCCACATCGTGGACGCGACGACCGGAGAGCTGGTCCCGAAGATAGAGGAGATCATGGCCCGACTCCCGGAGGACCTCGCCGAGTTGGTCTCTTACGAACTTTTCCAGTCGGTCCTCGAAACGAAGACCCCGGTCTGCAAAACGGTGGCCGAAGCCGAGGGCCATCTGCGCGAGCTGCGGGCCCGGGTCAACTCTTGGGCGGCGGCCTGCGGGGCGGCCCTGGCCTCGGCCGGCACACACCCGTTCTCTCGCTACAAAGATCAAAAAGTTACCGACCAGGACCGCTACCGGAAGGTCATAGAGACGCTCCGGTGGGTGGCGCAGAGAGAGGTCATCTTCGGCCAGCACGTCCACGTCAGCGTGCCCGGCCCCGAAGAGGCCATCCTGGCCCACAATCGGCTCTCCGAGTACGCGCCGCTCCTGCTCGCGCTCTCGGCCAATTCACCCTACTGGCAGGGGATGGACACCGGCTTCGAATCCAGCCGGGTCAAGATATTCGAGACCTTCCCCCGCGCCGGGTTACCGCCCGCCTTCCCCGACTACGAGGCCTTCGAGGGCTACGTGGATTTGATGGTCGAGGCCGGCGCGATGGACGATTACACGTTCTGCTGGTGGGACGTCCGCCCGCACCCCCGGATAGGGACCATAGAACTCCGCATCCTCGACTCCCAGACGAGCCTCGCTTCGGCGGTCTCCCTCACGGCGCTCACCCAGTGTCTCGTCCACCGGATGCTGGAAGACGACGTATCCAAAGAGCCTTACAACAAGGACCTGGCCCAGGAAAACCGCTGGCGCTCGTCCCGGCACGGCATGGACGCCGCGTTCTACAACGCCGCCACCGGAAACACCGTTCAGGCCCGCGACGCGGCCCGCGCCCTGGTCGAAGAGCTAACCCCCCACGCCCAAGACCTGGGGTGCCAGGATGAACTGGAGGGAATATTGGAGATAGTCGAGGGCGGCACCGGCAGCCAACGCCAGCGCCGGATCTACGAGGAAAGCGGCGAGTTCCTGGATGTTCTGGCCTTCCTCATAGAAGAGACGCGTCCCGCCCTGGCCGGAGAGCCGAGTTAAGGGAAGCTAGACAGCTATTCCTCGAATCCTTGGCTCCACACCCGGTCGAGGTCGTAGTTTGAGTAGCACCGGAAGGCGACCATGGTTTCGGTGCGGGCGACGCCGGGGACCTGGGCGAGTCTTTCCGGCACTATCTCCGCCAGCCGCTCGAAGTCCGGGATGCGGACCATGACCACCAGGTCATAAGGACCGGTCACGGAGTAGGCTTCGGTTACGCCCTCTATCTCCAGCATGGCCTGGGCCGCCTCCTGAACCCTTTCTCTCTCCGTCCTGACGAGCACCACCGCCGTTACCATGTAGCCTCCTTAAAGTTTCGGGGTTTTATAGCCCGCAAGTGATCGAACCGGCCAACGTGTTGTTGTCGAGTGACCTCGGCGGTCTCGTCTAACTCCCCGGGCCTGCCCCCCCCGACCTCCACGGTCGCCGTGCCGCCGCCGGGTTCGATCTGCCCGATGTTCTTGGGGTTGCTCTGGCGTTCGGCCCGGGTGTTCAGGACGACTTCGACCGGCACGTTTGTCTCGGCCACCTCTCCACCGTTTGTCGCGGTGACGGCGAAGATGGGCTCGGCGGAGCCGCCCAACACGACGCCCCCGATCTCCACGCCGTGCAGCGCGTTCGGGTCGGCCCGGACTTGCGACGCGGCGGCCGCCGCGTCGAAGCCCAACTCCCCGTAATCCATGAAAGGCCGGGGCTCTTCCAGGTATTCCCGATCCTCTTGCTGCCCCGCTTGCTCTATGGCTTTTTCTGTGGCTGGGAAGTAGTGGTTTATGGCTACGTTGTCGCTGGTCCTGTAATCCTCGACCGCCGTTGCAACCGCCTCGTTGAAAGTACCCGGGTCCCCCGAGGCCGCCTGCCGCAACCGCTCGGTAGCCGAGACCCGAATACCCAGCGTGCTCTCCAGGTACGGGTGGGCGTTCTCGAACTCCTGGGGCACCTCGTTGTTCTCCATGGAAAGTTGGTAAAGGTTTCTGGATTCCTCCAGGATCTGGTCCAGCGCTTCCTGGTCTAGCTGGGCCGGATCGCCGCCCGCGCCCTGCAAGAGCGGCTGGAGCTTCTCCCGGCCCAGGGTCGAAGAATCGCTCAGCAGGTCGTTGGAGGACATCACGTACTTCCGCACCTGGGTGGCCTCCTGGTTCGCCAGAAACCCGCGGCCCACGAAGAAGATAAACGCCAGGGCCAGCAACAGTAAGAAAAACGCCCCGACGAGCATGATAGCCGGGGGGAGCGTTCTCCGCCGTCCGCCCCGGGGTTGACGTCCCCTGGGGCGCGAGACGCCGGACCTCGACCCCCTTTGACGGGCCGGGTTCTCGCGGGCAGCGCCCTGGCGAGAAGAACCTCCGCCGCGATTCGAGGCAGGCCTCTGAGACCTTCTGCGACCTATAGGAGCCCTCCCATTTGGTGTGGGCGAGGGGGGACTCGAACCCCCACGGCCTCTCGGCCACTAGACCCTGAACCTAGCGCGTCTACCAATTCCGCCACTCGCCCGTGATTGATCTTGCCGGAACGCTTCGGATTGTACCAAGCCGAATGCCCGAAGGCTAACGGAGTCCGCGGCGCGAGCGTTTCGCCCGCGCGGTTCGCGGTCTATGGAGGGGCGGCATTAGTAACACACCCTTGTAAGGCTATACAATACCCCTCAAGTGGCCGAGACACGCTACATCGAAGGCCAGAGTCGTTACGCGCTGGAAGAAGTGATCGGGCGCGGCGGTTTCGGGACCGTCTGGCGGGCGCAGGCGCCGCGCGGCAAAGACGTTGCCGTCAAGATCATACCGGTCTACAGCGCCGGGGAGCGTTCGCGCGCCATGCGGGAGGGCCAAATCTCCGAGGGCCTCGTACACCGCAATATCGTGGAGACGCTGGAGGTAATCCCCGGGCCCCACGAAGTCTACCTGGTGACCGAGTACGTCGAAGGACTGCCGCTGGACGAGGCGGCCGAAGTATACGACGTGGAAGAGATCGTCGGCGCGCTCGCCCAGATTCTCGAAGCCCTCGTATACGCCCACGGGCAGGGCGTGATCCACCGCGACATCAAACCCCAGAACGCCCTGGTCGACGAGCGCGGCGTGGTCAAGATCACGGACTTCGGCGTCGCCTACCGGCCCGGCGACACCCGCCTCACCCAGGTCGGATTCGCCGTCGGTACCCCCGGCTACATAGCCCCGGAGCTCATGGACAGCAACGCCGACCCGAGCGCGCTCACGGACATCTACGCCGTCGGCGCCACCGCCCGGACCCTCCTCGCCAACTACCCGGACGAGGTCCCCCCGCGTCTCCTGGAGTTTATAAACCGGGCCACGTCCCCAAACCCGGCCCACCGGCCGCAGGGCGCCTGGGCCGCCCTGAAACTCCTCACGGGCCGCAGAGAGCCGACAGGAGACTCCGTATCCGCCGCCAGCGCCCTGCGGGACCGCATCCCCGGCGCGTACTCCGAGCAGATACTGCGGGTTGGCAATGGGCTCGTTGCCGGCTGGCTCGCATACCTTGGGGCGGGCTTCTTGCTGGACGGCGCCGGGGCCGCGGGCGTCGCGGCCGGTTTCGGGGTCCTCGGATACCTCCTGCCCCGGGTCGCGGCCCTCGGCGTGATAGTGGCGCTGGCGGTGGCGTTGCTCAGAAACGGCGTGGGGCTCGGCTTCGCCACCCTCGTCCCGGCGCTCGGCGGGGTTTGGGTGGCCGCGAGCGGCTCCAACAAAGGCGCGAGCCGCTTTCCGCTGGGTCCCGTGCTGGTCGTGCCGCTCGCGGCGGTGGGCCTCGGGGTCGGGCTGCCGCTGCTCTTCGGGGCGCTGATGCGGCCGCTGGGGGCCATTTCGTCGGCGGCGCTCGGCGCGCTGGCGCTCATCGGCTATGACCTGACGCTCGGGAACGGCATAGTGCGCTACCTGGGACTCCAAATCGGCACGCTGCCGTACAGCCTCGGGCTGCAGGGCCTGGCGGATAGCGGGCAGCAGCTACTCCTCGGGTATCCGCAATTCCTGCTGCAGGCCGCGCTGTGGGCGGCGATGGCCGGGGTCGTCTCCACCGCCGAGTGGTTCGGCCGCCCGTTCGTCGGGCTGCTGCTGGCGGCGGGGGGCGGGGCTATCGGTTACGCCCTCATAATCTCCTACTCTCCAGACGCGCTGGCGGAGGCTATGACTTCTTTGGGCTTGGCCGCTATAATATACGGAGTATTGAGGTATCTCGGTTCTTGGGCGAGAGGATAGGCTTCCTTTGGGTTTCCTGCAGCAGATAGAAAAGCGGATGGAGACATTGGTGGAGGGCGTGTTCGGCCGCGCCTTCCGGCGACAGGTCCATCCGGTCGAGATCGCCAAGGGCCTCACCAAGCAGATGGACGAAGGCCGGATGGTCAGCGTCTCCCGAACCTACGCCCCAAACGACTTCACCGTACACCTCTCGCAAGAAGACAGCGACTCGATCGGGGCCTACCAAAGCTCCCTCAAGGACGAGTTGATCCAGTATGCCTCAAGCCACGCCCAGAACAAGAACTACCATCTGATGACCCCCCCAAAGGTGCAGTTCGTCCCCGAGGAATCCCTGCGTTTCGGGGAGTTTGGCGTCACGGCCCGGCTCACCGGCGGCGGCGGGCCGCGAGAGAAAGACGCCCCGAACGACACCTCCGGCCAGACCCGGATCTTCCAAACAGAGACCCAGGCCCAACAAGAATCCGGCGGTACGGCGGCGATCAGCGCCGAAGAAGTCCGGAAGCACGGCCTGGCCCAGGAACGGGTGGAGCTGGTGCTCAGCGGGGAAACGTACCCGCTCAAGGGACAGGGTCCGTGGAGCGTCGGCCGCTCCGACGAAAACGACGTCGTGGTCAAAGACCCGAACGTCTCCAGGAAACACGCCCGGCTGGTGCGCTCGGAGAACGGCTTCATAGTGGAGGACCTCGGTTCCACCAACGGCACCCTCCTCGGCGGCGCCCCCATAGACCGGGAGCGGATCGAGGACGGCGACGAAATCACCTTCGGCCAGGTCGCCGCCAACTTTATCCGCCGGAGCGAAGATCACGGCAACCGGGGAGACACCCCGGGAGAAGGAGCGGCGCCGGGGCGCAGCGGAAGGAGATAGTCGGTGGAACTTCAGGTCCCGTTGCTGGCCGCGAAAGCCCTGCTCTTATTGCTTCTATTCGCCTTCATCTACTCCGTCGTGCGCCGCAGCATCGGGGACCTCCGGCAAGTACCCGACGACTCCAAGAACCCCAAACCCGAGAGGAACAGACGAAACGGCCAGGAAAAGATCTACCGCAGAAAAGTCTCGGAGGGGCCGGAGTTGGTGGTAGAAGAGTCGGACATAATGGCGCCGGACCTGATCTTTCCGGTAAACGACGGCGGCATTACGAGCCTCGGGCGTTCCTCGAAGAGCGACGTGGTGCTAAAAAGCGACGACTACGTCTCCGGGGAGCACGCCCGGATCACCCGTCACGGCGGCTTGCTCTACGTCGAAGATAACGGCTCGACCAACGGCACCTACGTAAACGACCGGAAGGCCGTCGGGGCCACGCCCCTGCGCTCGGGAGACACCGTGCGGGTGGGCTCGACGACTTTCCGGTTCGTGGAGTAGCTTTCTTCAGGATGCTATTTCTAGAACACTTCGGTATTACGGACCCCGGGAAGGTGCGGCAAAACAACGAAGACTCCTTGCTCGTGGGCGAAGGAACCGACTCCTCGCTGTTCGCCGTCGCGGACGGCGTCGGAGGCTCCGAAGCCGGGGAAGTGGCGAGCGGAATAACGGTCGAAGCCCTTATGGAGCTAGAGCCGGACGTCTCCTTCGGCACGGTCATCCAGGCGGCGAACCAACGTATACTCTCCGCCGCCCAGGACGACGAGAAGCTGGCGGGCATGGGGACCACGGTGGTCGCCGTCCGCTTTACCGGGAGCCAGGACGACCCCACCGCGGAGGTCGCCCACGTGGGCGACTCGAGGGTCTACCTGTCCAGAGACGGCGAGATGGAGCCGTTGACCGAAGACCATTCGCTGGTCGCGGAGCTCGTCCGTAGCGGAGACCTCACCCGCGCCCAAGCCGCCGAGCATCCTCAGAAGAACCTTATTACCCGGGCCCTCGGCGCCGATGAAGACGTAGAGGTCGATACGATGGTCCTCCCCGTGAAGGCCGGGGACCGGTTCCTTTTGTGCTCCGACGGCCTCTCCGACATGGTCCCGGAAGACCGCATCGCGGAGATCCTCACCGGGCCCTCCGAAAACCCCGAAGGCCCGGCCCGGCAGTTGCTCTCCGAAGCCCTCGAAGCCGGCGGGGCCGACAACATAACCATCGTGCTCGT
>JBARZM010000004.1:0-8814 GCA_049650095.1 Rubrobacteraceae bacterium | reverse complement strand
GGTGGGGGAGGTCGTCGGCAGCGTCGAGGCGGAGAACGTCATCCTGATCCCGGTATTCGTGGCGGAAGGCTGGCACACCCGCGAGACCATCCCCGAAGACCTGGGGCTAACCGGCGAGGTTACGCGCCGCGAGGACCGGACCATCTTCTACGGGGCGCCGGTCGGCACCCATCCTTCGATGGCAGCTTTGATCTCCGACCGCGCCAAGGAGACCGCCCGCGAAACCGACCAAGAGATCGAGGAGGAGCAGGTTGTCCCGAGCCCTTCCTGAGAAACAGAAACGTGGCGCCAACGTTGCCGTGGAGGCCCGCGAGGCTTTCGCCCGCTGGGTAAATGAGGCGCCCGAAGGACGCCACTTCGCGCAGGTTCTCGTCAAACCGGATGGGGATGGATACGAGCTGCGTCACGCAGATGACGTGGGCCAAGAGGGGCTGGAGGTGTACCGGGACCCCCGGGAGGCCCGGGAGGTATCCAAACGAACCGAGGAGGGCGAGTACCGGCCGCTCAAGACTTCCCCGAACCTTCGCCGGGGGTGGGTCCTGCAACTGGCGGATGAGGGCGAGCTTATCGTGGCCCTGAACCATCTTTATCCTGCGGCGGTAGTCCACTGGTTTCTTGATCGGGAAGGGCGGTTGGAGATCACGAACTACCGGGAGAACGCCGCCCGCCAGAGCGGCATCTACAAAAGGGTCCAACGTCTCTCCGACGCGGGCGTCCAGGACGCCGCGAAGGCGTGCTGCGAAGACGCGGTCTGTCTCAAGCGAACCCTCTGGGACGTAGACGAGGACAATCCGCTTGCGATGGAGCGGGGAGCAGGTGAGATACCGTGTCCCGAGCCGTGCAGCATCTTCGTCTCGTTCGCCCGGCAGGTAAGGCTCTTCGAGCGGGAAAAAAAGCGTGACCTGGACGCCATAGGCCTCTCTCCGACCGAGAAAAAAGACCTATCCTCCCTCGTGGAGTCCGCCGCCCTCGGGGAGGTCGAGTTCGCCAGGGAGGCCGAGTTCGGCGAGCCGCTAAACGAACGGCGGTTGCGGTACCGCGGGATCACCCTCCCGTCGAAACTCGACCCGGATACCCCGGATACGGATGTCCCCGGGACGCCGTAGCGCGAACGCCGGACGCACGGTCGCCCCAGCCACCCCGAACGATGCCCAGCTCATACAGCTCGTGCGTGGCCGACTGGGACGCGAGAACGTGAAGGGCCGGATCAACGTTAGCTCCTGCGGACTCGTCGTCACCCTCCACGGTGCGATAGAAGACCCAGCAGAGGCCTCGCGCATCGAAGAGATCGTCCGGAGGGTGCGGGACGTGGAGGACGTCGTCAACAAGCTCGGCGTACGCCGGGGTGGATGACGTGAGAGTGTTTCCTCTCGCTTCGGGCGGGGTAGAACGTTCGTTACTGCACTGCGACGACCAATGGAGGCGCTGATGTTAGGACGCACAGCAAAGACCGCCCTCAAGACCCGCACCGGACGCCGGGTCACCAGAGATATCCTCAAGGGGAGCATCAAGGCCGGCAATTCCAGGGGCGGCAGAGGGGCCGCGAAAGCCGGTGTCAAAGGATTGTTCAAGGCCGGTAGCTCTAGAAGTGGTAGAGATGCCGCTAAGGCCGGAGCCCGGGGCTTCGGCAAGCTGGCGAAGACCGGCGCCAAGCTCAAGGCCGGCAAAGAAGCTGGCAAGGCGGGTACGAAAGGCGCGGCAAAGGCCGGCCGGGGCTTCGGAAAACTTGCCACCAAGAAAGGCAAGCGTGAGCTTCGCGTGGCCGAGAAGACGCTAAAGTCCGAGAGGTCCCGTGGCGGACGTTCCTTATGGTACGTTTTGATCGCGCTGGCCGGTCTCGGGGTCGTCGCGCTTCTCGCACGCTCCGGAAGCAAGGGGTCTTCCACGGAGACGGATGATTCCGGTCAGCCGGGCTCCGGCGCGGCGGCCGGTGACGGCGCGGACCGGGCCCACTCGGATCCTTCCTCCGGACCGCTCATCGGCGGGGACCACGGCGGCAGTATCGGCGGCGTGACCGAGGACCAGCCAGAGGTGGCCCAGCGCATAAAGACTCGCATCGGCGAGGACGAGCGCACGCGGGACGTGCCTCGGGTAAACGTCGAGGTCAGCGAAGGCCTGGCCGAACTCCGCGGCGTCGCGCCGTCGGATGAGGCGAAGGACGCGGCGGGTGAGATCGCCGCTGACACCGAGGGTGTCACCGAGGTACGCAACCTGATCGAGGTTAGCTCTTAGCCCACCAATTGGGTGAGCTACAACTGGGTGAGCTACATTTCATAGCCGGGAGGTCTACACAGGCTTCCCGGCTTTTTGTTTATTCCTGGATCAAGCCCAGAAGCTCGTCACGAAGCCGCTCCATGGTTTCCCGGTCCCCGGCCTCGACGTTCAGCCTCAGCAGCGGTTCCGTGTTCGAGGGGCGGAGGTTGAACCAGCTGTCGCCCAGGTCCACGGTAAGCCCGTCGAGGTGGTCCACTTCGGCTTCGTCGCCCGAGTAGCGTTCTTCGATCTTCTCCAGGACGGCATCCGTGTCTTCTACTTCGGAGTTGATCTCCCCGGAGCGAACATACGGGTCTATGGGATCCAGCAACTCCGAGATCGGCTTTTCTTGCCGGGAGACGAGCTCGGCCACGGTTAGCATGGCGATGATGCCGGAGTCGGCGAAGTAGTTGTCCCGGAAGTAGAAATGACCGGAGTGCTCGGCGCCGAAAGCGGCGTCGTTGGAGCGCATCTGGGGTTTTATGATGGAGTGTCCCGCCTTGGTGCGAATGGCGTTTCCGCCTTCGCGCTCTACCAACTCCGGCAGCGCCTTGGAGCAAACGGCGCTGTAGAGAATGGTCGCGCGCGGCTCTTTTTCGAGCACGTTTTTGGCGACCAGCGTGGCGAGCAGGTCGCCAGAGACAACCTCACCTTTCTCGTCTATGACGAAGCACCGGTCGGCGTCCCCGTCGAACGAGACCCCAAAGTCCGCGCCTTCAGAGACCACGCGCTCCTGCAATTCCGCCACGTTTTCGGGTTCTATCGGGTTTGGAGCATGGTTCGGGAAAGAGCCGTCAAGCTCGAAGTACATCGGGACGTACTCAAACGGCAAGCCCTCGAAGATCGGGGGCACCATCTTGCCCGCCATGCCGTTACCGGCGTCCACCACGATCTTGAGCGGTCGCAGGCCGTCGGTTTCTATGAAGCCCAGGCAGTGTTCGGCGTACTCTTCGGTCAGGTCTCCTTCTTCCACGGAGCCGGAGTGTTCGGCGGCGGCGGGAAGTTTGCCGGAGGTGATGAGGTCCCGGATCTGGCCTATCCCCTCGTCGCCGGAGAGGGCGATGGCGTCCTCCCGGCAGAGCTTGAGGCCGTTGTACTCCTTGGGGTTGTGGGAGGCGGTGATCATGGCCCCGCCCGGCTCTTCGAGGTGCCCGACGGCGAAGTACAACGCGTCGGTGGAGATCATGCCGAGGTTCAAAACGTCCGCCCCGGCTTCGGTGACGCCTTCTATAAACGCTTTTTCCAAGGCCTCGCCGCTAAGGCGCATGTCCCGGGCTACCACCACCCGGGAGCCCGAGAGGCCGAGCTGGCTGACAAAGGCGCGACCGATGTCGTGGGCGACGTCTTCGTCCAGCGTGTCGGGATAAACGCCCCGGATGTCGTAAGCTTTGAAAATCGATTCGTCCACTGTGGTGGGTCACCTCCGGGTCTCGAAACCGGCCATTTTTCTCATTCGGTACAATAACGGGTTATGTTATCCGCTGCAGCCCGCGATGTTGTATATACCCTGAAAATTAGCTTTTGGATCAGCCTTGGGACCGGACTTCGTTAGGCAGGCGGCGCTTTTCTACGGACTACTCGCCGTAGCCGCCGCGCTGTGGAATGGTCTTCGGGGGAGAGAGTTTTCTATCGCCGGCTCCGTGCCCGGGAGCCTGCTCTTGGGTATGGCCGCGGCATTCGTCACGGTTTCTTTAGGGCTTGCCGCTTACAGGCTCGTGCCCGTTATGCGGAAGATAGCCGAGGAGCTAGCGCCGGTATTGGTGGACCGGATGGGGGTTTGGGATCTCGTCCTGATCTCGGTTTTCTCCGGCGTGGGGGAGGAGATGTTTTTTCGCGGCGCGATGCAGCCGGAGTTTGGCCTTACGGTGGCGGCCGTCGCCTTCGGGCTGGTTCACATAGGACCGGACCGCAGGTATCTAGTGTGGACCGTGTGGGCCATCCTGGCGGGTTTTCTGTTCGGTTTCTTGTACCGCGCTAGCGGTGGCCTTCTCGCCCCGGTAGTCGCCCACAGCCTGCACAACGCCGCCACGTTCCTAATTTGGAAGCACTCCCGGAAAAGAGCCCCGGGCGGAGAAGTCTGATCCGGATTGGGCCAGAATACGAATTCTGTTCGGACAAACCCGGCCACGACTAGTAGCAGCCGGGTTTTTAGATACAATAACTGGTGGTAGCGTTTGAGATCGCGCCGCATCCTCTGAAAGATGCGGGTTTGCCAGGGAGGAACAACGCAATGCGCATCACGAACATAATCCTAAACGTGTCGAGCCTACTTTTGGTCGGCGCCGGCATGGCTTTGATCGCCACTTTCTTCTTTCCCACCGTCTTTCCGCAGGCGACCGCCAGCAACGAGGCTTCCACCGCCCCGCAGCGGCAGTTCAACGTCCCCGTTTTGACGGACGAGACCAAGGTTGCGACCGAACCGGGCGCCGGGACGGGTGAAGAGGTAGACAGCGCCCGCCCGCCCGAGACGGTGAAAGAGACCAAAGACGAAAAGAAAGAAGATGCCTCGGTCCCCGTCCCGGACGACAAGACGCTCTGGGTGACCGTTCCCGGGATGAAGCAGATCGAAAACGACGCCATCCCGAACACCACCGGCGACGACGAGGACAAGCTCCGGGACTACGCCGGGATACATCTCAAGGGGACCGGTTTCCCCTGGGAGAAAGAGGCCAACGTCTACATAGCGGGACACCGCCTCGGGTACCCCAACACCGACAGCTTTCTCGCCTTCTGGGACCTAAACAACCTCGAAGAGGGGGACGAAATCTACGTGGGCGACGCCATGGGAAGATCCTACACGTACCGGGTATTCAAAGAGTTCGTGGTAGATCCCTCCGATATCTTCGTGACCCAGCCGATAGAGGGCAAGAACATCGTTACACTCCAGACCTGCACCCTGCCCGACTACTCTCAGCGCCTGATCGTTCAGGCCGAGAAGGTTGCGTAGGGTTGAACCTAAAAACATCCCGACACGATGGAGCTTTAGTCCTTTGATAGAACTCCCTACCTTCCGGCGCCCGAAAGACCCTCCCCAGCGTAAACGCGGGGCGCCGATAATAACCAAGGGCAACATGCAGATGCGGGTCGTTTCGGTGGCGATCCTGGTGGCGGTAATCTTCGTCGTGCTCGCCGTCCGGCTCTGGTACCTGCAGGTGCTTACGGGAGACGACTTTACCCGCTCCGCGGAGGCGACCCAGACCCGCGAAGTCAAGATACCCGCCCAGCGAGGGGTGATCTACGACCGGAACGGCGACATCCTGGCCAACAACGTGCCGGGCCTGAACGTCACGGTTATTCCCTCGTCCATCCCCCGCGAAAAGGTGGAAGAGATGGCCAACATCCTCGGCGCGGACCCTAACGCGGTGCTCGAACGCTACGACAACGCCCTTACGCCCGGCGCGGGGAGTCCTTACGCTTCGATGCTCGTAAAGGAAAACGCCGACCGGGATGCCGTGACCTACGTTAGCGAGCGAACGGAGGAGTTCCCGGGCGTCACGGTAAACGACGACTACGTGCGAAGCTACCCCGACGGATCGGTGGCCGCCCACGTGCTGGGGTACACCGGTGCGATCACGGACGGCGAACTGGGCCAGGCGCCCTTCAAAGACCTCTCGAACGATGCCGTAGTGGGCAAAAGCGGCGTCGAGCTCGAATACGAGAAGCTGCTGCGCGGCGTGGCGGGCAAGAAAGAGTACAGCGTGGACGCCCTGGGCCGGGTGGTGGCGACCCGCCGGGCCGACGGTACCCGGGCCGACGGGCAGCCCGAAGTATCCCCCGAGTTGGGACGCCCGGACAAAATCACCGACCCCGTGCCGGGCAAGAACCTGACGCTGACGATGGACATGGAGTTGCAGAAGGTCGCTGAGGATGAGCTGGATGCCGCGATGGAGCGAGCCCAGGTGCAAGGGGGCGCCCCGGGCTCCGGCGGGGCCGTAGTCGCCCTGGACCCGCGCAACGGTGAGATCCTGGCCATGGCGAGCCGTCCTACATTCGACCCGCAGATGTTCGTCGGCGGCGTTACCGGTGACGAGGAACTGGGCACCTACAACTACCTAATCTCGGACGAAGCCAACCAGCCTTTTACCAACCGGGCGATCTACGGTACTTTCCCCGGCGCCTCTACTTTCAAGGTGTTTACCGGCATGGCGGGGCTGGCGAACGGCGTAATAAACCCCTACACGACGTACACGGACACCGGTGCGTGCTGGCGTCCGACGGGCGTGGCCGGCGGCTGCTGGCAGAGCTGGCGTGAGAACTACGGGGCGAAGTACGGCACCCACGGTACCCAGAACTATTACGAGGCCATCATGGACTCGAACAACAAGTACTTCTTCCAGATCGTCGACTGGCTCTGGAACAGCACCCAAGACAAGGATCTGCTTTCGGAGTTCTACATGAAGTTCGGGTTCGGCAAGGTGACCGGTATAGACTTGCCGGCGGAGGAATCTGGCCGGGTGCCCACGGAAGCCTGGCAGAAGGAGGCCGGGGCCACGCCGGACGACCGGTATTGGGGCGTCGGGCGCTGGGTGAACATGGCTATAGGACAGGGCGACTTGCTCGTGACGCCGTTGCAGCTCGCCCGGGGGTTCGCCGCCATCCAGAACGGCGGCGCCCTCGTAACCCCGCACGTCGGAGGCGAGGTCCGGAATCAGAACGGAGATTTGGAGAAGAAGATATCTCCGGAGCCGGCCGGTAGCGTGGGCGTGGACCAGGGAGTCCTGGACGCGACCATAGAAGGCATGCGGCGCGTCACCAAGGAAGGCGGCACGGCGGAATGGTCTTTCAAGGGCGCCACCCTTCCGTTTGCCGGCAAGAGCGGCACCGGTGAGATGTGGGGCAAGCAGCCGATCAACTGGTTCGCCGGTTGGGTGGAGAATGAGGAGCAGCCCCTGGTGGTCGTGGCGATGGTGGAGGAGGGCGGTCTTCACAGCGACATAACCGCCGCCCCGGTCGTACGCCACACCCTGGAAGCCTTCTACGGCGTCGAGCAGTCTCCGGAAGACCAGTGGCGGACCGCGCCGCTCGGGCCGGGCGAAGAGCAGGCCGCCCCCCCCGGCAAGGCCCCGGACGACGTTTACCAGGGAACTCCCTCGTGGGGCGGATAGGGTTGCGTTTCCTCCGCGGGATCCGGCCGAGATAAATATCGTGTCCTTTTTCCTCGCCACGCTGCCCAGCCCGCCGTCCCCGATCATCTTCGAGATTGGGCCCCTCGCGTTGCGCTACTATGGTCTTTTTATCGCCCTCGGCATCGCCGTCGGCACCTGGATAACGGGCCGGGAACTGGAGCGTAAGGGTTACGATGGCGCCCTCGCGCTGGACTCCCTTTTCTTTGTCGTGCCGCCGGGGTTCGTCGGCGCCCGCATCTATCACGTAGTAACCGACTGGGACCTGTATGCTTCGGACCCGTTCCCCGGCGTCTTCGCGGTCTGGAACGGCGGTTTGGGTATCTATGGCGCGGTCGTGGGCGGGTTCCTCGGGGTTCTGGCCTTTGGATGGTTCCGGGGGATAAGCCCGCTCGTGTTCGCCGACGCCGCCGTCCCGGGGGTCATCCTGGCCCAGGCCCTGGGCCGCTGGGGCAACTACTTCAACCAGGAACTCTTCGGGCGCCCGTCGGACCTGCCGTGGGCGATCCGGATAGCGCCCGAGAACCGTCCGGTCGGTTTCGCCGACGCCGAGAGCTTCCACCCGACGTTTCTCTACGAGTCGATCTGGAACGTCCTGGTCTTCTTCACCCTGCTGTGGGTGGCGCGGCGCTTCTCCGAACGCCTGAAGACCGGGGATATGGTGCTGCTCTACGTGAGCCTCTACTCGGTGGGTCGCTTCTTCGTCGAAAGCCTCCGGATAGACCCGGCGTTCATTATCGGCGGTTCGATCCGGGGCAACCTGTTCGTCAGCAGCGTACTCGCCCTCGGCTTCGCCCTGATCCTCTTTCTCCGCCACGCCGGAACCAGCCGCAAACGCGTCAACTAGCAGCCCAAAATAACCCAACCACCGCTTGACCAACCCCAAGCCGCCTGATAACCTCCACGTCGTAGATGAAAATTTTTTTCGATTAGTAGGTTTGCGTGACGGATACGGGTTCGATCGTAGGCAAGATGCGGGGGCGGGGGTATAAGGCGACGCCGCAGCGAGTTTCGGTGCTCGAAGCGTTGGCTTCGGTGCAGCACCAGAGCCTGGAGGAGATCAAAGGCCGCTGCCCGGAAGTCGGGTTGGTGACGGTCTACCGCACCCTGGATCTCCTGGGAGAGGTGGGGTTCGTTAGGAGGTTGGATCTCGGCGACGGACCACGTTACGAACTGGCCGAGGACCATCACCATCACCTGATCTGCGAATCCTGCGGAGATATCGCCGAGTTCGAGGAATGCCCCTTGAATGCTGAACGGCTGGCGCCGCGCGGCTCCGGCTTCGAAGCCCGCTCGCATAGCCTCGAAGTGTATGGGAGATGTGTAGCTTGCAAGTAAAAAATTTGTATAGCATTGAAAAAATTTTTCAACTAGGATCTTCGGAGGCAGTGTGAGACAGGCTCTGATGTGGGTTGGTGTGGCAATTGTTGCGTTGTAC
>JBARZM010000003.1:0-10626 GCA_049650095.1 Rubrobacteraceae bacterium | reverse complement strand
GCTCGAACGAATCGAACAACAAATAGTAAGCCTGCAAGACTATCTCTACGAGGTGGAGCTATACCCGGAGCAGACGAAGCCTTGGGCCAAACTCCGGCGCGCCGTCTCCCTGTTCCTGGTCCGTAGGCACGTCCTGCGCCAGCTCCAACAACTGTTCCTTCGGAAGCGGGTGATCCACAACTGCCACCTCTACATCCACAAAAAAGAGCCCGAGCGACCCCCGATTCCCGAAAATGCCGGCCCGGTAAGAGCCCGCCGACCATAAGGCATCATCTTATGCACGCGTACGTCATCAAACAATATACAATATAGTGCATAAAGTAAGAAACTGCATTCAAGGAGGAGGCGGCGCTAATGCGCACGACCATAAACCTGGACGACCGACTGCTCGAAGAAGCGAAGCGTATTACCAACCTAGAGGGGAGAACTGCCCTGGTTCACGAGGGGTTGCGGGCCCTGATCGAACGCGAGAGTGCCCGGCGTTTGGCGCGGCTCGGTGGGAGTGAACCGGGTTTGCATCCGGTCCCCCGCCGGCCTCCGGAGCCGGCATGAGGTCTTGACCCTACGTGATCCTGGTAGACACCTCTGTCTGGATCTACCACCTGCGCTCTGAAGAGCCTCTGCTGACTGATCTCCTGGAAGGCATAGAGGTCACGATGCACCCTTACGTATTGGGCGAGCTGGCTTGCGGCAACCTGGAGAATCGCCGCGAGACGCTCCGCTTGCTAGGCAACCTGCCTATGGCTCCAACAGCTACGGAGCACGAAATCCTGGAGTTTATCGAGCACCACACGCTTATGGGCCAGGGTATCGGTTACATAGATATACACCTGCTCGCCTCGACGATGCTGGACAACGCCACGCGGTTGTGGACCCGCGACAGGCGCCTGTCCCAGGTAGCAGAAGAACTAGAACTAGCCTTCAGCGAACGGCAACCCTAAACGAGGTCTCGGAACCATTGAGAGCGTAAGCAGGTCGTGCATGGCCTGAAGCTCTCTTGGAAGAGAAACGCCTACGACATAGAAGTAACGGGCTACCACTAAAGGAGAAACCATGGTCGACTGGACAGAAGAGATACAGCGCGAAGAGAGAATTTCTCCTCCCGTACACCCCGGCGAAATGCTGCGGGAAGAATGGCTCGCGCCGTTGAACATGAACGCGAACCAGCTTGCAAAAGCCCTCGGCGTGGACCGCCAAAAAGTTTACGACATCGTGAACGAGAAGCGCGGAGTATCCGCTGAAATGGCCTTGAGGCTCGCCCGCTGGTCGGGAATGCGGCCTCGTTTCTGGCTGGGATTGCAGGAGAGCTATGACCTCGAAACTGCCAGGATAGAGAAGGGAGAGCGTATACAACGCGAGGTCAAGCCACTGGTCGCCGGATGACGACGCATGGGTTCCTCCATATGCTTCCAGAGCGGTGTTTTCCAGGGCGGCGTTGGCGAAACGCTCTTGCTGGTTAGACGCCGAGCATGCGCATAACCGTCTGCCGGGCTTGGCCCCGATCCACACCCAGGTTGGAGAGAACCTGCGCCGCGCCGCCTTCCGGCTCCTCCAAAAGACCCAAGAGCAGATGCTCGGTGCCCAAGTAGTCGTCTCCTAGCTGTCGAGCCTCCTGTTGGGCCTGCTCTGCAACGCTTCTCAAGCGTGGCGTGAACGGGAATTCAATCTCTTCGCCCGCCGCCGCATCCGGCTCCCACATGACCTCTATCTGTTCGCGCACCTTGCCGAGGGTTACATCGAACTCCTCAAGACACCACGCCACGAAATTTCTCTTCCTTTTGCGCTCCTGGAGAAGACTCAAGAGCAGGTGCTCGGTGTCCACTTGGGTGCTGCTGTAGCCGCGAGCCGCTTCCCGGGCCAAATCTACCGCCCGATGGATTCCCGAAGATACTGCGAAACCTTCCGTCATGCCTGTTGCTCCACCCATCTTGACCCCTAGCTCGCTGGACACTTGGTACTGTTGTTATATAATGTGCGTCCGCGTATCTCTATCAGCGCATCGGCCTCCTCGGGGGTCGAAAACAAAGCTCGGTAGCTTTGTCGGCCGTTCTGTTACCTCTCCCGCACGTAGGTCCCGGGGGCGTCCTCTATGGGCGGGTAGGTCTCGCTGCCCATCTCTGGCGGCTTGACTTTCTTGCCGGAGCGATCGTTTAGCCAGGCTACCCAGTCGGTCCACCAGCTGCCTTCGTGTTCGGTGGCGTTTTCGTGCCACTCTTGGGCGGTGGCGTAGTCTCCGGCGTCGCCTTCTTCGTTGACCCAGTGGCGGCCTTTCTCTTTCTCTGGAGGGTTGATCATGCCGGCTATGTGGCCGCTGGAGGCGAGCACGAACCGCACTTTACCGCTGGCTAGTTGGCCCAGACGCCAGGCCCCGTACCAGGGGACGATGTGGTCCTTCTCGGCCCCGACGGCGTAGAGGTCGCCGTCGATCTTGCCGAGGTCTATCGGAACGTCTTTCAAGACTACCTTGCCGGGTTCTATGAGGTTGTTCTCCAGGTAGGTGTTTCGGAGGTAGAAGCCGTGGGCGTCGCGGGCCATGCGGGTGCCGTCACTGTTCCAGTAGAGCAGGTCGAAGGCGGGCGGCTTCTGGCCGAGAAGGTAGTTATTGACGACGTTCGCCCAGATCAGGTCGTTCGAGCGGAGCAGGTTGAACATGTTGTAGAGCTGGCTCTTGTCCAGGTAGCCCCGCTCCAGCATCTGCTGCTCCATGAAGTCCACCTGCGGCTCGTCTATGAACACGCCCATCTCGCCGACGTTCTCGAAGTCCTGGAGGGCGACCATGAAAGTGGAAGGACCGAAGACTTTGTCCTCGCCTTTCTCCGCCAGGTAGGCGAGCGTCATGGAGAGTAGCGTGCCGCCGATGCAGTAGCCCATCGGGTTTACGGTCTCGCTGCCGGTTATGTCCCGGACGGCGTCCGCGGCCTCCAGAAAGCCCAGGTCCATGTAGTCCTCGAACTTGGTTTCTTCCATCGAGGCGTCGGGGTTCTTCCAGCTCACGACGAAGACGGTGAAGCCCTGCTGGACGAGGTGGTTGACCATGCTGTTCTCGGGGCGCATGTCCAGGATGTAGTACTTGTTGATCCAGGGCGGAACGATGAGCATCGGAACTTCGTAGACTTGTTTGGTTTGGGGCTCGTACTGGATCAGCTCGATGAGATCGTTGCGATAGACTACTTTGCCGGGCGTTATAGCCAGGTTCTCGCCGGGCTCGAAGGCGTTGTAGTCGGTCATGCTGAGTTGGCCTTGCTGCAAATCCTCGGTCAGGTGGCGCACCCCTTCGGCGAGGCTCTGGCCCCCGGTCTCCATCACGCGGCGAAGCGCTTCGGGGTTGGAGAAGAGGAAGTTGACCGGGGCCATGGCGTCCACGAACTGCTTGAGGTGGAACTTTAGCTTCTGCTCTTCTTCGGTGTCGTGGCCGTCGGTCCGCTCGGCCTCGCGGACCAGGTACTCCGAGGCGAGCAGGTACATCTGCTTGAGGGTCTGGTAGTAGGGGTTTTCGGCCCACTCGGGGGCTTTGAAACGGTTGTCCCCTTTTCCGGGCTCCACCTGCTTTGTCTGCTCCGGCACGGGCAAGCCCCACATCCGGGCGGCGGCGGTGTTCCAGGCCTCCATCGTCGCGGCCATCATGCGGACGTTGTACTCGGTGGCGGCCTGCATCGCGCGCTGCGGGTCGGACATCTCACGCAAGGCGAGCGTCTGGAGCGAGCGGGAGATCTCTATCCAGTTCATGGGCAGGATGTCTTGCAGGGGGTTGGCCCGCCACATGCGATCCATGGTGGCGAGTATTGGGTCTCCCTCGAAGGGTACCTCGGCCTGTTCGGGGCCGCTAATGCCTTCCATGCTCTTTCTGAACCAGGTCGTCCAGAGGTCCAGGGGCGTCGTGGATCTTTCGTTTACCGTACCGGAACCTTCATCGGGTATCATGCGAGTCTCCTTAACCGTTTTTGAACAAGCTGTATTTTCTCACATAGTAGGATCTAGAGTTTTATCCCTCACAGCCCGTCTGGCCAAACCTCGTCCAGCAACCCGGCGAAGCCTTCCCTGAACGTCGGATAGCGGAATTCGTACCCCGAAGCGAGCAGCCGCCGGTTGTTACACCGTTTGTTCGCGCGCCGGCGCTTGCCGGATTGCCGCGGGCCGGATTGCCGCGGGCCGGATTCCTGCTGGCGGGCGGAGAGCCACCTGGCCACGGTCCTGAGGTCCGTGGGTTCGCAGTCGGTCGCCAGGTACAATGGCGCCGGACTCGGCAAAGACATCAAATGCCGCAGAACACCAGCACAATCGTCCCGGTGTATGCGGTTCGTATAGGCCGGAGGTCCCTCGTCAAGGGTAGCGTTAGCGGACATATCCGACACCGCGCCGAGGGCCCGGGCTATGGATTGGGTCCTGCCAGGACCGTAGATGCCGGATAGCCTGACCACCGTGGCGGGCAGGGGACCTTCCGCGACGACCCGCTCGCCCTGGAGGAGCCGGCGTCCCGTCTGGCCCTCGGGCTCGGTGGGTGAATCTTCGTCCACCCATTCCCCATTTTTCTGGCTGTACACGCCGGTGGATGAGGTTAGGAACAGGCGCCGGACGCCCGCCTGCTGGGGCGCGAGGGCTTTCAACAGGTTGGCCGGTCCGTCCACGTAGGCGGCCCGGTACGCGGCGTCATCCGGGCTCCCGGCAGAGGCGGTGTAGTAAACGTAGTCTAGCGCCGCGGGCAACGTTTCGGACGCCACCGGGCGGGAGAGGTCCGCGGCGACGGGCGCTATGGTTCCCGGCAAAGAGGCGGGGTCGCGGCGAAGCCCGAAGACCGTATGCCCCCCGGAGGCCAGAAGCTCGCCAAGGGCCGAGCCGACGTAGCCGCAGCCGGCTATCAGGACGCGCATTTTAGAAGCCTCGCCCCAACGGGGATGCAAACCCAAAGTCCATAGCTCGGCGAGTGGGCGCCGGCGTCTTTGAGGACATATTCCTCGAACGTTCGGTGGCGCTCCCAGGATATGACGTACCGGTCGGTCCGGGCATGTAGAGGCCGATTGTATTCATAACCCCCGAGACTCTCCGTTGTCGTCCACAAAGCCAACCTTACAGCGGCGGACGGTGGGCTTCAAGCCCGGTATACGGTCTCGCAATTCGGCCCTCCGCATCAGTTTTTTGCCCTTCCATGGGCCACCGGATGGTTTATCCGGGTAACGCAGCTTTAATGGAAAGTTAACTTCCGTGAAACACAGGGAGGCGAGAAAAACTTTAACATTCGGGGGAATGAGTCTAGATCAGGGAGGGCGAACTATTGAAAGACAAGTCGAGCGTACAGCAGACCAAGAAAGAAAAGCGGGGTCTCAGCGTGGATCCCACACCCACAGGTATTAGCCGGCGCAAGTTTCTGACTTTTCTCGGTACGGGTTCCGCGGCGCTGGCCGCCGGTAGCTCGGGAATCCTCTCCGGCGAGGCCAAAGCCCAGGGAACGACCGGCGGCGCGACCGCATCCGGCGGTCAGGGCGCTTCGGGGTCCGGCGCGAAGGTCTTCTTCAAACCAATAAAGCCGACCGACAAGGACGACGTGGTGTTGCCGGAGGGGTTCGGGTACAAGGTTATCCGGGCCTGGGGCGACCCCGTAACCTCCGACCGGAACTTCGGGTTCAACAACGATTACGTGGCGTACTTCCCGATAGACGCCCTCGCAGGCGGCGACGACAGCGAAGACGGCATCTTGTGGGTCAATCACGAGTACGTCGACTCCAAGTGGGTCTCCGGCTTCAAAGGTGAAGGAGACCTCTCGGCGGATCAGATAGAGAAAGAGAAGGCGGCGGTAGGTGGGTCGGTGATCCGGGTCCGCAAAGAAGGCGACTCCTGGCAGTTCGTCGAAGACGGGGAGTACAACCGCCGGATAGACGCCAAGACGCCCATGGACCTCACCGGGCCGGCGGCCGGCTCCGAGGCGGTGCAGGGGGCGAACGAGGTAGTCGGCACCCTCGCCAACTGCAGCGGCGGGGTAACCCCCTGGAACACGGTGCTCTCGTGCGAAGAGAACTTCCAATACTACTACGGCGCGCGGACGCCGAAAAACGCCGAAGACGACGAGGCGTCCGCCGACGCCGGCTGGCTCAACGCCAAAGAGACCCAGCCCCCGGAACACTACGGATGGGTCGTCGAGATCGACCCCTTCGACAAGCAGTCAAAGCCGCGCAAGCATACCTGGCTCGGGCGGATCCGGCACGAGAACGTCGCGCTGCGGGTCGCCGATTCCGGCAAAGTAGTCGCTTACACGGGCCACGATCAGGAAGACGAGTGCATCTACAAGTTCGTCTCCAGCGGCGCTTACAAAGAAGGCGACCGGAAAGCAAATCTGGACCTCCTCACGGACGGGATGCTCTACGTCGCGGACTTTGCCAACGGCAAATGGACGGCCCTGGACTTCGAGAACAACCCCATTTTCAAAGACAACGACTTCAAAGACCAGGCCGACGTACTCACCCGGACCGCCGAGGCGGTCAAGCTCTCTGAAACAGAGGACGATCCGCCAATCGGCACCCCGATGGACCGCTGCGAGGACATCGAGGTCCACCCTGAAACCGGGACCGTCTACTGCTCCCTGACCAACAACGAGAACCACGGCAACTTCCACGGCCAGGTACTACGCATCTTCGAGAAAGACGGCGACCCCGAGGCGACGGAGTTCAGCTTCGAGGTCTTCGCGGCCGGCGGCCCAAACACCGGTTTTTCGAGCCCGGACAACCTGGCCTTCGACAACTCGGGCAACCTCTGGGTCGTGACCGACATCTCCAGTAGCAAGCACAACCAGGGTATCTACACCACCTTCAAAAACAACGGTATCTTCGTGATGCCCGCCGTAGAAGAGCAGGCCCGGGGCGACGCTTTCCAGTTCGCCAGCGGCCCCGTAGAGAGCGAGATGACGGGCCCGTTTTTTACCCCGGACGGCAAGACCCTCTTCCTCGCGGTCCAGCACCCCGGCGAAGAGAGCGAGAGCGTCGACGAGCCGACCAGCACCTGGCCTGGCGGCGACAAACCAAAGCCGGCCGTCATAGCCATAACGGGAGGCTTCGCCTAGAGAACAAACCCGCGCGGCCCAAGCCGAAAGCTCCTCTCCCCGTTATAATGTCCGTCGGGTTTGCTGTTGCAAGGACGTCGAGCGGGGAGAGGAGCTTTGGATGGCGGAGAATGAGTTCCGGCTGCCGGGCTCGACTTACGAGGGGCTCGTAAACACCATAGTAGCTTACGGGACCCGGGACGAGGCGGCGGGCCCGGGAGATGTGAGCAAGCTCGACGCCGTTCACCAATCCAGCGTCAGCCGTACGAACGCCTTTCTGACGTCCATCGGCATCTTGAGGGGCGAGAAGGTAGTCACCCCGCAAGGCCGGGCGCTCGCGCTGGCCCTGGAGCACCGGAACCAGGCCGGGATAAAGCGGAACTGGCGGGAGATCGTCTCTACCAACGAGTTCCTCCAAAACGTGGTCGCCGCCGTAAAGCTCCGGGAGGGGATGCTCTACGCGACCGTCCAGGCCTACATCGCCCACGCCGCCGGCCAGCCCCGAAACAAGCCCGTCATGACGGGCGCGGGCGCGATCATCGAGATTCTCAAGGTCGCGGACTTGCTAAAAGAGCGGGACGGCGAAATCGTCGCCACCGTCGACGAAGAGTTCGAGGAGAAAACCTCCGGCACGAGCCCCGGAATGCCGGACCCGGCCGAGATCACCCTCTCCACCGACGACGCGGAGACGCCAGCGCTGAACATCCACCTCCACGTCCAGTGCTCCCCGGACGAGATAGAAGAACTCGCCCCCAAGCTGAAAGCCCTGCTCAGAGAACTTTCCTAACGGAAACCCCGCCGCCAACCGGCCGGCGGCGCACGTTACTCCACGGCGGACTCGTGGTAGGATTGCCGCCGTAAAAGCACTATCTACGCCACGAGAACGTACGAAAAGATTCAGAGAACAGGAAACCTCTAGCATGCACATCGACACCCCCGCTCGTCTGCAAAAACTACCAGACCTCGCGTACAACCTCTTCTGGACCTGGAGCCCGGCGGCGCAGAGGCTCTTCTCCAGCCTCGACCCAGACCTCTGGGAGAGCACGGAGCACAACCCGGTTCGACTACTCCAGGAGACGGACCTGAACGCCGCCGCCGAAGACCCAGCCTTCGTGGAAGACTACGACCGCGTGATGCGAGACTTCGACGCTTACCTGGGACGCAAAGACCTGTGGGCCCGGGAAGCCCACCCGGAGCTTGACGGTCCCATCGCCTACTTCTCAGCGGAGTTCGGGCTGCACGAGTCGCTGCCGGTCTACTCCGGCGGCCTCGGGGTGCTCGCCGGGGACCACGTAAAAAGCGCCTCGGACATCGGCCTGCCGCTGGTCGGCGTCGGGATACTCTACTCCCAAGGGTACTTCCGCCAGCGCATAGCCGCCGGTGGCCGCCAGCAGGAAATCTACGAGCCATTCGAACCGGGGCGGCGGCCGATCCGTCCGGCCCTCGATGGGGCTGGCGATGAGGTCCTGGTCAGCATCGGGCTCGAAGACCGGGAACTATACCTGAAGGTCTGGAAGGTGGAAGTCGGCCGCGCCCCGGTGCTGCTCCTGGACGCCGACGTTCCCGCAAATACGGAAGAAGACCGCCGGATAACCGCCCGGCTCTACGGCGGCGGCGACGAGACCCGCATCGCGCAGGAGTTGATCCTGGGTGTCGGCGGCGTCCGGGCGCTGCGCGCCACCGGCATCCAGCCTTCCGTCTACCACATGAACGAGGGCCACGCGGCGTTCTCCGTACTGGAACGGACACGAGAGCTGGTCGCAACCGGCGAATCTTTCGAGGAAGCCCGCGCGAAGATCGTCGGCAACACGGCTTTTACCACCCACACCCCGGTCCCCGCCGGCCACGACGCTTTCCATCCGGAGTTGTTCCAGGAGTTCCTCGCCGGCTGGCCCGAAGCCCTGGGCACCGACCACGAGAACCTGTGGAGCCTCGGCCACAAGCAAGAAGAGTGGGGACCGATGTTCAACATGACCGCGCTCGCCACGGCCCACGCCGCGTCCACCAACGCCGTCTCGGATCTCCACCGGGAAGTCAGCGAGGGTATGTGGGGCATGTTCGAGGAAAACGGTCACTCCCACGCCCCCATCTCCCACGTAACCAACGGCATCCACACCTGGAGTTGGCTCTCCCGCGAGTTGTCGGATCTCTTGGATCGCTACTCCGGCGGCGGTTCCTGGCGGGACAATATTCAAGACGCCGCAGCCTGGTCTTTCGTCCGTGAGATACCGGACGCCGAACTCTGGCGGGCGCACGCGGCGACGAAGCTCTCCATGACCGGATTTGTAAACCGCCGGCTCCGGCTTCAGGCTGAACGCTCCGGCGGGTCTGTTCACGAACTGAATCCCGACGCCCTCACCATAGGTTTCGCCCGACGCTTCGCAACCTACAAGCGGGCGACGTTGCTCCTCTCCGACATGGACCGGCTGCGCGGCATCGTCGCGGACTCCGAACGCCCGGTACAGTTCATCTTCGCCGGAAAGGCCCACCCGGCCGACGAGCCGGCCAAGGAGTTCATACAAACCCTCCACCGGACGGCGGACGAGCTCGGCGGCCACCTCTTCGTCCTCGAAGACTACGACATGAACGTCGCCCGGCATCTCGTGCAAGGCGTAGACGTGTGGCTCAATAACCCGCGCCGGCCGCTGGAGGCCAGCGGCACCTCCGGCCAGAAAGCCTCCCTAAACGGCGCGCCCAACTTCAGCGTCCTAGACGGCTGGTGGCCCGAAGCCTACAACGGCAAGAACGGCTGGACTATTGGCGAGGAGAAAGAGTACGGCTCGCTGGAGGAGCAAGACGCCGCCGACGCCGAATCCCTGTACGCGACGCTGGAGCGGGAACTGGTCCCGCTATATTACGACCGGAACGCAGAGGCCGTTCCCGAAGGTTGGGTCGGGGTAATGAAAGAGTCCATAACGACGATCGCCCCGGAGTTCAGTACCCAGCGCATGGTCCGGGACTACGTCGAAAAGCTCTACGTGCCGCGGGTCAAAGAGGCGACCTAACGCTTGCCGGAGATCTCCCCGGTCTCGTCTTCGAGCATGGCCCGTAGATGAAGGCTCACCCAGGTCCGGTACGGCCGCCAAGTCCCCGCCATCCGCTCCAGTTCCTCCGTGGTCGGCGGCTCGTCGAGGCCATAGGCCATCGCGACGGCCCGACCAAGTCTCGGCTCGTTGGTTGGCAGGAGATCCGGCTCTCCGACGCCGCGCAGCAGGATCAACTCCGCCGAAAAATCCCCGATACCGGGTAGCTCTTTCAACTCTGCGAGCGCGTCCTCGACCGGCAGCGAGCGTAGATACACCGCGTCCAACCACCCTTCGGCGGCGGCCCTTCCTATGGCCCGCAGGTACTCGGCTTTTCTGCCGAACAACCCTGGAAAGCCTTCGAGGTGCGCGAGCCGCGAAGGTCCTGGGAAAGACCGCTCCGGCTCACCGGCTATCTCGACGACGGGGCCAAGTTCTTCGGCCATGCGTTTCTTCATTTTAGCCGCCTGCACGATGCGGATGCGGTTGCCGATTATGGCCCACGCCGCCGCCTCGTACGGCGAGTAGAAACATACCGGCCGGAGTCCCGGATACCGTTCCTGAAGCTTCCCGACG
>JBARZM010000002.1:0-8618 GCA_049650095.1 Rubrobacteraceae bacterium | reverse complement strand
GGTCCAGTGACTCGTCGTGTTGCCGGCGGCGGTTCGGGTCCGCGAGTACCGCGTGCGCCTCTTGCAAAGTGGAGAATTGGTTCGCGCTGCCCCCCGGCTGATCCGGGTGCCGCTCCTTGGCGAGCTGGCGATAAGCATTCTTTATCTCGCTCTGGGAGGCGTTCCGGGATACGCCGAGCACCTTATAGTAATTGGTCTGATCCGCCATAGTCCCTCTATTCTAACCCACCGGAGCGTTCCGGTCCGCTTCTTTTCTGGCCGGCCCGATTTCGTCCAGAACCCACTGCCCGGTCTCCGTGCTTTCCGCATCGCGCAGGGCGGCCCTGGCCTCCGGACCCCCGATCTCACCTAAAGCCCAGGCGGCGTGCCCCCGCACGAGCGCCGAGGGGTCCCGCTGCAGGCAGCGCGTTAGCGGCGGCACGTTTTTACCGAGCCTCAGGTTTCCGGCGGCCACGCAGCAGTTGCGGAGCAGGCCCGCCCGCCCGGGGCGGGTGAGAGGAGTCCCGGCGAAACGACTCTCGAACTCTTCTTCGGTCCGAATCTCTAATACCTCGGTGAAATCCAGATATGGTCCCGTGCCGGCCTGGGCGCCAAACTCCGGCCAGCGGCTCTGCGTGGCCTTTGTCTTGTTGTATGGACAGACCTCCTGGCAGATGTCGCACCCAAAGGCCCAATCGCCGACCAGCGGTCGCAGTTCGCGGGGGATATCACCACTATTCTCGATGGTGAGGTACGAGATACACAGCCGGGCGTCCACCACGCCGGGGGCTTTTATGGCGCCGGTCGGGCAGCGGTCCATGCACCGGGTGCATTGTCCGCAAGTGCCCGTCCCGTGGGCGTTTGGGGGAAGTTCCAGGTCCATGATGAGGTCTGCTATAAAGAAGTAAGACCCGATCTCCCCGTTGATAACGCACGAGTTTCGCCCGAAGAAACCGAGCCCCGCGTGCTGCGCCGCCGAACGCTCCAAAAGCGGCACGGCGTCCGTAAAAGCGCGGGCTTTGATCCTCACCCCCAACTCTTCCTCTAGCTCTTCTCGCAACCGGAACAAACGCTCCTTGATGACCATGTGATAGTCGCGGCCCCACGCATACCGGGCGACCTTTCCACTGCCGGGGTTCTCGGGATGTTCGCCGGGGTAGTACGAGACGCCCAAAGAGACGACGCTCTTCGCGCTCTTCTGGAGTTTTTTGGGGTTCGAGATCAACTCCACCGGCCGTTGCATGTAGCCCATGTCGGCGGCCATACCGGCCTCCTGCCACTCTCGCAGCCGCTCGCCGCCCTCCGAAAGCGGCTCCGCCGGGCTAACGCCAACGAGGTCGAAGCCTGCCGCCCGGGCCTTCTCTTCCAGAACCTGCCGGGCCGCCGAACCATTTACCGTAGATTCCATAGGACCTGTGATTGTAACCGCTAGGCTTAACCGCCGGGCCGAAATGACGAAGTTCCCGTCGACCGGTACCATTGCGCTGTGCCCGAGGCCGACGTCATACCAAAAGTTTCCTACGAAGGCCCGCGAGAAGTCCACCGGCTGCCGTACGCCCCGGACCTCGCCGCGCTGATACCGGCGCTGGGCCTCGTACCCGGCAAAGACCCGTTCGTCCTGCTCGAAGGTGAAGGCTGGGGAACCTCCGTGCTAGCCTTCGAGCCCGAGCGGCGCCTGGTCGTGGAGAAAGACACCTCTCCCTTTGACGAACTGCGCGGGATCTTGGGGGATGTCCCGGGGAGCCCGGCCCCGCTCGAGAATGGCCACGGGCTTTTCGGCTACCTCTCCTACGATGCGGTTCGGCGCCTGGAGCGGCTGCCCAGCCTCGCCGAAGACGACCTTAAACTCCCGGTCGCCCAATTCATACTCCCCCGCTACGCGGTTGGCGTGGGCCGGGGCGGGGCCTGGGTATCCGTGCCGGCCGGAGAGGACCCGGCGCACCTCCTGAAGTCTATAGAAGGAGCGCCGCCGCTCACGTCGAAGGTGGCTGAAGGAGCCGGCGCCGCGCGATCCAGCATGGGACCGGGCGGATACGAGCGGGCGGTAGGGCGGATCAAAGAGTACATTCGGGCCGGCGACGTCTTCCAGGTCAACGTCTCGCAGCGGTTCGAGGCGCCGTTCCCGGGAGACGCGACGGAACTTTACGGGTCCCTGCGCACCGTAAACCCTTCGCCTTACGGGGGTATGCTCTCTTTCCCGGGCTTCGCCGCGGTCTCCAGTTCGCCGGAGTTGCTCGTGCGGCTTTCGGACCGCAAGGCCTCGACCCGGCCCATAGCGGGTACCTATCCCCGGGGTTCGGGGGCCGGGGACGCGCTCCTGATAGATCCCAAAGAGCGGGCGGAGCACACCATGATCGTGGATTTGGAGCGGAACGATCTCGGGCGCACCGCAGACTACGGCACGGTCCGGGTAGAAGAGTTGATGGCGACGGAGGTCTACTCCCACGTCGTACACATAGTCTCCGAAATCTCCGGCGAGCTCGCCCCGGATAAGGACGCGGTGGACTTGCTGGCGGGAATGTTCCCCGGCGGGACCATAACCGGCTGCCCGAAGGTCCGCTGCATGGAGATAATAGAGGAACTGGAGCCCGTCCGGCGCGCCCTCTACACGGGATCTTTCGGATGCATCGGGAAGGATTCGATGGACATGAACATCATCATCCGGACCATCCTCCTCAAGGACGGCACGGCCTACGCCCAGGCCGGGGGCGGAATCGTCGCCGACTCCGCGCCGGGGCGGGAGTACCGGGAGTCCGTAGCCAAGGCCGCGGCACTGCTGGAATGCCTCGGGGCGACGCCGCCGTGAGCCTCGCCTACTTGAACGGTTCCTATCTGCCGGCCGGTGAGGCGAAGGTCTCCGCTTGGGACCGGGGCCTGTCTTACGGAGACGGAGTTTTCACCACGATCGGGGTCTCCGGCGGCGACCCGCGTTTTTTGGCGTGGCATCTCGAACGGCTGGGCCGGGACGCGGCCGCGATCCACATAGAACCGCCCGAATTAGAGTCTCTCGCCGAGGCTTGCCGGGGTTTGATCCCCCGCCTCGAACTGGAGAGTGGAGTCCTCAAGATAATCGTTACGCGCGGTCCGGGCGGGCGCGGCCCTTCCGTACTAAACACCGGAGACCCGACCGTGCTCGTAACGGCCTCGGAGGCGCCGGCGGCGCGTCCCCCGCTACGGGCGATCACCATCCCCGATTCCCGGGGGCCGCTCGCCGCCCACAAGACGCTCAACTACCTGCCGAACGTGCTCGGGCTCCGCGAGGCCGAGGCCGCCGGCTGCGACGAGGCGCTGTTTGCGGAGGACGGGACACTCCTCGAAGGCACGGTCTCCAACGTCGTCGGCTTTCACGCAGGCGGGTTGCTCACCCCGGCGTTGGACGGGAAGACACTGCCCGGCGTCGCCCGGCGGGCCGTCCTGGAAGCAGGACTCGTCCGGGAAGGTACGTTGCCCGAAACCCTGGACGGCCCCCTCTACTGCGTCAACAGCGTCCGGGGCATCGAGGCGGTGTCCGAACTCGACGGGCGCAAGCTCTACCGGGACCCGGAGATTCAAGGCGCCCTCGAAGAAGCGTTCGAGGACCAGGCCCAGAAGCAAAACCAGCCCCGGGCGGAAACCGGATCTAATGGCGGACCCGCAGGATAAACGAATGGCAAGCGTGCAGTTATACTTACCGGTGAACACTGGGCGAAACGAAGTTCGAGGAGGTCTAGAGATGGCTATATCCACTATCAACCCGGCGACGGGTGAAGAAGAGAAGTCTTTTGAGGCGTTGGGCGAAGAGCAGATAGAAGAGAAGCTCCAGGCCGCCGACGAGACTTACCGGGAGTACCGCAAGACTTCCTTCGAGGAGCGCGCCCGGATGATGACGCGGGCGGCGGAGATCCTCGAGGAAGAGGCTGAAGAGCTCGGGCGCATCATAACGAACGAGATGGGCAAGCCGCTCGCCGCCGGGATAGCCGAGGCGAACAAGTGCGCCCGCGGTTGCCGCTACTACGCCGAAAACGCCGAGCGGTTCATGGCGGACGAGGAAATAGAGTACGAGGGTGCGAACGTCTACATCCGCTACCAGCCCATCGGGCCGGTGCTGGCCGTCATGCCCTGGAACTTCCCGTTCTGGCAAGTCTTCCGGCACGCGGCCCCGGGCCTCATGGCGGGCAACGTGGTGCTCCTCAAGCACGCCTCGAACGTACCGCAGTGCGCCCTCGCTATAGAGGACGTCTTTCACCGGGCGGGGTTCCCGGAGGGCGCGTTCCAGACGCTTTTGATCGGCAGTAAGCAAGTCCAGGCCATCATCGACGACAAGCGTGTGAAGGCGGTAACGCTAACCGGCAGCGGGCCGGCGGGCAGTCAGGTCGCGGGCGAGGCTGGAGAGAAGATCAAAAAGAGCGTCCTGGAGCTCGGCGGCAGCGACCCGTTTATCGTCATGCCGTCGGCGGACCTGGATGAGGCAGTCTCCACCGCCGTTACCGCCCGGACGCTCAACAACGGCCAGTCGTGCATCAACGGCAAGCGGTTCATAATCCACGAGGAGATCGCCGACGAGTTCGAGCGGCGCTACGTCGAGGCCATGGAGGCCCTGAAGGTCGGAGACCCGATGGAAGACGACACCGACATGGGCCCGCTCTCCACGGAGCAGATGCTCGAAGACGTGGACCAGCAAGTCCGGGACTCGGTCGAGGCCGGGGCCAAGGCGCTGACCGGCGGCAAGCCGCTGGACGGGCCCGGGAACTTCTACCCGCCGACCGTTCTCACCGACATCCCCGAGGACTCCCCGGCTTACCGGGAGGAGATCTTCGGCCCCGTCGCCTCGCTTTTCCGGGCGGGTAACATAGACGACATCCTACGCCTCGCCAACGACACCCCGTTCGGCCTGAGCTCCAGCGTCTGGACCAACGACCCGGACGAGCGGGAACGCTTCATAAACGAGATAGAGGCCGGGATGGTCTACATCAACAAGATGACCGAGTCCACCCCGGAGGTTCCCTTCGGGGGCGTGAAGGAGTCCGGCTACGGCCGGGAACTCTCCATATTCGGCATCCGGGAGTTCGTCAACGCCAAGACCGTCTGGATAGAAGAAGGCGGCAACGACGACGAGGGCGTCGAGTAAACGCGCGAGGCGGGCCTCGTGAAAAATATTGCTACGATCCGGCGTAGCGTGAGGTATCTATAATGAGGTGATGAACGCCTTTACGCGAAACCTTTTGATCTCCGCCGGCGCCCTCTGGGGGTTGGTGATGGCCGTCATCCCGGCGGAGGTGGCTTTCCGGGGGCCCATGACGTTGAGCCCTTTCCTCGTCACGGCTTTCCTCGGCGCGGCCTTCAGCGCCGCCGCCGGCTTTCTGTTCGCCGGTTGGATGGCCCTCAGAAAGCGGTCCGGGAAGGAAAGCCGGACGCGCTGGGTCGTCTCCGGGATATTGACCGGAGCCTTGCAGACGCTGGTGACCGGGGCTCTGGCGACGATCTGGGCGTGGCTGGCCATCACGGTCACCATGAGTGGCTTTTCCATCGTTACGCCGGGGAACATCCTCCGGCTCGTGCAGACCCCGGATCTCTTCGTACAGGGATGGATCGTTGGCCGCGCCGTCCTTACTTACTCCCTGGTAGTCGGCCTCTTGCTGTCGCCGCTCACCGGTTTTTTCATTTACCGGCTGGCCCGCGGAAAGCGGGCGCGGGCCGCATGAGCCCCACCCTACGAAACCGGCTGTTTGGCCTGGGCCTGCTGTGGGGATTGACCCCCGCCGCCGCGCCGGACTTCGTAAGGGCGAACCCACCCCGCCCGGACGGGCTTCTGCTGGCCGCCGAACGACGGTCCGCGATGAGAGCCAAGAAGAGCGGACGCAATCCCGTGTTGGCCGGGCTCGGCACGGGGTTTTCCCAGGCACTCGTCGGCGGGGGAGTGGCGACGCTGCTTTTCTGGGGAACTGTGGCGCCCACGATCTCCGGGTACGCGCCCGGCGGCGCCGGGGACCTCTCGTCGCTAATGCGTCCCCAGGTATTTCTGGGGAGTTTCTTTGTTTCTTTGTCCGTGTTTCTGTATGCTCTGGTAGGTGGGGTCTTGCCCGGTCCCATCTTCGGAACGCTGGTAAACCATCTCGCAAAAGCCGACACGAAAGAAGGGCCACGATGATCTCAAGACTTTTGGGGCTCGGCGCGCTTTACGGGTTTGTCTTCGCCATCGTAAAGTCCCTGTTCCCGACCCCGATCATACTACTCATCTTGCAGAGCAGCGAGAGCGGAGAAGGCAACCTCACCACGCTCGCCCTTACCTACATGGCCGCGGGCCTCATCGGCGGCCTCGTCGCGACCCCGATCTACGCCAGCCTCTTGCTAATCCGAAGAGGCTCCAGAACCACCGACAATACCTCGTTCGGGACCAGGTTTACACTCAGCATCGGGCTATCGTTGCTTATGGGTCTGATCTCCAGCCTGCTCATTATCGGGGCTTACGCGATCGGCCTACTCCCGTCAGGCGGTGTCCTGGACCCTCTAAGCCTGATAAACAGCTCCCAGTTCGCCCCCGGCACCCCGCTGCTCGTAGCCTGGACCATCGCCCGGGACCTCCTGCCGGCGGGGCTTACCGGACTCTTCCTCGCACCCATAGGCGGCGGCCCGCTCTACCGGTTCTACACCGCCCGGCGCCATCCAGATCAAAAACACCACGTCTTCGAGGAAGAAGTCTAGCTACAGAATGCTAACGAGCGAAGATATCTTACACTCCGCCAGGGGGTAGTCCTCTTCCTGACGGACCTCCCGGTGGGCCTCCCGGTGGGCCGCCCGCACCAGATACTCCAGGCAGTTGCTCCGGCAATCCACCTTGCCGCAAGGAACCTCGACCGTCCCCAGGTTCTCTTCGATCCGCACCACCGGATCCAGGTCATCACCCGGCAAAGCGTCCGTGCGGCGCACGAACTCTCCTTCCGCGTAATACGTCCTCCCGTAACGAAACAAGGCCATAAACAGATTGTACACCGATTTGATCTGGATCACATAAAATTTCGGTAAGCCTCCTACCGTTGTTGGAGATAGCGGGATAGCCAGAAAGGGAGATACATGGGTGCGGGGCTCTCGACTGTTCGACGGAGAGTAGCATGCCTGGCTAACAGCACCGGCGTAGACCTGGAGGCGACGCCCGATGGCGCCTTGCGAAAGTACCATGATCGACTCGGCAACAGCAACGACGTAGGATCGGGGCGTTAAATGGACGCCGGTGCCCGACGTGGGACGGAGCGGCGTCGGATAAACCGGCTGCCTACTCCCCGGCGCTCTCCATGCCCTTCTGGAAAGCATTCCAGGACAGGGTGGCGCACCGGATGCGGGACGGGTACTGGATGACGCCCTTGAGGGCCGCAAGCTCGTCTTGCTCGGGGAACTCTTCTTCGCCGACTATCATGTTTTTGAAGTGCCGGATCTCCTCCTCCGCTTCCTCGCGGCTCTTGCCCATCAATCGTTCGGTCATCATCGAGGCCGAGGCCTGGGATATTGAGCAGCCCCGTCCGCTGAACTTTACGTCGGCCACCTTGTCACCGTCGAAGACGGCGTAGATCGTTACCTCGTCGCCGCAGAGCGGGTTCAAAAGGTGTTCTTCGAGGTCGGCGTTTTCCAACTCGCCCTTGTTCCTGGGGCGATGGTAATGGTCCATGATGATCTGTCCGTAGAGTTCGCGCATCATGTTCATTTTACGAACGACCCGAAGAACTCGCGGGCGCTTTCGATGGCGCCGACCAGCGCATCCACCTCTTCCTCCGTGTTGTAGAGGTAGAAGCTCGCCCGCGCGGTAGCCACGGTGCCGAGGCGACGCATCAGCGGCTGGGTGCAGTGGTGGCCGCTCCTTATGGCGACGCCTTCCTCGTTCAAAAGTTGCGACAGGTCGTGCGGGTGTACATCCGGCAGCGAGAAGGAGACGAGGCCCGTCCGATCCTCTGCGGGACCGTAGAGCTTTACGTTTTCGATTTCCGAAAGGCGCCGATAGGCGTACTCTCCGAGTTGTTTCTCGTGCTCGCGCACGTTCTCCATGCCGAGGCTTTCCAGGTAGTCCACAGCGGCGCCGAGGCCGATGGCCTGGGCGATGTTCATGGTGCCGGCTTCGAACTTGTAGGGGAGGTCGTTCCAGGTCGAGTGGTCGAGGTGGACCTCCCGGATCATCTCCCCGCCACCCAAAAACGGGTCCATCTCTTCAAGTAGTTCCGGGCGCCCCCACAACACCCCGACGCCCGTCGGCCCGAGCATCTTGTGCCCGCTGCCCGCGAAGAAGTCGCAGCCGAGTTCCTCTACTTCCACCGGCAGGTGCGGCGCGCTCTGGGCACTGTCTACCAGCATGAGGGCATCGTTAGCATGGGCTAGTTCCGCCAGCTCTTTCACCGGGTTGATGGTGGCTAGGACATTCGAAGCGTGGATGCAGCCGACTAGCCTGGTCTTTGGCCCGATCAGGCGCCCCGCCTCTTCCATATCTAGCGTACCGTCTTCGAGGATGGGGATGAAGCGCAGCTTCGCTCCGGTCGCCTGCGCGGCGAGCTGCCAGGGGACGAGGTTCGAGTGATGCTCGGCCTCGGTCAGGACGATCTCGTCGCCCTCGCGCAGGTTCTTTCGGCCCCAGGCGTAGGCGACGAGGTTTATGGACTCGGTCGTGCCGCGGGTGAAGA
>JBARZM010000001.1:0-4638 GCA_049650095.1 Rubrobacteraceae bacterium | reverse complement strand
ACAACGCCTCCGCGGAGGAGGTGTCGAACATAATCTCCGACGTCTGCCGCGCGAAAACCCGTCCCGCCGGCAACCTGGAATAGGCCTGTACAAAGGGTGCGGATACGATTTACAAGGCACGCCATCTTCGTCTTCGAAACGGCAGGAATAAAAGCGATCCCCGAAGGACTCTCCGTCGGCGAGGAGCTCGAAATACTGGCATGAAGGTCTCCGAAACATCACTCTACCTCTCTATCCTCAACGAACGGCTGGCAGTCTGCAGGTTCGACGCCGCCTCCAATATCTCGGCGTGGGAAGCGTCATCAGGCTTTCTCTCGCTCACACGAACAGCCGACGAACTCTCGGTGGTATGCCCGGAAAGGTCCGTTCCGGAAAACGTTGCGTGCGAACCGGGCTGGCGGGCCCTCAAACTGGAAGGACCACTCGACTTCTCTTTGATCGGGGTTTTGGCTAGAATAACAGATGCGCTAGCCGGGGCGAACGTCAGCGTTTTCGTCGTATCGACCTACGATACCGACTACATACTCGTCAAAGAAGGATCGCTGCAGACAGCAAAAATCGCCTTACAAAAAGCGGGATACGGAATCAAAAGCCCCGGAGGGATCGAAAAATCCTTTACCATAAGGTCAGCCACCGAGGAAGACAAACCCTTTCTATGGGAAATGCTCACGGAAGCCGCCCAAAGACCCGCGGTTCGAGACGTCATGGAGAACCCCGGCACCGCACGGTACGTTGAGGGCTGGATGGATGAAAAAGACCTTGGGCTTATCGCCATGGCGACAGATGGGCACCCGGTTGGGGCAGCGTGGGTGCGGCTGTTGACCGGTGAAAACAGAGGCTACGGATACGTAGACGACGAGACCCCAGAACTCGCGATAGCCGTTCGCCCCGAGTTTAGGGGTATAGGCGTGGGCGCACTACTGCTCGCGCAGCTTGTAGAAGAAGCAGGGCGTATGTACAGCACGATATGCCTCAGCGTCAGAACAGATAACCCGGCCTTCCATTTGTACGAAAGAATGGGTTTTCAGATAGTTCATGGCAGCGAAAGAACAAACAGTGTGAACGGCGTCAGCATCACCATGAAGCGCAACCTTGCCGAGCCAAACTAATCGAAAAGAGGGTCCAACATGCTAGAAGGAAAGAAAGTCGTGCTCGCCTACTCCGGAGGACTGGATACCTCGGTCTGCTTGAAGCTGTTCGAGAAACAAGGGGCGGTACCTTACGCCCTGTATCTAGACCTCGGGCAAGGTGAACCTGAAGTAGACGTCAAAAAAAAAGCGTTGAAGATCGGGGCTTCCGACGCCTTCGTGCGTGACGCCCGGGAAGAGTTCGTGGAGGAGTACGTTGCTCCGGCGATAAAGGCGAACGCCCTTTACGGCGGCAAGTATCCGCTTTTCACGGCGCTCGGCCGGCCGCTCATAGCCAAAAAGCTCGTCGAGGCCGCACGCGAGGTGGGGGCGACCCACATAGCCCATGGTTCCACGGGAAAAGGTAATGATCAGGTGCGGTTCGACGTTACTACGGCGTCCATCGCGCCGGACCTGACCGTCGTGGCCCCGATGCGGGACTGGAGCATGAGCCGCCCCGAGGAGATGGAGTACGCCGAAGAACACGGCATCCCCGTACCGACCACCAAGAAGTCTCCCTACAGCGTGGACGAGAACCTCTGGGGACGCTCTATCGAAGCCGGCCCACTCGAAGATCCAGACCATGAACCTACACTTGACGTTTATATGATGACTAAAGAGCCGGAAGACGCCCCGGACGAGGCCCGGTACGTCGAGATCGGGTTTGTGGAAGGGCTTCCGGTGAGCCTGGATGGCGAGGAGCTGTCATTGGTAGAGCTAATCGGGGAGTTAAACGGGGTTGTCGGGGAGCACGGGGTGGGGCGGATCGACATGATCGAAGACCGGCTGGTGGGTATAAAGAGCCGTGAGATCTACGAGGCCCCCGCCGCCATGACCATCATCCAGGCCCACAAAGAGTTGGAGACGATGACGCTCACCAAAGACGTGCTCCGCTTCAAGGCGCAGGTCGAGCAGCGTTACGCCGAACTGACCTATGACGGCCTGTGGTTCACGCCGCTAAAGACCGCACTAGACGCTTTCATCGAGGAGACCCAGAAGACGGTAACGGGAACCATCCGGATCAAGCTATACAAGGGTTCTTCCACGGTAGTCGGGCGGACCGCTCCGCAGGCGCTCTACAGCAAGGAGCTCGCCACCTATGACCCGAACAGCACCTTCGACGAGTCGGCGGCGGCTGGCTTCATCGCGCTCTGGGGGCTTCCGGCCCGACAGTGGGCCGGGGTCAACGGCGGCATAGAGGAGAGCTCGCTGAAGAAATAGACGGATGTTGCCGGTTCACCGTTTCTGAAGCTTTTGTATTCTCTATGGCTCTGAGGATGCGGGGCTCCAGGCGGTCGAACTCTTTGACTAGCTCCTCTGGCACCGCGCCCCGGAAACGCTCGTTCCCGTGATGTTCGCCGGAAGCAGGTCCGGCGCGAACTGTATGCGGGAGAGGTCCGCCGCCGTGGCCGAAGAGATGGCTTTCGCCAGCGTAGTCTTGCCGACGCCTGGAACGTCGGCCGGCAACCCGTGTCCGCCGGCTAATAAGGCCACGAGACAGAGGTCCACGACCTCGTTCTTTATACTGGATGGCCCGCGTCACGGCCTGACGGAGCCTGCTGTACACCTCGCCCACGTCGACGAGACTCTCTACCTGACCGCGTTGCAGACGACTTCCATACGCCGATCCCGAAACCGCTCTCGTACAACGTGCCTCTCGTCAGGCATCGCTGCTATCATCGGCCTCGTGCCCCGAAACCTCGACCCCGAGACCCCCAACGGCGAGGAAGACCTCGCCATGATGCGCCGCGCCCTCGACGCCGCCAAACGGGCTGCGGAAAGGGGTGAAGTGCCCGTAGGCGCCGTCGTCGCCCGCGCCGACGAAATCCTCTCCGTCGCCGCCAACGAACGGGAAGCCACCCAGGACCCGACCGCCCACGCCGAACTCCTGGCCCTGAGGGAAGCCGCCTCCCGCACTGGCAGTTGGCGCCTCACCGGCTGCACCCTCTACTCGACCCTCGAACCCTGCCCCATGTGCGCCGGCGCAGCCTACGCCGCCAGAATTTCCCGCCTCGTCTACGCCGCAACAGACCCGAAAGCCGGTTTCGCCGGCACCCTCCACGATCTACCGGCCGACACCCGTCTCAACCACAACTTCCAATCCGAACGGGGCCTTCTGGAGATCGAAGCTGCCGAACTACTCCGCGCGTTCTTCAAAAATCGCCGCAAGAAGTCCTAAAATAGCGGCCGCGGGCTCCGGAAAAGAACCTTACGTTACATGCGTACCTTAGCTTCAGGGTCAAACGACTATAAACTAGCATTGATTGCTTAGATTTAATCCGCGGTCCAGTAAAAAGTTTGTACCTGTGGATTAAGGTCCGCTTTTTGCGGGATTTTCTCGGGTTTTCCGATTTTCCGAAAAAATTCATGAAAAAAGTTCGTGATACTTTGTGCGGCGAATAATTCGCTTGGCAATGCGGGTTTCGGGAGCTTCGGCTGGCATTAACCTGATGTTGAGGTTGAGTTAGAGGGTATTGCGAACCGAAAATGTAGTGTGCTAGCTTTTGTTTCTACCAGATGTAGTGTTGAGGCCACGGAGGTTCCAGGGTGCAGTGCCCATACTGCGATTTCGAGGACACAAAAGTTATAGATTCGCGGCTTTCGGAGACCAAGGACGCGGTGCGTCGGAGGCGGGAGTGTTTGTCGTGCGAGAAGCGGTTCACTACCTACGAGCGCAGGGAGCCTCTGCGGTTGATGGTGGTCAAGCGCGACGGGGAGCGGGAGCTTTTCGATCGGGTGAAGCTGCAGGCGGGTCTTACGAAGGCTTGCGCGAAGCAGCGGGTCTCGGGTGAGGAGATAGAGCTCATAGTAGATGAGGTCGAGGCCGAGCTTAGGGACCGCCGGCGGCACGAGGTAACTTCGCGGCGTGTGGGGGACATGGTTCTGATACGCTTGCGCCGGCTCGACATGGTCGCCTATCTCAGGTTCGCCTCCGTGTACCGGCAGTACACCGATGTGGACCAGTTTCGTTCCGAGTTGGTCAAGCTCGCCGGGTCTGGAGTAGGAAATTAAGTAAAGCAAGTAGTGGGATAAAGCAATACCCGCAGTAAAATACAGGGGAGGATTCTTATGGAAGTAGATCGCAATAGGCTGACGGATATCGAAATTACGGAGAACGCGCTCGCGGTTCTCAAGAAGCGCTACCTCAAGAAAAATGAGGCTGGCGAGGCTATCGAAGAGCCTATAGAGATGTTCAACCGGGTGGCGTCCAACATCGCCGAGGGCGAGTATCGCTTTACGGAGGGCGAAGAGGCCGACAGGCTATACGAGGAGAGCAAGGAACGTTTCCTTCAGATGATGCTCTCCCGGAAGTTTATGCCCAACTCGCCGACGCTCATGAACGCGGGGCGTGAGATGCAGCAGCTTTCGGCGTGCTTCGTGCTTCCGGTCGAGGACTCCATAGACGGCATCTACGACACGCTCAAGCATCAGGCCATGATCCACAAGTCCGGCGGCGGCACGGGATTCGGTTTCTCGCGGCTGCGGCCGAAGAACGACTTGGTGAAGAGCA